>JAGXHM010000076.1 GCA_024636155.1 Deltaproteobacteria bacterium
ATACTACCCGATGCAGAACATGATCATCCACGGTCATCAGCAGGACCGGGATGCGGTTTACAATGATATGGATGCGATGCAGAGGTCAAGTGAATGTCATTATTATGTCAATCCCGAAAAGCCTCATAGAATTGCAAAAGAACTTGAGGCTCTCATCGTCAATACTGATGAACGATTTTATGGTTACATGGAAGCCAGTCGTATTCTAGGTGGAGGAAATTTTTCAAGAAGACCCATGCCGGATTGGAAACATAGCTGCAATTTCAATCCTGATGAATTGAACTGAATTAAGCTTTGGAGGGAAATGTTATGTATATCAAGTTTCCAATTTTATTGATGTTATTTGTATTGACGACGTTGTTTAGTCCATCTTTTTCGCAAGCCTCTTTCTGTGCTAAAAAAACACATGTGTTTTATGGTAATGGGATGTTCAACAATCATAGGAATCTTACTGACTCTGTTGGGAGACTTGAAGATCTCTTGAGATCAAAAGGAGATCTTCCCAAAGAGGAATGGGTCTTTGATGTCTCCTACAACCACGATGAAAAAATCTTCTCACTCTTTCAAGTCTTCCGTCAACGTCAGGGCGAATCGGTATCAACCTTTTGGCGGTGGATGAGCGGGTTGTGGCTGGCTCCGGAGTGGTTTCAGGACAAGGCCCTGGATATGGCTGCCCGCGTCGATCAAGCTCAGGCAGCCAGGGATGCTGATCTGCGCAGTCACATTCAGCGTTACAAGGCGCTGCTGATGGAGGGGAATCGGGTCCTGGTGGTCGGGCACTCCCAGGGTAATCTGTATGCGAACTCCGCCTATACCAACCTCGCCTATGATGAAAACAACCTGCCGATGGATGCCTTCGGCATTGTTGCCGTGGCCACCCCTTCCGGGCAGGTTGCCGGCGGCGGTCCGTACATCACCCGGGGCGATGACCTGGTCATCAACTCGGTACGGATTTTCTACCCGGGTACACTCGATGGCAACATCACCAACAGCAATACCAGCAGCGACTGGAAAAATCACAGCTTTATCGACGCCTATCTGGACGGTGACCAGAGCGGTCCGATGATTATCAACAGTGCCCTGTCCACGGCCAACGGTCTGGCCTGGCCGGAACCGGAGCTCGGTAGCGGGCCGATCAGTGTGACTCTGACCTGGGGCAATGAACCTGACGTCGATTTGCATGTTTTCGAACCAGACGGCAGCCATGTCTACTATGCCAATAAGTTAGGGACCTCGGGCTCACTTGATTACGACGATGTCACATCCAGAGGACCGGAGCATTACTATGTTGTTGATTGCGAGTCGGTGGCGGTGGGAACCTATCGCGTGGGGCTCAACTATTATCGCGGCAGTAATCCGGAAACGGCCTATGTGCAGATCCAGGCAGGAGAGGTCATAAGGAATTATCTGACCACTCTGGGCCAGGAGGAGGGAAGTGCTGGTGACGCCAATCCGGAGGGCGTCGCCGACATCGAGGTGGCCGAAGGTGCTGACGGTGGCTACACCTTCACGGTGAAGCAACTCTAGTTTTTTAGGGAACGATCCTCAACCAAACAGGCCGGAGCGCGAGTGCTCCGGCCTGATCAATTAATCAGCGGCAATCGTTCAACCAATGCCGACGTTTCAGTTACGGTCAATACTTCTGCAACGCTTTGCACTTTTCCAGATTACCCGACGGAAACAACATGGGAATGTCTGATCACTGATTTTGGCGATGGAGAAAACATGGTGACCGTGATCGCAACTGATGGAGTCGACACAACGTCACCATTGAATGTAGTCATTGATTATCAGCCCCGGCAATATGCCAATAGTATTGCAATCACCAATGTTCTGTATACATCACGCAAGACAACTCTTAACGTTGACGCAACCAGTGACTATCAAAATGCAAATCTTATGGTTGAATTTGCGGGGGCAACCGTGCCGATGGCTTTTGAAAAGTTATTCAAGGGCCTGTACCTCTGGTCTTACACCGATACCAATGTTTCCTCAGCTCCTACGGCAGTGACGGTCTCCGGTTCGGAAGGTAGCGTGACAGTGCCGGTGTTGGTGAAATAATTCTTCGGAATAAATTGACAATATACTAAAAATAGGTATATTTTGTGAGTATTGATTGGACGGTGCTTTATAGCCGCAAGGCTGCAAAACAGAGGGGACAACTCTCTGAACGTTGGCGAAAAGTTCTTGTCGCGCTTGTTGCTGAGCTTAAGAGGGGTGGCCCTGTAAGGGGGAATTGGCCTAATTACAGCAAGTTAGGAGCAATTTGCCACCACTGCCATCTGAACAAAAAAGGCAAGACTACTTATGTTGCGGTCTGGGAAGTCACGGACAGAGAAATTAAAATCATCGAGGTGACCTATGTTGGCACAAGAGAGAAAGCACCTTACTGAATTATTAGACAAAATTCCAACGAAGAGACATAAGAAGGTCGCCAAAGGAAACAAAAACATTGAGGACATGGTTGCTCGTAGTGTCGGCAATAAAGTCTTGGAATTGCGTATTGTTGGTGACGAGAAGCTTATATACAAGCTTGAGTACCTTGCAGTCGAGTTGGGTGCCAAGTCAGTTGAAGAGTTAGAGGTATATGCTTCCCCGGCTGAAAAAGTTGAAGAAGAATTTGCTGACAATCCGATTGGCACGGTTCTGCAGGGTGTTCGCTTCCGTGAAGGGCTAACCCAGATTGAACTTTCCAAGAATACGGGAATCCCTCAACGGCATATCTCCGAAATGGAAAATGGTAAACGTACGATCGGTAAGATAAATGCCAGAAAATTGGCAAAAGCCATGGATGTTGACTATCGTATTCTCCTGTAATTTTGCATTCTTCCTCTGAGCCTTTGTGTCTTCGTGGCTAATCTTTGTTTCGGTTATAAATTCTCAAAAAAAACGGGAGTGCTCAAGAGCACCCCCGTTTTTCGTCTTTACAGTGGAAATAATATTGGTAACTATTCAGCTTGCAAAGAAAACCTCTGGACACGGATAAGAATCTGATTTACACGGATTGAACAAAAGCTAACACTGTAAATCGATTCAACGCGGAGGCGCGGAGGCCCTGAAGGTCAATAAACTCTTTTTAGTGGCTTTTGACTTAACGGTTTCAAACCCTTAAACATAAAGTCGGGTCCTCCGCACCTCTGCGCCTCCGCGTTGAATCATAAAGTTAAGAGTATGCTGAATAGTTACTAATATTGTTTGTTAGTTGATATTGTAAAAAACTTCCGCGCCCCCGAACAGGGCAACATCGCCCAGTTCGTCTTCGATACGCAGCAACTGGTTGTATTTGCAAACGCGGTCGGTGCGGCAGAGGGAGCCGGTTTTGATCTGGCCAGCGTTGGTGGCTACAGCGAGATCGGCAATGAAGGTATCTTCGGTTTCACCACTGCGATGAGAAATGATTGCAGTGTAGCCAGCACGTTTGGCCATTTCGATCGCATCCAGAGTTTCTGTGAGGGTACCGATCTGGTTGACCTTGATCAGGATCGAATTGGCGATGCCCTTATCGATGCCTTCTTTAAGAATGCTGGTGTTGGTCACGAAGAGGTCGTCACCGACGATCTGAATCCTGTCACCGAGGCGGTCGGTGAGTAGCTTCCAGCCATCCCAGTCGTTTTCCGCCATGCCATCTTCGATGGAGATGATCGGATAACGTTCCACCAGATCGACATAAAACTCCACCATGTCGGCGGCGTTCTTCTCTTTTTGCTCCTCGTTCTCCAGGATATATTGGCCGTCTTTATAAAGTTCGCTGGCGGCAACATCAAGGGCAAGCAGAATGTCTTCACCGGGCTTGTAGCCCGCAGCTCTGATGGCGTCCATGATGACTTCAAGGGCTTCCTCGTTGCTTTTCAGGTCTGGCGCAAAGCCGCCTTCATCACCGACTGCAGTGTTGTACCCTTTGTCCTTGAGAACTTTTTTCAGGGCGTGAAAAATTTCAGCTCCCATGCGCAGGGCCTCCTTGAAGGAGTCTGCACCGACGGGCATGATCATGAATTCCTGGATGTCGACATTGTTGTCAGCGTGCTCACCGCCGTTGATAATGTTCATCATCGGTAGCGGCAACTCTTTGGCGTTTGTGCCGCCCAGGTATTGGTAGAGGGGTAGTCCGGAGTCCTCGGCAGCGGCCTTGGCAACAGCCAGGGAGACACCGAGCAGGGCGTTGGCGCCGAGGTTGCTTTTGAAATCGGTGCCGTCCATTTCCATGAGTTTGCGGTCGATTTCGGTCTGATCTGTGGCTTCCCAACCGAGCAGGGCTTCCGCGATCTCTTCATTGACATGGGCAACTGCTTTCAGAACTCCCTTGCCGAGGTAGCGGTCTTTGTCGCCGTCACGCAGTTCGAGAGCTTCCCGCTTGCCGGTAGAGGCACCGCTCGGTACGGCAGCACGACCCATAGCGCCGCTTTCCAGATAAACTTCAACTTCAACGGTTGGGTTGCCGCGAGAATCGAGAATTTCTCGGGCATAAATATCGACGATTTCACTCATGGTTTCTGTCCCCTTATTTTAGTGAATAGTTCGGCAGGATTATGGACTGATGACACGGTCTTTTTTATAGCACATCAGAATAAAATTTAAACCCCTTTTTGGCCGTGATTGAATCACTTAAAATACGATGCATTTGATTTGCGCAGACCAAGGTGGTATTTTGTAAATCTTGCAGAATAAATAACACTAAGGGTTTACTTCTATTGGATGATCCTATACAACGGCAAAGTTTTGAGCCTACCGATCCCCAGCTGGCTCATGCTCTTTTCGGACAGCAGAACCGACACCTTCAGCAGATCGAGCGCCTTACCGGTGTGCGTGTCAGCTCCAAGGGAACCACGGCCCTGCTCGAGGGCCCCAGTAAAAATCTGGCGCATTCGATACGCTTGCTGGAAGAACTGGCCAGCTTGTTAAAATCCGGTTTCTCTATGCGTCCGTCAGATATCGAGTATGCTGATCGTATCCTGCGTATGGACGATTCAGCAAAACTCAAGGATATTTTTCTCGACACCGTAACGGTCTCTTCACGTAATAAAGCCATCTCTCCGAAATCCCTTGCCCAAAAAGCCTATCTTGATGCCATGCGCAACAATGATGTCGTTTTTGGTATCGGTCCGGCCGGAACGGGAAAGACTTACCTGGCGATGGCGATGGCGGTGGCGCAGTTAAAAAAGAAGGAAATCAGCCGGATCGTTCTGGTGAGGCCAGCAGTTGAAGCCGGGGAAAAACTTGGTTTCCTCCCGGGAGATATCGCAGAAAAGGTCAATCCCTATTTACGCCCGCTTTATGATGCTCTTTACGACCTGATGGATTTTGATCGCGGCCAGGCGCTGATTGATCATGGGGTTATCGAGGTGGCCCCCCTGGCGTTTATGCGAGGCCGCACGCTGAATGATGCCTTCGTGATTCTTGATGAAGCCCAGAATACAACCACTGAACAGATGAAAATGTTTCTGACGCGGCTCGGTTTCGGTACCCGCGCAGTTATTACTGGTGATGTGACTCAGATCGACTTACCCAATGGTCGTATCTCAGGGCTGGTTCAAGCGAGGGAAGTTTTGAGCCATGTTGATGGCATCACCTTTGTCTCTTTTACTGATATGGATGTGGTCAGACACCCGATTGTCCAGGCCATTGTCAGAGCTTACGATGCTTACAAACCCGGCTAGCATGGCCGCCCGGGTAACAGGATATTTGTATGTCTAAAAGCGAACGTAAATCTGAGAGCGGTTCAACTCCGAACTTTTTCTTTCGTCTTGCGCAGCAAAACAAACAGGGCGGTGATGAAGGTTTTCAGCGGGCATTGTTGTTGGTTCTTCTGGTGGTATTGCTGACATTCATCATCGTTCCAAAAGGTGCTTTGACGCCGACCGAGTTTGCTCCTGGTGATATCGTGCCACGTGACATCAAAGCGCCACGTGACATTCTGATCCCCGACGACGATTTGTCAGAACAAAAAAGAGCAGATGCCGAGCGGGCGGTCGCTAACCTTTATGATTATGATCCGTCTACCGGAACAATTATTTCCAAGCAGGTGGATCAGATCCTCTCCTCTCTCAATGTCAGTCTCGACCAGGTAGTGACTGATGAAGAGCAAATTTCAGGGCTTGATTCAAACTTTGGCGTCAAGGTTGATGGAAAGGTTCTCGCAGCATTAAAAGAGCTCGCAGCACAAGACGGAAATAAGGCGCGCGTGGCGCTTATTATGACGCATCTTTATCAGCAAAAAATTGCTGGTAATCTTAAACTGTTCGAGACGGACCGAACGAAGGGCGTGATTTTCCGCGACCTCGAAACGAGTAATGAAGTCCCTGCCAGCAGTCAAACCGTAGTGATTGGATTGGGTCAGCTTCAAGATTCTTTGAAAAATGCGCTTAGCGATCCCAACTTTCCCTCTAATCAGCAAAAAGCCTTGCAAAATTTGATTGTGCCGTTGCTGCGGCCGAACATCTCATTTAATCAGAGCGAAACGGAAGCGCGCAAGCGGATCGCCAGGGAAGAAGTCAAACCGATTCTCATCCAGGTCAAAAAGGGCGAAATGATTGCCCGTGAGGGTGATCGTATCACTCCTGACCAGATCATACGGCTAGGGGCTTTGCGTGATGACAGTAGCACTGTCTCCTTGTGGCGCAATGCTATGGGGATGTTGCTCAGCTGTTTTCTGCTTGTCTATTTCGCTCACACTTTTGCCCTCCGCAATATTCGCAAATATCGTCCGGAAAATCGCGACCTGTTGTTTCTGACGACGATTTTTGTTGTCCATGTTCTGGTCTTAAAGATTTTTATCTTTATCTCGGCGGCTCTGGTCAGTGCGTTCCCTTATGTTGAACAAAATGCCTATTATTATGTATTCCCTTTCGCCGTTGGTACCATGTTGGTACGCATCGTTCTGAATTCTGAAATCTCTCTGATCTTTGCCATTCTCTCGGCCATTGTGACTGGTGCTCTTTTTGGTAACAGTTTTGCTGTTATGGTTTTTGTCTTTTTGACCGGTCTTGCCGGGGCACATTGGGTACGCCACGTTACGGAACGTTCCTCCCTGTTCCGTGCCGGACTGCGATTGGGTCTGTTTAACTTTGTGCTGCTCTTTGCTCTTCATCTCATGACCAGCAGGCCATTTGATCTACAGTTGATTTATAAACTTGGTTTCGGCTTTGTCGGCGGTTTAGTGGCGGCTGTTGTGGTGACTGGCGTTGTTCCTCTGGTGGAATCGCTTTTCCGTTATACAACCAATATTAAATTGCTTGAGCTTGCCAACATGAACAACCCGGTCCTGCGTGACCTGATGGTGCAGGCACCAGGGACTTATCATCATTCGGTTATTGTCGGAAATTTAGCCGAGGCAGCGGCGGAAAATATCGGCGTGAATCCTTTGATGGTTCGGGTCGCCGCCTATTATCACGATATTGGCAAAATCAGAAAGCCGCTTTACTTTGTTGAAAATATTGGCGGGCAGGAGAACCGACACGATAAGCTTGCGCCCTCGATGAGCGCTTTGATTCTTATGGCGCACGTGAAAGATGGAACAGAATTGGGGCGTGAGAATCGTCTTGGTCGGACTCTTAATGACATTATCCGTCAGCATCATGGTACCAGCCTGATGAAGTTTTTCTTTGATCGGGCGAAAAGTAAGGCCGACCCAGGGGTGGAACAGATCGATGAACGGGATTACCGCTATCCCGGTCCCAAACCGCAGACTCGCGAAGCGGCTTTGATCATGTTGGCCGATGCTATTGAAGCTGCCAGTCGAACATTGGCAGACCCCACTCCGGCTCGTATCCAGGGGATGGTGCAGAAAATTATCAACAATATTTTTATTGACGGACAGCTGGATGAATGTGAGTTGACCCTCAAAGACATTCATAATATCGCAAAAAGTTTCAACCTTGTGCTGGGCGGTATCTTCCATTATCGAATTGACTACCCGGAACCGGTCAGCAAGGAACGTGGCACAGAAAAAGGGCCCCGGAGGTCGGATGAAAATAGCGATCGAAAATCAACAAACTCGGCAGAAGGTAAGAAAAGTTCTCCTGCGAAAGGTAGCACGGAAGATCTTAAGCGTCTCGGGATGTCCTGATGCTCAACTGTCGATTCTGATTGTCGATGATAGCGTGATCCAGGAAATCAATCGCGATTACCTGGAGAAAGATCGTCCGACCAACGTCATCTCTTTTGCTATGCAGGAAGGTGAAGGGGGAGGGGTGCAACCAGACCTGCTTGGTGACGTGGTTATCTCTGCTGAAACGGCAGCGCGCGACGCCGCTGACGCGAATACCACGTTTGAGAGCGAACTATATTTCCTGCTTTTACATGGTATTCTTCATCTGCTTGGCTATGACCACGAACGTGGTACGCAAGCTGAGGCACAGCGTATGGAAGCCAGAGAGCAGGAAGTGTTCTCGTTGATCCGTGAGGAGTTTCTTACTGAATGAAGGGTCAGTGGACCAAGCCCAGTGGATTTATCGGTAGCCTGAATTGTGCAATCGAGGGGATACTCTGGGCAGCTAAAACCCAGCGTCACATGCTCTTTCATCTGCTTGCGGCCATCCTGGTGCTGGTTGGGGCTATGTTTCTGCGTCTTACTCTGCACGAATTTGCTCTATTGGCCTTGGCAATGACTCTGGTTTTGTTTGCCGAACTGGTGAATACTGCAATCGAAGTGACTGTTGACTTGGTGTCTCCTGAGTTTAATCCCCTTGCACAACGTGCCAAAGACGTTGCCGCTGGAGCGGTACTCCTCGCCAGTGTCGGTGCCATGGTCCTCGGTTACCTGGCGTTGTCGAGATTCTTTTTTGTTGCCGAGGTTGATGTTACTCATGATTTCATGAGGACAACTGGCAACATAGCGATTATCTCTATTGTCATTGTTGTCCTGCTGGTTATTCTGGCCAAGGCCCGGGTTGGCCGCGGCACACCACTGCATGGTGGCATGCCAAGTGGTCACGCGGGCGTTGCGTTTTCGATAGCAACCTCGGTAGCGTTTGCCGAGGTTGGCCTGCTGGTCATTCTGCTGGCATGGTTTCTGGCTGTTATGGTGGCACAAAGCCGGGTTCTGCTCGGTGTGCACACTTTTAGGGAAATTGCTGCCGGCAGTTTGCTTGGGGTCTTGACTACCTTGGGCATGCAATTGGCATTTCATTAACGAATCAAAAGGAGCCTACTCTGGTGGAAGATGGTAATAACCCCGCGCGCAACTCATGGCTCTCTGCTTTGAGTCGTACCCTTTGGGGACAGTCGCGCGCCTTGACTGAAAAAGAACTGCAGGAAGCGATCAACAGTTCCGAGGAGGAAGGCATCCTCAACGAATCCGAAGGCGATATGTTGCAATCGATCTTCGAGTTCGGTGACACCATTGTTCGCGAAGTAATGGTGCCGCGCACCGATATGGTCTGTTCTCCTGCGGATGCGACCCTCAGCGAATTTCTTGAACTTATCATAAGCTCAGGACATTCCCGTGTTCCGCTTTATGAGGGTTCGACAGACCAAATTGTCGGTGTTGTCTATGCAAAGGATTTGTTGCGTAATTGGGGAGCAAACGATGAGACCCTGACTCTGACAAAGGTGATGCGCACCCCTTATTTTATCCCGGAAACCAAGCGAATCGAAGACTTACTGGTGGATTTTCGTACCCGGCGGGTACATATGGCGATTGCTGTCGATGAGTATGGCGGGACTTCCGGTCTGATCACCATTGAAGATCTGCTTGAAGAGATCGTCGGTGATATACAGGACGAATACGATCGTGAAGTCTCATGGGTCCAGCCACAGGAAGATGGCACCCTTCTGGTGGACGCCCGAGCTAACGTCGAGGAGTTGGAAGAGTATTTTGACCTTGAGATTCCGCAGGAGAAATTTGATACGGTTGGCGGGTATCTTTTCCACCTGTTAGGCAAGGTGCCAAAAGTAGGGGAAAAAATTATCGATAACGGCCTGGTCCTACTGGTAGAAGAGTCAGACGAACGCAAGATTGGCAAGGTTCGTATCTGGCGTGAAACAGCAACAAAAACCTCCTGATATGCGGCGCTTCCTCCCCGATAAAGTGACCTGTTCCAGTGCCTTGGCAGGTCTACTCCTGGCCTGTTCTTTTCCAGTTCCTGACTATTCCTACCTCGCATGGTTTGGTCTCATCCCCCTGGTTATGGTTATGCAGAGCCGTCCTTTCAAGAGCGGATTTGTCGCCGGACTGGTTTTCTTTGCCGTGGCTCTTTACTGGGTCAATATTGTTATGACCACCTACGGTCACTTGCCGCTGGCCGTTTCTTTTCTCCTTTATCTCTTGCTTGCCGGGTATCTGGCTCTTTTTTGGGGGACAGCGACCTGGGCTGCGTGTCGTCTCAAGGAACTCAGGAACTATTCTTATCTGCTAACTTTACCGGTTCTCTGGGTTGCGCTTGAGTTCCTGCGTGAATTTCTGCTGACGGGCTTTCCGTGGGCGACGCTAGGCTACTCTCAGCATGCCTGGATACCGATGATCCAGTCCGCCGATCTGTTTGGCGTGTACGGTTTGAGCTATCTGCTCATTTTATGTAATGTTGTGCTTGGGGTTAGCCTTTTGGCTTTGCGGCACAAGCCTCTGCAACTAATTCCGGTCAAAGCTTTCATTGCCACGGCTCTTTTGCTGCTACTCAATTACGGTTATGGCCAATGGTGTTTACAGCAGGATCTTGACGCCCGCCCTGAGACGCTGAATATGGCGCTTATCCAGGGGAATATCCCGCAAGACCTCAAATGGCGCCCTGATAACCAAATACATACAGTCAAAACCTACCGTGACCTTTCACTGCGAGCCGAACGATCTGAAGCTATGGATTTGATCGTTTGGCCTGAAGCAGCGATGCCGTTTTATTTCCAGGATGGGGGACCGCTGGCTGAGTCGGTTGCGGCCTTACCTGTTGAAACAAGCTCTTCGCTCCTTTTTGGTAGCCCCGCATATCACAGAGGCCCAGGGGGACTACGTTATCTGAACAGCGCCTTTCTCCTCTCGCCGTCAGCCCAATTGCTTGGCCGCAGTGATAAGATTCATCTCGTCCCTTTCGGAGAATATGTGCCCCTTGGCAGCTACCTGCCTTTTGTCAATAAGTTGGTCGCCGGTATTGGCGACTACTCTCCAGGAGAGATCAACCCTCTGCCGATTCATGGGCATCAAATGGGAGTACTTATCTGTTACGAAGTGATTTTCCCGGAACTTGCGCGTGAGTATGTTCGCCAGGGCAGTGACCTTCTGATCAATATCACCAATGATGCCTGGTTTGGCAAGTCTTCAGCGCCCTGGCAACACTTGGCCATGGCGCGTTTCCGTGCGATTGAAAATCGGGTCTGGTTGGCCCGTGCCGCTAATACAGGAATCTCGGCTTTTATTGCACCGTCTGGGCGGATTATCAAGCAAACGGGGCTCTTCGAGACGGCTTTGCTGACAGGAGAAGTTGGCTTAGGTGCACGACCAGGACTTTATTCACACATGGGTGATGTCGTGCCAGGAGCTTTTCTGGTGATCAGTCTGCTTTGGCTGATCCAGACGCGCCGCCGGTTTTTGTGATTGTGGTTCCATAATTCAAAAACTTAGGGATTATGTGACTATTCAGCTCTGGCGAACCCCCTCACCCCGGCCCTCTCCCACAGAGGGGAGAGGGGGCAAAACATAAAACTCCTCCCACAGAGGTGAGAGGGGCAAATCATAAAACTCCCCTCCCTTCATGGGAGGGGCTGGGGGAGGGCGGTCTCCTCGGATGTCAGTGCAAAACTCAGGGTACTGAATATGTACGGATTTATAACCACCGGCCCACGGCTGTGTTGGCCAGACACAAAGTCCTCAAGAAGATCCTCCTGGGGAGAAAAACCAGTCACGACAACCTGAGATTTTGAAGTAACCGGAAAAAGACCAAATGTTTCTCCGTGTCTTGGGGTCTTGGTGGTTAACTTTTGAGGCCCCACTCAGGAAAATCCTCAAACCCACGAAGTTTCCTTGTCCATTTTGTCGTCTGCGGTTATAATTCGCAGTTCGATTTTCTATTTTGGGAGTTAAAAATGTTTCGTGAAGAGAGTGAGTCGCTGAAAAACCTCCAGGAAAAGCTTGCTGAGCTGAGGAGGTATCTTTGACGTTGATAGCAAACGTGAACGGGTATCAGAATTAGATGCAGAAGTTGCCAAAGCTGATTTTTGGGATAACAACGAGAATGCCCAGGAAGTTCAGAAGGAAAAAGCTTTACTGCAGAAGCTGGTTGAAGACTGGGATTCAGTTGAGCTAGCTCTGGAGGACATCCAGATCCTGATTGAACTGGGCGAGGACTGTGAAGACGAGGAAGCTCTGGCGGAAGTGCGTAGCATGTTACCTGGTGTGGAAAAAAAGATCGGGCAGATGGAGTTTGCCCGCATGCTTTCCGGTGAGCATGATGCCAGTGGCGCCATTGTCAGTATTAATGCCGGCGCTGGTGGCACAGAAGCTCAGGATTGGGCCGAGATGCTGTTACGAATGTATCTGCGTTGGTGCGAGCGCAAAGGCTTCAAGGCCGAAATCACCGATTACCAGGCTGGTGATGAAGCTGGCGCCAAAGGGGTGACTTTTACGGTGGCTGGTGACTATGCGTATGGTTATTTAAAGGCTGAAAAGGGTATTCACCGATTGGTACGAATCTCACCCTTTGACTCCAACGCCCGTCGCCATACGTCATTTTGCTCCGTCTTTATCTTCCCCGAGCTTGCTGACGACGTCGATATCGAAATCCTCGATAAAGACCTCAAGGTCGATACATTTCGGGCGAGTGGCGCGGGTGGCCAGCACATCAATAAAACGGATTCGGCGATCCGTATAACCCATATCCCGACTGGCGTTGTGGTGAGTTGCCAGAATCAGCGTTCCCAGCACAAGACCGTGCTATCGCCATGCAACAGCTGAAAGCCCGGCTCTATGAGCTGGAAATGGAAAAGAAGGAGAGCGAGGCCGAGGAGTTGGGCGGCGAAAAGAAGGAAATTGCCTGGGGAAGTCAGATCAGATCTTATGTCCTGCATCCGTACCGCATGGTTAAAGACCATCGTACCAATCATGAAGTCGGAAATGCCGACGGCGTGCTTGATGGCGATCTTGATGGTTTTATAGAGGCCTATTTGATGCAATAGGCTAGATGTAGGGCTATAAGCTGTAAGAGAACCACAGGGACTGTCCCATGTGCATAGGTAAAAACCGGCCAGTAGTTGCTGGTTCCCGATTGAAAATATTCGGTAACTATTCATCACACTCTTAACTTTATGATTCAACGCGGAGGTGCAGAGGTGCAGAGGAACCAAATTTATGTTTAAGGGTTTGAAACCGTTAAGCCAAAAGCCACTAAAAAGAGTTTATTGACCTTCAGGGCCTCCGTGCCTCCGCGTTGAATCGATTTAAAGTGTTAGCTTTTGTTCAATCCGTGTAAATCAGATTCTTATCCGTGTCCAGAGGTTTTCTTTGTAAGCTGAATAGTTACAATATTCGAAGGAAAGAGATTATGTCTGAAGAAAATCATAACGAAATTGTTGATCAACGGCGTTCCAAACTCAAAGAGCTGCGTGAGCAGGGACACAACCCATTCGCTAATGATTTTTCTGTCGATGCGACAGGGAATGAAGTCCACTTAGCTCATGCTGATCACGATAAAGAAGCTTTGGAGGCGGTTGAGACGGTCTATCGTGTTGCTGGCCGTATTATGGCAAAGCGCGATTTTGGTAAAGCTGCATTCGTCCAGATCCAGGACCGGACTGGTCGTTTTCAAATTTATGTTGCCAAAAATATCGTGGGTGATGAGAGCTTCGACTTGTTTCGTAAGTTCGACCTTGGTGACATTGTCGGTGTCGTTGGTCGACCGTTTCGGACCAAGACCGATGAACTCTCCTTGCGCGCCGAGTCTATTCAACTGCTGACCAAGTCACTCTTGCCGCTACCGGAAAAGTGGCACGGCTTGACTGACGTGGAAACCCGCTATCGGCAACGCTATCTCGACTTGATGGTCAATCAGGATGTCCGCGACGTTTTTAAGAAGCGCAGCCAGATCGTCTCCATGATTCGCGAATTCATGGTAGATCGTGATTATCTTGAAGTTGAAACGCCGATGATGCATCCGGTTGCCGGTGGTGCTACTGCAAAGCCGTTCATGACTCATCATAACACTTTGAAGATGGACCTTTTTCTGCGTATTGCTCCGGAACTTTATCTGAAGCGTCTTGTTGTCGGTGGCTTTGAGCGAGTCTTTGAGATCAACCGCAATTTCCGTAATGAGGGGATTTCCATCCAGCACAATCCAGAATTCACCATGATGGAGTTCTACCAGGCGTATGCCACCTACGAAGATCTGATGGATCTCACCGAAGAACTGATCTGTCATGTGGCAGAAGAGGTGGTTGGTACTTTACAGTTCAAGTATGGCGAACGTGAGGTTGATCTGAGCCGACCCTGGCAGCGACTGACAGTACGTGAAGCAATTCTCAAGTATGGCACAATCAGTGAATCCGACATCGACGATCACGCTAAATTGCTGGCGTATGCTGCGACGCTTGGCATGGAGTTCGACAAAAAGATCGGTTATGGCAGATTATTGACTGAAGTTTTTGATGCGGTCGCAGAGCCAGAACTCTGGCAACCAACGTTTATCACCCAATACCCCACGGAAGTCTCTCCGCTGTCGCGTAAGAATGATCAGGATCCGAGCCTTGTTGACCGTTTTGAACTTTTTATTGTCGGCCGGGAGCTGGCAAATGCTTTCTCCGAGCTGAATGACCCGGATGATCAGCGCGAGCGTTTCGTCAAGCAGCGGGTGGCGAAAGAAGCCGGTGATGAAGAGGCCCATGCCATGGACGAAGATTATATTCGGGCCTTGGAATATGGCCTGCCGCCGACAGCAGGTGAGGGGATCGGCATTGATCGCCTGGTTATGTTGCTCACCAATTCACAGTCGATTCGTGACGTTATCCTCTTTCCGCAACTACGCCCGGAGGCGAAATGACAGGAACGCGGGACGCGGGACGCGGGACGTGTAAAATCTTTTTTACGACTTCCTCGTCACTCGTACCTCGTACCGCGTACCGGGTTTTTTAATGAACTACGAACTCTTTGTCAGCCTTCGCTACCTTCGCGCCAAGCGCAAACAGACGTTTATCTCGGTGATTTCGTTTATCTCCATTGCCGGGATCACGCTCGGGGTTGCTGCCCTGATTGTCGTGCTTGCTGTCATGACCGGTTTTCATGATGGCGTAAGACAACAAATCCTTGGCAATATCCCGCATGTTTTGATACAGAAGCACGGTGAAGATCTGACCGATCCCGACGCAGTCGTCGCAACAGCCAAGGCAGCATCACCCCATGTTTTGCATGCCTCGCCGTTTGTCAGCAAGGAAGCGATGCTCCTTTCTCAGAGAAACGTTGCGGCGGTCAACGTGAAGGGTGTCGAACGAAAGAACAAGATCTTTCGCCAGAGCTTTCTGACCGAGGCTGGTGTTGATGTTAAAGATGTCTTGTATGATCTGGAATCGACAACGCCAGGCATCTTGATCGGGTTGGATACTGCCACGTCATTGGGTGTCGCTGTCGGTGACTCAATCAATGTGATCCCGCCGATGTTCACGATTACGCCCTTCGGCATGATCCCAAAAATGAAGCCTTTCAAAATTGTCGGCATTTTCAAGCAACGCGGCGGCTTTGTCGACGCTTACTTTGCCTACATTGACATAAAACAAGCACAACAGTTTTTTGACCTGGGTGATGGTGTCAGTGGGGTTGAAATTGAAGTTGACAGCTTCGACCAGGCGGCCCCTGTTGCCAGTAGTTTGCGTCAGGAATACAGCTTCCCTTACTCCGTTCGCTCATGGGAAGATATGTTCGGGTCATTTTTGTCTGCGCTTAAATTGGAGAAACTCGGTCTCTTTATCGTCCTGGGTATTATTGTTCTGGTCGCTGCCTTTAATATCGCGACGACGCTGATTATGGTTGTTATGGAAAAACACCGTGATATCGCAATCTTGAGATCTATGGGTGCGACCTCGCGCAGCATTATGCAGATTTTTGTTTTCGAAGGACTGATTATCGGGACGCTTGGCACTTTGTTTGGAACAGGGCTTGGCTTGGTCCTGGCCAAGAACGCTGATTCACTCATTAAGGGGCTGGAAAATCTACTCAACGTCAAAATCTTTGATCAGAGCGTTTACGGGATGGATACTTTTCCTTCGGTGGTTAACTCAGGTGACGTGATCGCTGTCGTTCTTGTCGCCATGTCCATTTCCCTACTAGCCACGGTTTATCCAGCGTGGCGGGCATCCAAAATGGACCCTGCTGAAGCTTTGCGTTATGAATAGGTGTCGGTCATGATTGCGGTACGTGCATTGTCAAAACATTTCATCACTGATCGCGGCAGGGTTGATGTTCTCAAGGAGATTAATCTTGACATCCGTGTTGGTGAACGGATAGCCGTAGTGGGTGCTTCGGGTGCTGGCAAGACAACTTTGATGCATCTGCTTGGTGGTCTGGATCGACCGTCCAGTGGTTCTGTCCTCTTTGCTGAAAAAAACATTTTCCACTATTCAGCACAGGAGCTGGATGCTTTCCGCAACCGCACGATTGGTTTCGTTTTCCAGTTTCACCAGCTTCTCCCTGAGTTCAGCGCGCTGGAAAACGTTATGATGCCAGCTTTGATCGGACGTTCCTCTGCAAAAAAAGCAGAGGAAAGGGCCAGTGAAATCCTGACTGCGGTTGGCTTGGGGCATCGGCTTGATCATAAGCCTGGCCAGCTTTCTGGTGGCGAGCAGCAACGGGTCGCCATTGCCCGCTCACTGACCATGTCACCGAAACTGCTCCTGGCAGATGAGCCGACGGGCAACCTTGATAGTGCGACTTCAGATGAGATTCTGGCTCTACTTGATCGTTTGCACGTTGAACGCGACCTGACGATCATTGTTGTGACTCATAGTGAAAAAGTAGCAGGCCATATGGACCGGATTATACGCATGGTCGATGGCTGTTTATGCGTTTAGGCTTGTCAGTAGAGAAATCCACATCTCAACGATTGAATCGTTGTATTTTTCAACCACTTAACTTTCTAATTTATGGTTTACCTTCTGCCAATGATTCCCTATAATGACTCGATTTTCAAATGTCTACCAGACTTGGAGTGGTACTGATATGCTTAAGAGGTTGCTTTCACTGTTAATTTGTTTGTCGCTAGCCTTTCCTGCCTGGGCAACTCAGGATTTCCTCCTTAACGACATTGTGATTGAAGGCAATAAACGTGTGCAGGCCGTTGATATCCTCAACTCTATGGCAATCAAGCCTGGGCAGACTGTTACCCCTGCTGATATCGATGCCGCCATGGCGAATGTCTATCGTATGGAACGCTTCTCTGATATCGGTTCTGAAATAACAACGGACGCAGGCATAACGGTTCTGACGTTAAAAGTCGTAGAACGTCCCCTGGTGCGTAACATCCGTTTTGAGGGAAACGATGAACTGACCACTGATAAGCTGCGTGAGGTGATCACCGTACGTGTTCCTGATATCTACGATCCTTTCGAAGTTTCGAAGAGCGTTGACATGATCAAGGCAGAATACATTAAGGAAGGATATTACGCTGCAGAGATCACGGCAGACAGCCATGTTAACGAAGGCAATGAAACGTTGGTGACTTTCCGTATCAAGGAAGGTGGTATCGTTCGCATTAAGGATCTCCGTTTCGAAGGTAATACGATTTTTGACGATGACGACCTTGAAGACGCCATGGATACTAAGGAAAAATGGATGTTTTCCTGGCTAACCGGTCGTGGTAACTACAATGAACCTTTGTTGATGCAGGATCTTGATAGAATTGCTGACCTGTACTTTAACGAAGGCCATGTGCGGGTTAAGGTGCGTGAGCCGGTTATTTCTCTGGTTGATGATGGCAAGCATATGCTTGTTTTGATCCATATAGATGAGGGCCCTCAGTACAAAATTGGTCAAGTTGACGCCCAGGGCGACATGATTCAAGAGAAAGAAGAGCTTCTTGCCCTGTTAGGTCTCACCTCCGGTGACGTTTTTTCCCGTGCGAAGTTGCGCGCGGGAGTTGGTGTCTTGACTGATGTCTATGCTGATCAAGGCTACGCGTACGCCAACGTGTCGCCCTTGACCCGCGCTGATGATGAAACGCGCACGATTGCCCTGATGCTCGATATAGAACAAGGTCCTCAGATGTCAGTGGAGCGGATCAATATTACCGGAAACACCAAAACACGCGATAAGGTTGTTCGACGTGAAATGAAGTTGGTGGAAGGCGATCTTTTTAATGCGACCAATCTAAAAAGAAGCAAGGCTCGCATCAATAACCTGGGTTTCTTTGAAGCTGTCGATATCAGTACCAGCGCTGGTACTGAAGAAAACCTTATGAATGTTGACGTCAATGTTACGGAACGTTCCACCGGAACCTTCAGCGTTGGCGCAGGTTACTCTTCGGTCGATGGTGTTGTCTTTCAAGGATCAGTTACCCAGCAAAACTTTCTTGGTAGAGGATGGAGACTGAATCTTGCTGCCTCCCTTGGTGGTGAAAGTACAACTTATCAACTTGGCCTTACTGACCCTTACTTCCTTGATACGCGTTGGACAGTGGGTGCAGATGTTTTTTCTACTGAGCGCGAATACGATGATTACAGTCGTGATTCCCAGGGCTTTGCAATTAAAGCGGGACATCCAATTGGTGAGTATTCAAGGATTCTCGTAACCTATCGTTTGGAGAATGTAGATATCTACGATGTCAGCCTATACGCTTCGCCTGACCTCATGGAGCAGGAAGGTGAATCGACTGTCAGTTCTGTAACGACCGTGTATTCATACAATACGACTGATAACCGTCTTGACCCATCTTCTGGAAACGAACTGAGTGCCTCATGGGAGATTGCGGGGCTCGGAGGAACCGAGAAATTCAGTAAGTATATTCTTGATGCACGTCACTTCACGCCCTTGAAGTGGGGCACGGTCTTTGCTACTCATGGCCAAATTGGCTATGTCCACTCCCTCAATAGTGATGATGTCCCCGTTGATGAAAGATTCTACCTCGGCGGTATTTATAGCATTCGTGGTTTTGATAGTCGTGAAGTTGGGCCACGATACGCTGAGGGAGAATTTAGTGGTGGCGATACAGAGGCGTACTTTAACTTTGAGTATATCTTCCCGCTCCATGAAGAACTTAAAATCAAAGGGGTTACCTTCTTCGATGTCGGTAATACCTGGGGTGAAAATGATTTTTCCGGAGAGGATTCTGACCCCTTCGGTTCCTGGCGTTACAGTACTGGTGCCGGCATCCGTTGGTTGAGCCCTATGGGTCCGATGCGCTTCGAATATGGGTATAATCTTGATCCTCGTGATTATGAGAGCAATGGTAAGTTTGATTTTATGATCGGTCGTTTCTTTTAATTTAAGTACAAAAGTATATTTTTCTAAGGAGATTATTCATGAAGCAGTTCGTTATCCTGATATTAGTTTGTTTTGGTATGATCGCTACACCTGTTATGGCAGAGACCCAGAAGATTGGCTATGTTGATTTACAAAAGGCGTTGAACCTCTCTGCTGCAGGCAAGGAAGCCAAGGAAAAGATCAAAGCCAAGGTGCAGACTTATGACGCTGAGGTTAAACAGCGTCAGGAAGAGTTGAAAAAACTTAAGGATGACCTGGAAAAACAAGCAATGCTGCTCTCGGAAGAGGCACGTAATGCCAAAGAACGCGATTATCAGCAGAAGGTTAAAGATTATCAGCGTTTCACCAAGGATATTCAGGAAACCCTGCAACAGACCGACGCTGATTTGACCCGGAAAATCCTCGAGAGTCTCCTTAAAGTCGTTCAGGATGTTGGCAAAAGCGAGGGTTATACAATGGTTCTTGAAAAAACCGAGAGTTCTATCGTCTACGCAAGTGAAAGTGTTGATATCTCAGATGAGGTCATCAAGGCTTTTGATAAGTTGGGTCAATAATTAATATGCATGCTGAGCGGAGGGATAAAACCTCCCTGGCTGAACTGGCAGACTTGGTAGGGGGGGGCGTCTCAGGCGACCCCTCTACTCTTATTTCCGGAGTCGCTTCTCTTGATGCCGCCGGTTCAGGCCATATTTCTTTCTTGTCGAATCCCAAGTTTCAGTCACAAATAGCCGATTGTCAGGCAGCTGCGATCATCGTTCATCCCTCTCTGCAAGGAAGCCTGCAGATACCTCTACTCCTCGCGGAAAATCCTTATCTCGCATTTGCCAAGATACTGACTTATTTTGAGGTGCCGCCTTTTGTTGGGCAAGGGGTTCAGTCGGGAGCGCATGTTCATCCAGATGCTATCGTCGCTGAGAATGTCACTATCGAAGCTGGGTGTGTCATTTGCGCCGGTGCAACCATTGGCAGAGGAACCCATCTACATCCTAATGTCGTCGTTGGTGTGGACGCTGTTGTCGGCAATGATTGTTTGTTGCATGCGAACGTCACCGTACGAGAGAGATCTGTGCTTGGCAATCGGGTGATTGTTCAGCCCGGAGCTGTGATTGGTGCGGATGGCTTTGGTTTCGCTCCGGATGGTCGTAGCTACTTCAAGATTCCCCAGGTGGGGCATGTCGTCATTGAAGACGATGTCGAGATTGGCGCCTGTAGCTGCATTGATCGCGGTACGCTCGGTGTCACCCGTATTAGCCGAGGGGTTAAGATCGACAACCTTGTACAGATTGCTCACAATGTGCATCTCGGCGAGAATACCGTCATGGCTGCCCAGGTCGGAATTGCCGGTAGTACTGTGATCGGCAAACATTGCACTTTTGGCGGTCAAGCCGCGGTCGCTGGACATGTCAAGATTGGCGACAACGTGACTTTGGCCGGTCGTGGTGGAATTGCCAACAGTGTCGAAGGCAACCAGTCACTTGCCGGTTTCCCTGCCATGCCGCACCGTGAGTGGCTAAAGGCTTCCATGACGATGACACATTTGCCGAATATGCGACGTGAATTGAGACGACTTAAAAAACAAGTGGACGAGTTAAAACAGAGGTTTATGGAGGATGAAGATTGATTATGCAACTGAGCACACTGGATATTATAAAAATCTTGCCGCATCGCTATCCCTTTCTGCTTGTTGATAAAATTGTCGAGTTTGAAACGGGTAAACGGATTGTTGGTATAAAAAACGTCACGATTAATGAGCCGTTTTTTCAGGGACACTTCCCGGATCATCCGATTATGCCAGGGGTCCTTATTCTAGAGGCCATGGCGCAAGTTGGCGGTGTTTATGCCATCCTCGCCAAAGAGGTTTGCGAAAATCTGGTTCCCTATTTTGTTGGTATTGATAAGGCCAAATTCCGTAAGCCGGTTCTTCCCGGGGATGTCCTGCATTTGAATCTGGAGCTGCTCATGGTGAAACGAGGTATTTACCATTTCAACGGTAAAGCCACGGTTGATGGTAAAGTTGTTGCCCAGGCAGAGTTGAAAGCAACCTTCGCAGATAAGTAAGGGACTCTTATGATTCACCCTACAGCTATTATTCAACCTGGAGCCAAACTTGCTGACAATGTCAGTGTCGGCCCTTATACCTTGATCGGTGAACATGTTGTCATCGGTGCTGGAACCAAGGTTGCCGGGCATGTTGTGATTGAAGGTTGGACTGAAATCGGTTGTGACAACCAGGTTTTTCAGTTCTCTTCCATTGGGGCTGCGCCACAGGACCTTAAATATGCAGGGCAGGAAACCTATCTGAAAATTGGTGACCGTAACCGTTTCAGGGAATTTACCACGTTAAACCTCGGAACCGCAGAAGGCGGTGGTGTGACAACTGTTGGTAATGACAATCTTTTTATGGCCTATTCGCATGTGGCCCACGATTGCATTATCCATGACCAAGTGATTATGGCAAACGGCGCAACCCTTGCCGGTCATGTTGAAATAGAATCTGCGGCTATTCTGGGTGGCCTGACAGCTATCCATCAATTCTGTCGTGTCGGCTGCCACTCTATGATCAGTGGCGGGGCGATGGTGGCTCAAGATGTCCTTCCGTACACCGTTGTGCAAGGTGACCGGGCGAAAACGGTAGGTTTGAACTTGATAGGGCTTAAGCGGCGCGGGTTCTCCGAGAAAACAATCCGAGGCATCAAAAAGGCTTACCGCGTGATTTTCCGTTCGGGATTGCGCCTGGAAGAGGCTTTACAGAAAATTGATGTGGAGGTTGAAAAATCTCCAGAATTGGACCATTTTGTCAAATTTATAAAAGACAGCCAACGTGGAATTGCCAGGTGAAAACCAGGTATTAGCCGCCAGGACACTAAGACACCAAGAATAAAAAAACATAAATTCAGTGGTTTAGCTTTGTGCCTTGGAGACTTTGTGGCGGTTTCTTTTTTTTGCGAGTACATCATTGCCGAATTGAATTCAAATAGAGTCAATCGAATGGCTTTAGCAGACTGTCGGACTATCAATGAACTGGCTGCAAATTCGACCGTTTGGCCCATATTCCAGCTCCTTTTCGACCAATAGCTACGGCTATTACTCTCAAACGAGCTAAAATCTGATCTCAAACGGCCAAATTTTCGCTTCAGCCCTGATAGTCCGACAGGCTGCCAGTACGAAGTTGTTGAACAGATCCTGTTTGATAAATATATTTTCAGGCGAGTGGCAAATTGCCTGACTCGCCTGAACTGTTTCTGCCTGATCATGTGCCTTGAATCAAAATTTGAGTTTTATTCTTATTTAGCCGCGAAGAAGGTCTATTAGGGTCTATGGTTATAATCAAAAGCAAGTGGACGACTTTTAGTCATACCGCTTGAATACTAAAAGTTTTTCAACCATGATGAACATGATAAACGAGATATTTTAAGGCTTTAACTATCAAGTTAATCATGTTCATCGAGGTAATGTTTTTTGGGTTTTGTTTGGAGGTTATTGATACCTATTGTCGGAACCCTGCAGGAGAAAGTTTGAACACGAATGAATCTGCCAAACGCATTATGATCGTGGCTGGAGAGTCTTCCGGTGATCTGCATGGCGCCAACCTGATAAAAGCTGTCAATGCATTGTCTGCCGACATGCAATTTTACGGTGTCGGTGGTCAGAGAATGGCTGCGGCGGGTTGTCATATCCTGATCCCTGCCGAAAAGCTGGCGGTCATGGGGGCCGTAGAGGTACTTGGCCGTTTGCCGGTGATATGGAGCTCTTTTCAACGACTCAAAAGAGAACTGAACGGCAGCCAGAAACCGGATGTTCTGGTCCTGATCGATTTTCCTGACTTCAATTTACGCCTTGCACGGCAGGCGAAAAAAGCCGGAGTATCGGTGCTGTACTATGTTAGTCCCAAGGTTTGGGCATGGCGTAAGGGAAGGGTGAAGAAAATCGCCGAAGTCGTCGATTCTCTGGCAGTCATCTTTCCCTTTGAACCCGTGCTTTATGACGGTCTGGATATTCTGGTCAAATATGTCGGTCACCCGCTGCTGGATGAGTTCGCTGCGGTCGGTGATTATCTCGATCTTCGTCAGGCTCTGCAAATTCCGGCAACGAAGAAAATTGTTGGCTTGTTTCCGGGCAGTCGTCAGAATGAATTGCGCTACATGTTGCAAACCCTTGTGGAATCGGCGCAACTCATCCACGCGAGCTTACCGGACGTACACTTCCTGGTGCCGATTGCAAACTCTCTGTCGAAAGACGAGATTCAGTCGCAATTTCCCAGCGATTTACCGGTTTCTTTCGTTGAGTCAGGACAAGCGACTATCTATGATGTTGCGGGTAATTGCGATGCCATACTGACTGTTTCCGGTACTGTAACGTTGCAGATAGCGCTTGCGGGGGCACCTATGGCAATTCTTTACAAGGCGTCTCCATTGACATACGAGGTTGGCCGACGCCTGGTGCGAATAGAACATTTTGGTCTGCCTAATATTGTTGCTGGTCGAAGAGTTGTCCCTGAATTTCTTCAGGAAGCGGCGAACCCTCAGGCCCTGGCAGACGAGACCCTGCATGTTCTCAATGATAACAACTATGCAGAGACGATGAAAGACGAACTGCGCAGGGTGCAGGAAAAACTTGGCGAACCTGGTTGCTCAACTCGTGTTGCCGCGATGTTGTTCGATATGCTGCACCAGCAGGCTCCTGAAATCAATTCAGGGAAAGACGTATTGTGAAAGAAAAAAATGTAAATTTGTATCTCAGAATACTCAATTATACCCGCCCTTATAAATGGCGCATTATTGTCTCGCTGGTTGCATCGATGGGCGTCGCCAGTACCGATGCGATTTTGGCGAAACTGGTTCAGCCGTTCATTGATCGTCTGATCGTTGCCGGAGACCATGGCCTGGCTCAATGGGTACCCGTGATGGTCATTGGTTTGGCAGTACTAAAAGGTAGTTCGATGTATGTTCAGCGTTATTTCGTACAAACCTCAGGACAGCTGATCCTGATGGACTTGCGCAATGACCTGTTCCGACATCTGGTTAATTTGTCAATGCGTTTCTACTCGCGAAACTCTGTCGGCGTCCTGATGTCACGCATCCTTAATGATGTCAATGTTATGCAATCAGTGGTCAGTGATGTGTTGGTTGCGGCCATGCGTGATAGTGTCACGCTTATCGCCCTGATCGGTGTTGCATTCTATACCGATTGGCAGATGGCAGGAATTGCCTTGCTGGTCCTGCCAGCGGTTGCTGCTCCGGTGGTCCTTATCGGTCGCAAAATTAAAAAATATTCGGGTCGCGGTCAAGAGGCAATGGGCGGCTTGACTTCGGTTCTGGAGCAGACTTTCTCAGGGATTAAAGTCATCAAGTCCTTCAGCGCCGAACAGCGAGAAGATAACAATTTCCGATCTGCTAACAAATCTTATTACAATTTCATGCGCAAGATTTTCAAGTATGACGCTGGCTCTTCACCGATTATCGAAGTTATCTCAGCCTTTGGCATCGCTGGTGTCCTTTGGTATGGTCTGGACCGGGCATTATCGGGATCTATGACCCAGGGGCAATTATTCTCAGTTCTCGCTGCTATTTTGCTCATGTATGCACCGCTCAAACGTTTGACTCGAATCAACAACCAACTACAGCAGGCTTTTGCCGCATCTGAACGGGTTTTCAGTGTGCTCGATGAACCGATCAATGTGCAGGACAAGCCCGGAGCCTTGCATGTCGGTCGGTTGAATGGTGCCGTTACCTTTAATGAGGTGAACTTTGCGTATGTAGAGGAACCTGTTCTCAAGGATTTTTCCTTGCAGGTGTCTCCTGGCGAGATTATCGCCCTGGTTGGTCCGAGTGGCGCTGGCAAATCGACACTGATCGGTCTGATGAGCCGGTTTTATGATCCGCAATCCGGGACGATCTTCATCGATGGGCATGACTTGCGAGATCTCAGTCAGGAGAGTCTGCGCAACAACCTTGCACTGGTCGATCAGGAGACCTTCCTGTTCAACGATACATTGCGCAACAACATCAGCTATGGATGTCCATCAGCGAGCGAAGATATGATTTTCGATGCAGCTCGACTGGCCTACGCAGACGAATTTATCTTGTCGATGCCAAATGGATACGACACAGAGATCGGGAACCGTGGACTGAATATCTCTGGAGGGCAGCGTCAGCGCATTTGCATAGCAAGGGCGATTCTTAAGGATGCTCCGATTTTGTTGCTCGACGAAGCGACTAGCGCGCTTGATACTGAAAGTGAAGCGAAAGTACAGATGGCCTTAGGGAACCTGATGCACGGACGAACGACCTTTGTCGTCGCCCACCGCCTGTCAACGGTCATGCATGCTGACAAGATCGTTGTTGTCGATCAGGGCCAAATCTGCCAGATTGGCAAACACCATGAACTCCTGGCTCAAGGCGGCCTTTACCAGAAACTCTACAATATGCAGTTCCAGGACGAGAGCTGATGCCTTCACTAGGGGATAAGTTCCTGCTTGCAACTGCCCCGCGCCTGGCGGCGTGGGTGATGTCTATACTCCACACGCTGATGAAAATTGATGTTGTCGGTGAGGATAACATCCGTCAGTTCTGGGACAAAGATGAGCATGTCATCATTCCTTTCTGGCACGATCAGCTCTTTATGATGATTAAGGGCTATCATGGTCCGGGGGTTAAAATCCTGATTAGCGCATCGAAAGATGGGGAGCTTATATCCCGGGCAATGCAGTATTTCGGCCAGGATTCGGTTCGCGGTTCTTCAAATCGTGGTGGTCGAGCTGCTTTTCGGCATATGTTGGAAATTGCCCGGCAACCCTTCGATCTGGTCATAACACCTGATGGTCCCAAAGGACCTAGGCATCAAGTCAAAGACGGCCTGATCCAGTTGGCCCGCTTGTCTGGAAGGCCGGTTGTCCCAATGGCTTTTGCCTGCAGCAGCGGCCATCGGTTTAAATCCTGGGATCGTTTCTTGTTTCCTTACCCATGGGCAACTGGCGTTTATCGTTTTGGTGACCCGCAATATTTCCACAAAGGTGAGTCGATTGATGAATTCCGCATCCGCATTCAAGGCGCCATGGATGACAATACCAGCAAAGCGCAGGAGCATTTGACGTCACATGATTTATCGCCTGTATGATCTTGCCCTTTGTCTGTCAACGCTGATTCTGGTCCCGTACTATCTTTTCCGGGGGCTCAGGTATGGCAAGGCACGCAGGGGCATCCGAGAGCGGCTTGGCCACTACTCCCCAGAGTTTCGTGAAACGGTCAAGTCCCGACGGGTCATCTGGATTCATGCCGTCTCTGTGGGTGAAACCCTTGCAGCTATTCCTTTGCTCGAGGCTTTGCGACAAGAGTATCCCGATCATCTCTTGATTCTTTCAAATGTGACCGAGACCGGTCATGAAATCGCTGGCAAGCTCTCTTGTGTCAACTTTTGTATCTTCTTCCCCTTTGATCTGAGCTGGGTTGTTAAGCGAGTCCTGGGATTTGTAAGGCCAGAAGCCATCATCCTGGTAGAAACCGAACTCTGGCCTAATTTTATTCGAGCCGCAAAAAGATCGAATATCCCCGTTCTATTGGTGAATGGCCGTATCTCGGATCGTTCTTTCCCGCGTTATCTGAAGATCGGCCAGTTTGCCGAAGCCATATTGGACAGCGTTACGGTTTTCTGTATGCAGTCCGCTAAAGATGGCCGCCGCATAAAACGCCTCGGGGCTCCTCCGGGGAGAATACTCGTCACCGGAAATTTGAAATTTGATATGGCTTTGCCTGATGCAGACAAACTTGATTTGGAGGCTCTGGCGAATGTGTATCAGCCCGTCAAAAATCACAAGGTGTTTGCCGCTGGCAGTACGCATTCTGGAGAGGAAGAAGCTATCCTAAGGGTTTACCAACGGTTGCGGCTGAAACATCCGGGACTTTCGCTGGTCCTTGTACCGCGTCACCCTGAAAGATGCAGACAGGTTTGCGATGAATTAACCAGGGCCGGGGTTACGAGTGTCCTGCGTACAACTCTGAGGTCACGTTATGAGCCTTTGTCGCCAGAGGTTGTTCTTGTGGTCGATACAGTCGGCGAGGTCCTCAGGTTCTACGCCTGGTCTGATATCGTCTTTGTCGGGGGGAGTCTGGTCCCGATTGGCGGCCATAATATCCTCGAAGCCTCTTTGACCAAAAAACCTGTTTTCTTTGGGCCTTATATGCAGAACTTCAAAGAGATCGTGACCCTGGTCAAGGAAGCCCATGGCGGAATCCAGGTCAAGGATGTCGAAGAACTTTATCTTCATGCTGATTTGTTGCTGAACAATCCTGGCGAAGCCAAGAGGATCGGTGAGAACGGATTTAACCTTCTAGAGGAGAATCGCGGGGCTACAGCGAGAACTCTTAACGAGATTTCCCGCAGGATTTAAAGTCATGTCACAGTATCGCGAACGATACATAAATCTGATAAGCCATGGTCCCGTTGGGTTGTCAGACCAACTGTTATTCTGGGGGCTGTGGCCCCTTAGTCTTTTGTTCCGTCTCATTGTATCACTGCGTAATTTTCTGTACTATAATCAATGGCTTCCAATCTACAGGGCGACTGTGCCGGTCATCTCAGTCGGGAACCTGACTGTCGGTGGTACTGGTAAAACTCCTGTTGCTGACGTACTGGTAAAACAACTCATCAAGCGTGGCAAGAAGGTCGCTGTCGTTAGCCGTGGTTATGGGGGAACATTCAACGGCAGATTTGGTCGTGTGACTCCAGCAGGCGGCGGAGACGCCCTGACTCCTGAATCCGCCGGCGACGAACCTTTCCTTTTGGCATTGAGGAATCCTGGTGCGAGTGTCTATATTGCGCGCAAGCGACGGTTTGGGGTTGCTGCTGCTGAAGCCGATGGTGCGGATTGCATCGTACTTGATGATGCCTTCCAGCACCAGGCAGTGCATAGAGATCTGAACATTGTCCTTCTCGATGGACGTAATCCGTTTGGGAACGGTTCGCTTTTGCCAGCCGGTCTCCTGCGTGAGCCTCAAAAAGCGCTGAAACGCGCGGATCTGTTGATTCTGACACACAGTGACGAGATGAGTGACCCGGTATTCAGTGAGCAAGGCGCGATTCACTGTCGCCATCGTCTGGCTGATCATCTTCTTGATGCTGAGGGCTGTCACTTGTCGTGGGCTCAACTCTCTGGCCGACGTTGCCTGGCTTTCGCTGGCATCGCTCGGCCCGATGATTTTTTCACAAAGCTCCGTGCTCTTGGCTGTGACCTGATCGAAACATTGTCATTTGCCGACCATCAGGCGTACGGTCCCGATGAATTGAAATACATCAGTGCATGCAGCCAGGATATCGATTTTCTGCTGACGACAGAAAAAGATGCGGTTAAACTTCAGGGGGCTGTATTTCCCAAACCCTGCCTGATTGTGCCTTTGGAACTCCACTTCGAAGAGGTTGGAGCTATTGAAAGAGCGCTGGACAACTTGTCGCGAGTGTCGGTTGATTAAATGTGGAGATCCTGATGGCACAGACAGCGTCAACGCATAGTCTGGGTGGCGATGCTCTCCCGTTGCTCATTTTGAGTGACGGCAAGCCTGGCCATCTTAACCAATCCGTTGCCTTCGCAAAGTTGCTTGATCTGCCTTTTGAGATTCGTCGGGTCTCCTTTTGCAATCGCTTCTGCAAGGCGGCTTCTTACCTCCTTGATGGTTTGGGGCTTACCGTTGCCAGCGTGTTCCGCATAGAAGGAGATATCCCGGAATGTTCTGTCGTGGTTTCAGCTGGATCGTCAACCTATTACCCTAACCGCGTTCTGGCCCGGTCACAGGGTGCCCGTTCTGTTGCGATCATGTTGCCGCGCAATTATCGTTATGCCTTTGATCTGATTCTCGCCCAGGAACATGATCAGCCACCTGAACGTAGCAATCTTCTGAGTTTACCAGTCAACCTGTCCTATCCGGAGCCACAAGGGTTGGTTTCAAGAGATGGTGATAAACCATTCATATCTTTCATTATTGGTGGATCCAGCCGCCATTTTGAGATGGAAGTGAGCCATATCGAAAAGCTGATGAAGCAAATCTTTAAACTTTTCCCTGGCGCAGAATTTCTCGCAACGACCTCGCGGCGAACTCCTCCAGAGGTTGAAGCACTGGTCGCAAATGGGCCTTTTCGTTACAAGGTGATTGCATCACGCGAGAATGTGAACCCGATTGCTGATTTCCTGGCGATCAGTGATTATGTCTTCGTCACCGAAGACTCGACATCGATGATCAGCGAAGCCGTCTCTTTCGGCAAGGCGAAGATCGAGGTTTTACCCCTTGTTAAAAAAGCCAGGAAGAGCAAAATCGTGCGTATGACCGAGTTTTTGACGCGCGAAGGATATCTTCATGTCTTTGATGGTTCTTTGGGGGAAAGCCACCGTAAGTTTGATCTTGAGGCAGTTCTAAGGACGGTCTGGCGATGAAAGTTGTTCAGCTACTCCCCGAACTCAACGAAGGTGGCGTGGAACGCGGTGTTGTCGAGCTGAACCGGGAGCTTGTCAGGCGCGGCATCGAAAGTATTGTGATCAGCTCTGGAGGGAAGCAGACACGTAAAATTGCTGCCGACGGAGGACGTCATCTCTTGTTTGATGTTGCCAGCAAGAATCCGTTCTCTGCGCCTGGACGAATCCGGTCTTTAAAAACGATGCTCGAGGAAATAGCACCCGATATTATCCATGCCAGAAGCAGGGTCCCGGCCTGGCTGGCTTATCTTGCCAACCAAAAGCAGCACTGCCCTTTTGTCACAACGGTTCATGGCTTTAATAGTGTTAACCAATACAGCCGGGTGATGACCTTTGGTGACCGGGTGATCTGTGTCAGCGGTGCGATCCGGGATTATGTGGTTGAACATTATGCGGTTCCCCAGGAGAAGCTGGTGATTATCCCCCGTGGCGTGGATCTGGACCAGTTTGATCCACAACATCTGGATCAGTCATTTATGGACGAGTTTATTGCACGTTACGATCTCAACGGAAAATTTATCGTCACTTCAGTCGGCAGGATCACTCAGCTTAAGGACTACGAAACGCTGATCTCCGCTCTTGTGCTGATCAAGCAGTCTGTTCCCACTCTGGTCGGGTTGATTGTTGGCGGCGTCCATGAAGACAAGAAAGACTACTTCGCTAAATTACAGCAGCAGGTTGCAGAGCAGGATGCCGGTGATTATATCCACTTTTGCGGGAGCCAGGAAAAGGTCCAGGAAATCTATTCACTGAGTCACGTTGTTGTCTCCAGTTCGAAGAAACCCGAGAGTTTCGGTCGATCTGCAGCCGAGGCTCTGGCTATGGGTGCGCCTGTTATTGCGACCAATCACGGCGGGATTCTGGATATCGTCATTGATGGTAAGACAGGGTTCCTGACGCGCGTTGGTGATATCGAACAGCTTGCCGGTAAAATCATCGAAGCCAGAGACGCTGGTTTCGTTGGATTGCGTGAGCACGTCATAGAAAATTTCAGCCTGACACAGATGGTGGAGAAAACGATAAATGTCTATGAGGAGTTGTCATTATGATCTACTGGGGCGCAATTGCTCTCCTCGGCGGGTTCTTATGGTTCTCCCATCGCTATGCATGGTGGCGGCCAAAGGTTAGCTATCACTATCCACGCATTCTTATGTATCATATGGTCAAGAAGCACGTTCCGGGTACCCGTTTCAACGGCTTGCGGGTTCCACCTGAGCATTTTGAATGCCAACTTCGTTGGTTGCAGGATCATGGCTGGCAGAGCTACACCATGAGCGAGTTGATCGACGAAAGAAACTCACTCCCGGAGAAAGCAGTGGTTCTAACCTTCGATGATGGCTTTGAGGACAATTATACCGCCGTTTTCCCCATGCTTAAAAAATACGGTTTTAAAGCGACGCTTTACCTGGTTGTGGAGAGGCATGATCGGGATTGGTCGGTCAGCAAGAAGTCCCATCACGATAGTGCGGAACTTAAGAACGAACCTAAACTCACTGACGCTCAGGTTGTAGAAATGCTAGCCTCAGGGATTTTCGAGTTGGGTGGACACACGCTGACACACGCTAATTTGGCGAGTCTATCGAATGCAGACAGACGACGAGAAATTAACCAGGCCAAAAGCGTATTGGAAGAGAAATTTGGCGTTGTGGTGAGAAGCTTCGCTTATCCCTTTGGAATCTACTCTGATGGTGACCCAGATGTGGTTGCTGCTGCAGGATACACGAATGCAGTGACGACAAATAATGGCATTGACGTAACGGTAGACGCTGATTTGTTCCAACTCAAACGAGTTAAAATTAGTGGCAAGGACACTATGTTGGCGTTTGCTTTGAGAATGCGTGGGGGACGTCGTGGTTGGAATAAGTAACCCCCTGGTCATATG
>JAGXHM010000077.1 GCA_024636155.1 Deltaproteobacteria bacterium
CTGGGTGGTCGATGCAACCCTGCGTGAAGGTGCCCGTCACCTCTACAAGCGGCGCACCTTGTACATCGATGAAGACTCCTGGCAGATCATGGCTGCGGACATCTACGACAACCGCGACCAGCTCTGGCGCGTCTCTGAAGGTCACTCGATTGAATACTACGAAGTGCCGACTTTCTGGACGACCCTTGAGGTTAACTACGATCTGCAGTCAGGGCGCTACCTCGCCCTTGGACTCGATAACGAGAGCAGTATGTACGACTTCAGCATCCAGCGCACCGACCAGGACTACTCTCCAGGTGCACTGCGGCGTACCGGCCAACGCTAAACCCTTTCTTTTGCATCAGCGACGGCCGGACCCACACGGGTTCGGCCGTTTTTCCTGAATCTGGAGAGCTTCCTTAACCAAGACTGGCTTGCCCATGAGATATTGCATCATGAACAAATTCCTCACCTGTCGCATCCCCCTACTGACGGCCATCTTTATTGCAGCCCTCACCAGCACCCTGCCATTTATCGCCCCGGCACTGGCTGAAGACAGCTCTGTACCAGCACCAATGGCAACGCAATCACTGCTGCTCGATATTCAAAAAATTGACAACACACTGGTTGCCGTCGGCGAATGGGGGCACATTCTTGTCAGCGAGGATGACGGAACGACCTGGAGCCAGGCACAGGTGCCGAGTCGATCGACCCTGACCAGTGTCTCCTTCCTAGATCGCCAGCACGGTCTGGCTGTCGGACACGGCCAATTGATCCTGCGCACCGTCGACGGCGGGCAAAATTGGCAAAAGGTATACGAAGACATCGAAGCCGAGCAGCCGCTGCTCGACGTCCTGTATCGCGATTCGCAACACGCTTTCGCCATCGGTGCCTACGGTGCTTTTCTTGAAACCCTTGATGGCGGTGACAGCTGGGAATACCGCTCCATTGGCGAGGAGGACAGGCATCTCAACCAGATCGTTGCCAATGAAGACCGGTTGTTCATCGCCGCAGAAGCTGGCACCCTTTACCGCTCGGAGGATGGCGGCGAGAACTGGGAGATGCTGGAACCACCTTACGAAGGCTCCTTTTTTGGTAGCCTGCAACTCGCTGACAACAGCCTGCTGCTCTTCGGCCTGCGCGGCAACCTGCTCCGCTCCGAAGATGCCGGCGACAACTGGACCGAGCTAAACTCTGGCACCGAAGCAAGTCTGACCGACGGCCTGCAACTCGCGGACGGCACTCTCGTCATCTCTGGTTTGGCCGGCGTCATGCTGGTGAGCGACGATAGTGGCGAAACCTTCTCGCTCCATCAGGAAAGTGATCGCAAAGGTTTCTCTGCCGTGGTTGAAGCTATCGATGGCACACTTGTCACCGTGGGCGAAGCGGGCATCAAGAGACTTTCCAGGGACAGCTTGTCCAAACCGTAGCTACGCAGGAGATATTAATGAAAATCGGCCGCCTCATCAACTTCCTGGAACAGCTGATCTTCGGCAATCGTCGCTTGATTATTGCCCTCTTCGTCCTGGTCACCCTGGTCATGGCCTACTCGGTGACCAACCTGCGCATCGATGCCGGTTTCAGCAAGCTGCTGCCACTCAAACACGAGTACATGCAGACCTTCACCGAGTACAGCAAGGAATTCGGTGGGGCCAACCGCATCGTAATCGCTCTGATGAATCGCAAGGGCGACATGTTCACCCCGGAATTCTTCTCCACTCTGGAGAAGGCGACGGACGACGTCTTTTTCATTCCCGGAGTCGACCGCGCCCAGGTGACCTCAATCTTCACCCCCAACGTCCGTTTTACCGAGGTTGTCGAGGACGGCATCGCCGGAGGCAACGTTGTGCCCGCCGACTTTGAACCCACGACAGAGGGTCTCGACAAAGTCCGCCGGAACATTCTCAAAGCCGGAATCGTTGGCCGTTTGGTCGCCAGCGACTTTACAGGCGCGATCATCAGCGCCCAGCTCCTTGAGATCGACCCCAATACCGGCATGAAGCTGGATTACATCGAAGTCGGTCGGCTTCTGGAAGAACGAATCCGCGACAAGTATCAGAGCGATACGGTTGATGTCCACATCATCGGTTTTGCTAAAGTAATCAGTGACATCGCCGACGGTGCCATGCGCGTCGTACTCTTCTTCTTTATCGCCTTTGTCGTAACGACACTGCTGGTGTACCTCTATACCCGCTCGAAGCTGCTGACTCTGGTGCCGATCTCCTGCTCGTTGATCGCCGTAATCTGGCAACTCGGTCTATTACCGTTGCTCGGCTACGGTATCGACCCAATGGGTCTGCTGGTCCCCTTTCTGATCTTCGCCATCGGCGTCAGCCATGCGGTACAGATGATTACCGCCAACGCTGCCGAGGTTCACAATGGGGCGGATAGAATGACCGCAGCCAGAGCGAGCTTCCGGCAACTTCTGATTCCTGGGTTCATTGCTCTGGCTAGCGATACTATCGGCTTCATTACCATCCAGATGATCGAAATTCAAGTGATCCAGGAGATGGCTGTCACCGCCAGCCTTGGCGTCGCCGTAATTATCCTCACCAACATGATCCTGCTGCCGATTCTGCTCTCCTACGTCAAGACCGGCCGCCGATACCAACGACAGGTCGACTCACAGATCCAATTACTCCGACCAGCCTGGCGCTTCTTTGAACGCGCTGCCGAACCGCGACCAGCAATCATCATTATCGCAGTCTCGCTGCTCCTACTTGGCTTCGGTCTCTGGAAGGGTACCGACATCAAGATCGGCGACATGCATCGCGGCGTGCCAGAACTGCGCACCGACTCACGCTATAACCTCGACAGCGAAGTCATCACCAAACATTTCTCCATCGGCGTCGACCTACTGACGGTCATCGTCGAAACCAAAGCCGATGGCTGCATCGACTACGATATCATGAACGCTATCGACCGCTTCGTCTGGCACATGCAGAACGTCCCGGGGGTACAGTCGGTCATCAGCTTGCCGGTGGTCGCCAAGAGGATCAGTTCCGGCTGGAACGAGGGGAGCCTCAAGTGGCGAGTCCTGCCGCGCAACCCTGCCTCAATGGTCCAGGCTGTCGGCTACGTGCCGACCAGCAGCGGTCTATTAAACAATGACTGCAGTGTCATGCCGGTGATGGTCTTCACGCGCGATCATAAGGCGACGACGATCAACGCCATCGTCGCCGAAGTCAAGAGCTACCGCGCCGATCACAGCAGCAATGATCTCACTTTCCGACTGGCAACCGGCAATGTCGGCGTCATGGCGGCAACCAACGAGGAGGTCAATGCAGCCCAATTCCCGATCCTCCTCTACGTCTTCGGTGCTGTCATCTTTCTTTGCCTCTACGAGTTCCGCTCACCTCGCGCAGTGCTCTGTATCATCCTGCCGCTCGCCCTGGTGTCGATCCTCGCCTACGCTCTGATGAGCATACTCGAGATCGGTCTCAAGGTGTCGACCCTGCCGGTCGTTGCCCTCGGCGTTGGTGTTGGTGTTGACTATGGCATCTACATCTTCAGCCGCCTGAAGAGCTACCTCGACAAAGGGCAGACACTCCAGGAGGCCTACCTGCACACCCTGGCGATCACCGGTAACGGTGTCGTCTTCACCGGCGTCACTTTAGCCGTCGGCGTATCGACCTGGATCTTCTCACCGCTCAAGTTTCAGGCTGACATGGGGATCCTGCTCACCTTCATGTTCCTGGTAAACATGCTCGGTGCGATCCTGCTCCTGCCGGCCCTGGCATGTTGGCTGTTAAAAACCAAACCGCCGGTACAAGATTCGACCGACACCGATCAGGAGTGAACCGTCCATGAGGCATGAACCATCCTGCAACTGGCAACCAAAATTCCCTTCGGTCATCGCCACCATCATGGCGACCTGTCAAAAATTTCCAGATCGTCCGGCATTCATTTATCGAGTCGCCAGTCAGGAACTCACTGTTGACTACACCAAGCTGCGTGAAGATGTCATTCTACTGGCCAGAGCGTTTGAAGAGCGCAAAATCACTCGCGGCAGTCGAGTCATACTGCTCTCCGACAATCGTTACGCCTGGATCGTCACCGACCTGGCGCTCATGGCGCTTGGCGCCGTCAGCGTGCCGCGCGGCAGCGAGACCCCGACTCAGGAGCTAAAGTTCATTCTCAGCCACGCTCGCTGCAGCTTCATGGTCGTCGAGAACGATGCGCTGCTGGCCCGTCATCAGGAGATGCTCAGCGTTTACAAGGAAGTCAAAACAGTTTTCATCATCGAGGGTAACGACAAACACACCCTGTTCAGCCGCTTCTACGCTTATAACGATATTCTCAAAGACCGCACTCTCAGCGACGACAACTGTAACCGCTTTGATCGCATGGTGGCAAAGGTCGCTCAAGAGGATCTGGTCACAATTATCTATACCTCAGGCACCACTGGTACCCCCAAAGGGGTGATGCTGAACCATAGAAACATCCTCTTTAACACCGAAATGCTGCCACCGCTCATCGCCATCACAGAGAAGGATTTGTGGGTTTCCATTCTCCCGAGTTGGCACGTTTACGAACGCGCGCTCGAACTGCTCGCCCTCTCCTATGGCAGCTGTACCGTCTACTCGTCTTTGCGAACATTCGCTAATGATTTATTGACCTATCAACCAACTCTGGTGGCAACGGTTCCAAGGCTCTGGGAATCACTCTACAGCAAGATTACAGCCGCAATCATGGAACGTGGCAACCGTGCGTTTGCGATTTTCAGCCTGTTAATCAAGGTCTCGATCCGCTTTCGCCGTGCCAGACGTCAACTACGCGGTCACCTGCCCCAGTTCACAGCAACCAGCGGACTGGTTCGCTTCGGTCAAAAAGTGGTCGCGCTGGCCGAGATGACGGTTCTGCTTTTGCCCTACGTTCTGGCACAAAAAAAACTGGCGCCACTCAAGGATAAATTCGGGGGCAAGTTACGAATGGCCGTGAGTGGCGGCGGCACCTTGCCCGCCTATCTGGAAAACTGGCTCGATGCCATTGGTATTCGTATCGCCAACGCTTACGGCATGACAGAATGTGCGCCAGCGATTGCCGGCCGTGGCTACAACAGTGAGATTTTTGGCACCTTGGGCCCACCAATAATCGGCACAGAAGTTCGCATCGTCGACCACGAAGGGAAACAGGTCGCTCCAGGGGTAGAGGGTGACGTGGAGGTGAGAGGGCCGCAAGTCTTTGATGGCTACATCGATAATGAGGAAGAGAACCGCAAGGCTTTCACTGCTGACGGCTTTTTCCATACCGGAGACCTGGGTAAACTGACGATTAACGGTGAACTGACTTTGACTGGACGCTCAAAGGAAATCATCGTCCTTGCCAGTGGTGAAAACATTGACCCTTCACGCATAGAAGGCGCCATCGGACAGCTGCCCTTTGTCAAAGATGCCATGCTGGTCGGTCAGGACCAAAAAGGGCTGGGAGCCATTATCGTTCCCGACTGGGACAAGTTGAAGGACTTCATAGCCGAACGTTTTGGACTGACGACAGAAAAAACCGAAGATATGCACGAAGACCTCGCCCTGCGCAACCGGGTCAAAAATGAAATCAACCGATTGCTACAGGCCAAGAACGGATTCAAACCTTACGAGAAACTGCAGAAAATCGATTTACTCAAGCATGAATTTACGGTGGGGGAGGAGTTGACCAACACCTTCAAGAAGCGACGACATGTGATTGAGAAGAAGTATCGGGAGTTAATTGATCGGTTGTTCAAGTAAAATCGCAAGGAGCAGTTAACACAAAAGGACAAAGGTTAAGAAGAAAGATGCAAAGAAGGGGAGCTTAGCAGCTCCCCTTTCAAGAATAAAGTCTGGTTTTCACCTCAGCGACAGATCCCTGCCTTGACAAAAGTCAGGTCCAAATCCAGGTCAGGAACCTTGACACGAACTACTTGATCGCGCACATCGCCAATATCAAGAACAAAGGCCTGATGACCACGTTGTTTCAGCTTATGAGCGAGTTCCTGTGGCGTTTCGAAGCTGCCGACATTAACCTTGCGATCGATGCTTGACAAGGGTGAGCATCCACCTTCACGGGAGCTCAGCAACCAACCGTCTTTGCTGGCAGATGGCAGGGCTTTGGAACGAACCGTACTCATTGGCACTTCTTTAACAACAGGCATCGGCTCAACAGCAGAAGCCACCGCTCGGCGCGCCTTGTTGACCGCAGTCGAGGTCTGTTCAGGCGTCGCGGTAACTTTCTCACGGACGACTGGCTCTTGAGACGGCATATCCTTGGGGTCAACCCCACCCGCATGGGCCACAACTGCAGCCATCAACAAACCCAGCAGGAAACAAACGATTCTGGAATTCTTTATCGACATCTTTTCCTCCACATCAACAGCAGGGTTAGACGAACCAACCCTGAATCATTTGAGATTAATCTTGTTAAGCAAGTTTCTGCAACATTCTAACCGATACCGGGCAGAGAACAATCATAAAGTTCTATCCGCCTTTCGGACAATCAGGGATGAAGCTAAAATTTGAACATTTGAGGTCAGATTTTGGCTCATTTGAGAGTAATAGCCGTAGCTATTGGTCGAAAAGGAGCTGAGATATGGACCAAATAGACGAATTTACAGCCAGCTTATTGATTGTCCGACAGGCTGCTATTCACGCCTTTTGCCTGGCACTGTAATGCTCGCAAAGGGTACCAAGATATCGCGAACCAATCTGCTCACTGGCCAGGGCTCTTTTGACTGGTGGCAGTTTGAGGATGACTCCCAGCATCGCCGCCAGAGCCCTGTGACTCCAAAGAACCTGATTATCGAAAATCAGATTCTGCAATTTCCCTCGTTCAATCGCCATCAGTACAGCTTTGTGCGTCGAGTTGACCGGAGTGATAACACGGCTATCACGCGGTTGCATAGTCAGTGCACCGATTCTGCAATTACGGGAACAAACTCCACAGCCAAGGCAGAGTTCCTCGTCGATGACTGCCTGTTTGCAGCCAGAGCCGTCAGCATGTTCAGCCTGCAGAGAGATCACTTTGACCGGACAAACAGCCAGACAGAGACCGCAACCGCTGCAATTGGATTCCACCTTGGCAAGAAAGTTACTGGTGTGAACCGGATGTTCATGACCGAAGCGCTGGGCGACAAGCATCGCCTCACAACAGCAGGAACAGCAGTTACAGATGAAGCTGACATCGTTCTGCACGTTTTCACCGAATTGGACCAGGTTCTGCTCCCACGCCTTGTGCAATAGCTCCTTGCACTCACTGCGATCGACACGGCGAGCGTACTCGCTGCGGATCAGCGACGCCGCAACGGTATTAAAGGTCATGCAGATATCCATCTCGGCGTTGCACGCCTTGCCCTGATTCTGGCGCTTGTGGCGGCAGTAGCAGAGGCCTATAGCTATATCATCAGCCATTTCAATAACCGCCGTCGCTTTCTCGTAGTCGAGCACATGCAGAGCATGTTCGCTGCCTAGCACTCCCTCCTGAACGAAGACTCGCCCTAATTGAGTTTTTCCGGTCAGAAAAAGCTGCCGAACAAAATCTTCCTCGACTGTGATGTACTGTTCATAGAGTTCACTCAGAAGCTTCAGATCGACACTGCCGTGAGTGCGCATCAAGGCAAACTCGAAGAAACCAGCCATTGGGGGCGGCAGAACATATTCAGTTTTGCTATCAAGTTGCACATCAACCAAGAGCGCACGTCTGGACAGAGACTCAAGTGCTTTTTTCGCTTCAGCAAGAGAGACTCGCCAGTTTTTAGCGGCCTGTTCAGCGGTGAAAGGTTTGATCGGCAGAGCAGCGACCAATTCGGCTTCTTGCTCGCTAAAGAGTAATGAAAGAATGCGGTAAAGAAGTTCGGAAGGGGGAGCGCCCTGGGGATAAAGATTCAGGCGACTGGTCAGTTTCTGATAACTGGAACGAGGGGTGCGATGGGCCACTGCGACCTCCGCCGAAGTTTCCGTAAGAATCAGGCCGACATGACGGCGTTTCTAGACGTTTCCTTAACGCGATACATCGCCTGATCCGCAAGACGAATCAGACCGTCTTTGGAATCGGCATCGTCGGGAAAGGTCGCTATGCCAAAACTGGCTGTCATCCTAAAGGGCTCGTCATTGTCATCACGGAAATCATAGGCGCGGAACAGTTCACAGAGTTTTGTGGCCAGGGTCATGGCGCCATTCTTGCCAGTGTTTGGCAGGACAATGACGAATTCATCACCACCGTAACGAGCTGATTTGCAGATTTTGCGCACGTTGTCATTGATTAGCTTACCGACCTCGGCGAGTGTGCGACTACCTACCAGATGACCACAGGTATCGTTGACTTTTTTAAAGAAGTCGAGGTCGATGAAGATCAGTGACAGCTTGCCGCCAAAGCGGCGAACACGCTCAATCTCCTCGTCAATCAAAATATGCAGATAGCGACCGTTGTACAGTCCGGTCAGATCGTCAGTGATTACCAATTCACTGATCCTCATAAAGTTGCGGGCATTTTCAATAGCGATCGCCGCATAATCGGCTATGGTGGAGAGAATCTGCAGGTCTGCTTCTTTGAAAACTTTTTCGTTCGGACCGTTGACCAGCTCGATAACACCAAGGATATGATCTTTGCTGCGCACCGGCACACAGAGTACCGACTGGGTAATAAAGAAGGAAGCTTTATCAAAGTGGTCGGAGAAACGTTCGTCTTCACTGACGTTGGCGACCACCAGTGCTTCGCCATGCTCAGCCACCCAACCAGCAATACCCTGACCGGCAGCTACTTTCATTCCCTTGAGCTTCTGAGCCGATGGGGAAACTGCGATCTCAAAGGTCAGCTCGCCGCTCTGCTCGTCTCGCAGCAGAAGAGACCATGCCTGGGTCTTAAGCAATCGGCTGACCTGATCCATGATCAGGGTGAGTACATCCTCAAGATCGACAGTCGACGTCAGAGCCTTGCCGATCTCAATGAGCACTTCAAGCTCGCGGTTGCGTCTTTCCAGAGTTTTAAGAAGATGGGCGTCAGCTGACAAAACGAACCCCTGATTATCTAGTAAACTTGAACTTCAAACCTCAGAATAGACTTGTGTAATCTAGCACATTTTTTACTGCAGGTCACGAATTTCCATCTGTTCAGCTGAAGCGCTGCAAAAGTTATGCAGAGGAACATATTGAGACGAGATAAAGCCTTAATGCAACCTAAAGGCGCAATCATAAATTGAACGCAGAAAAGAGCTGAGATACCCAGATTCAAGACCAGGCATGACCTGAAAGATCGTTCACCACTGAGCAACAGAGGACAGGGTGAGGATCAAGATAGACTTGATTTTATCTCCCTTTATCGGCTTTTCTCTGCATTCAACAAAATGTTCAGATTTATGATTTACCCAGAACATCGCCAGTCTGCTCAGACCACTTCCCCCATAACTCCGCGTAAGGGATCGCTCGGAAATCGAGGCTCAGCCGCTCACGCGAAGCGCCGGGCACAAAGCCCTCTTCAAGGACCGCTTCTTCAATCGCCGGCATGTGCATCGCCCCCCACGGAATAATAATAGTGTCGTAACGCACCAGGCTCCGCATCATACCATCGATCACCACCACGTTACGCTTGTCGAGGATGTCGACCATAACCCCGACAATGCCTTCTTCGGACATATTCTCATTGATCCAGACATTATATTCCGCAAGGCCCTCAAGCAGCGGTTTGCCGCCGAACAGATTGCGGCCGAGCGCATTGAGAAATTCAATCGTCTGTGGATTGAATTGGTTGAGGTCGATATCAGCACGGGCAATATCCGGCTTATCCGGTTCTCTATCGGCTTGGGGCAGCGCATCGAAATCGTTCAGGTCAACCAGGTTGCCGTCAAGGTGCATTTTCTCCTGGGACGTCAGGCCGATGATCCCGGCCAGCTTGCCGTAATTAAACTGAGTTTCCAACAACCCGTCCTGATCAGTCACTCCCTCGGCCAGAATAATCGTCCCCTTGGCCGACATCGAACCGGCAACATCCTCGAAGTAGGCTTCCTTGCCGATGTGCATCATCCCCGCCAGTCGAACCACCTTTCCGTCGCGCTGGTAACTGCGTTCGCTCATATAGATGCCGATCGGGCTGAGCCTCAGGAAACCAGCAGTTTGCTCCTCGAGATAGTAGCTGGCCATTGCCAGACCACAGAAGACCAAGACAAAAGGGGTTAACAAAAGGTTGATTGCAGTAAAACCCAGGGTACTGCGCAGACTGAACATCGGTGCCTGAAATTGCTCTCTGGTCAACAGGTACTGACCACCCAGGCCGCGCAACAGAACAAGCGCAATCCCACCGAGCAAGAGCTGATTGCCAGCAGCCAGCAGGCCAAGGGATTCGCGCTCGATGATACCCGAAAGGGGCCACAGTGCCAAAGCGCTCCAGAAGATATAGAGGGTCAACGGCAGGAACACCCGCTTGGGCAGACGTTGGTCGATCCCCAGACAGGCAAAGACCACCACGGAGAGGGTGATCACGATGGTGACCACGAAATATCTCACTTCGGATAAGAACGGCAACGACACGGAAGAGGCGACAAGCAGCTCATCGACAAGCGAGAGACCGGCGTCGATCAGGAACAGGATGATGTAGATATTGGCGTAACGGCGCATTGAAAGTCCTTGGAGAGCAGGTATATCTTAACTCTTCACAGTCTAAGCTTTTTCGCGTAACAAATGAACAAAAAGGTCAGTTATAGTTCAAGAGATGTCAGGTCGTAATGCTGTAGAGTTTTAAGGATTTGATCATTACTTTAGTTTTCTGACTGCCGATCTGCTTTATTTTTCGCAAGCTTGCCGACAACGCCTTTCGCTCCCGCGAAACGCGCTTTATGACCGATGGAGAACATATGCCCGCGATCCAGGGGAGAATGAGTTGTAAAGGTTATTTCACCGTCGATATCGGCAAACAAAGCTGTAAATATAGCCTCAACGTTAGCTCGTACAAGTGGAGAGGCAATCATCGCTGGGACAAGGTACTGTTGGAAAAAACATCCGTTTGCCTGTAATGTGTCTTCTTGAGGGCGTTTTTCTACAGGCTCCTTAGACGCCAAAGGAAAGTTTCAAATGGAAAAGAAGAAAACATCCTTAAGCAACCTGCTTTGCGGACCGATCGCGTCGGTAGATATTGCTAAAAAGGTCCGTCTTCCATCCCTGTGTCTTACAGCTTTCAGTGCGACCATTTGGGCGATCATTGCTATTAATGGATTGTTCTCTCCCGACTTTTACGGCTACTGGGCAATCGTCTATTCGGTGGTTCTGGCCTTGGTTGCCTGGGGGCTGTACAAAATGCGAAAAGAGGCGGCGATCGTTGCCTTGGCGGTTGCTTTGCTCGGCTTGCTTTCCGGGGGCGGGGTTTTTAAAATTGTCGTGGATATTCTCCTGTTGCTGGTTTCTGTTGCAGCGATAAGGGGCACGCTTGCATTCTCTCTGCTTACTCGAAAACCACGGGTAGCCGCCACTCGATGAAAAAGAGATACACATACTCCTTACTTTTTTTCGCCCCCGGTTTGTTGCTCTCATTGATCACCTCGGCGCTTGTTGTCGGGGCCACAACCGGAGCCCTCTGGATCTTTGCTCTTGGTGACAACAGCTGGCCAACAATCGTCGGAAAAGGGCTGTCTCTTCTTTTTCCGCTGACGTTTCTGGGGCTTTGGATTGCTTTTTCGTGGTTGGTTTTATAACCGGCAAAAAGCTTGAAATCAATCCGGCTTTGAACCGGAAACACATTCTTGTCTCCATCGCCTTGACGATCGTAGCTTGCTTGTTAATTGTTTTGCATCAACGGGGCGCAGGCAATATCGGCCCCAAGGCAGACACTTTATTATGCGGTGACTTTTGTGCCGAAAATGGCTATTCGACAAGCGGCATGCCGCCAATAAATTCGGGTGATCGCAGCTGCATCTGCTATGATGGTGATAGCAACGAGATTATCAAGGTTCCCATGAAGAACCTTCTCTCGGTCGTGCCGAAATAGATTCACAAGCGGACATTTAATTTCTAGCGCGATAAAACAGGAGGACAAGATGAGCAAAGAAACTGTCGCTGTGTACTGGGATTTTGAAAATATCCATGCCAGCCTGTACGACTCGGCCAATAGCAGCGGTGCCTACGGCCGAACTCAAAACCGAAGCAAACAGCAAGAGTTGCTGCTTGATGTGCAAGCGCTCTACGATTTTGCAACGACCTACGGCAACGTGGCCATCAACAAGGCCTATTGCAATTGGCAGTGGTTCGCAAAATATCGTCATTCCTTGCTTAAGTGCGCAGTCGAATTAATCCAGATTTTCCCGCCCGGCGCGTCGGCAAAAAACGGCGCCGATATCAAGCTATCCCTGGATGCCATTGAAGATGTGTTGCGGTTCCCGCATATTGACGCAATTATCGTAATCGGTGGCGATAGCGACTTTATTCCTCTGGCGCAAAAGATTAAAGCGGCTGGGAAAGACTTGATCGGTATCGGCTGCAAATCGTCGACAAATCAGCATTGGGCCAATAGTTGTTCTGATTTTAAATATTACGAATCGTTCGTCGTTGAGAGTCAGAGTGAGGAAACCGTCGAAGAGGCCGAATCGGATGTCATCAAGGTCAAAGATCCGGTTGAACTGCTTTCCAAGGCGATCAAACAAATTGCCAAGAAGACTGGTGATGAATGGGTTGTTAAGGCCGCCATCAGACCGGTTGTAAAGCGCCTTGATCCGACCTTTGACGAATCAAATTACGACTGCAAAACCTTCGCTGAACTGCTCAAGAAATACCCCAAAAGTTTTAAGGTCAAGCAGGGCGAACACGATCATCTGGTAAGTTTGGTCTAAAGTTAATCGTTGTTTATGCACCGGAAGGGTATGAAGTCCGATACCGAATCCGGGCAGTAACCGAAACCACAGAGAAGGTAGCGAGTCATCAGGTAAAGGCAAACTCCAATGCAGAAGCCAGCGGAATCAAAATACGTTCCAGCTTTGGGCTTTCACTGTCTGACCCCCTATTACGATGCGGTCGTCAACACCACCGGGCGTCAGCGCAGGATCAAACAGGCACTTATCGAACAAGCGTGTTGCGAACCGGTGCAGCATGTGCTTGATTTGGGCTCCGGAACCGGTACTTTGGCAATCGGGATTAAACAACAGCAGCCACAAACCAAGGTTACAGCGGTTGATGGCGATCCGAAAATTATATCCATTGCTTTACGCAAGGCACAGAAAGCCAAGCTCTCAATACAATTCGATCAAGCGCTGTCCAATAGCCTGCCTTATCCAGAAGCACATTTTGACCGGGTGCTTTCAAGTATGTTTTTTCACCATCTTTCGTGGCAAGACAAAGTATGCTCTGCACAAGAAATTTTTCGGGTTCTCGAAGCGGGGGGAGAATTGCATCTCGCCGACTGGGGACGCGCCACCAATTTCTGTATGCGAGGCTTGTTTCTAACCGTCCAGCTCCTCGATGGTTTCGAAAACACCCGTGACCATGTAGCAGGTAGGCTCATTGCTCTCTTTGAGCAAGTTGGCTTTGTGGATGTGTTGCAACGACAAACCTTCAGTACCATCTACGGAACAATCGCGCTCTATAGCGCAAAGAAGCCAAACGGCCAGGGAGCCAAAGCGCCAACCTTAACGGCTACTTAGAGTAGAGTTCGACGATCATCTGTTCGTTGGCCGCAACATGGATCTCGTCGCGCTGAGGCAGACGCTTGACCGAGACCGTCAGCGCTTTTTGGTCTACCTCGAGCCACTCGGCACCAGAAAAGCGGGGGTTCTCTGCAAGGTAACGGGTTGCCAAAGCCCTGGAGCCGTCGTTGTCGCGGACAGTGATCACGTCACCGGTCTTAATCCGGCAGGAGGCGATGTCTACCCGGTGACCGTTGACGCTGATATGGCCGTGGTTGACCAGCTGCCGAGCCTGCATCAGCGTACAACCGAACCCGGCGCGGAAGACGATGTTGTCGAGGCGGGTTTCGAGCAGAACCAGCAGGTTTTCACCGGTCACGCCGCGCATCTGCTGGGCTTTACGAAAAACCCGGCGAAACGGTTTCTCGAGCATGCAGTAGGTGTTCCTCAGCTTTTGCTTCTCGATCAATTGCTGACCGTAGTCGGAGACCTTGTGCCGCATGCGATTGGCGCCATGCTGACCGGGACCATCACTGCGTCGTTCGAGCAAGCGGTCATACTTGGGGTTAACGAATATATTGACGCCGAAACGGCGCACGAGCTTACCTTTTGGGCCTGTGAATTTGGCCATAGCATGGTTTCTCCTGTGAAGGTTTTATTGAAAACGGTTTTCATTCTTATAAAACCTGACCGTATTTGTCAACTACTTTCGGCTACGGATGGTCACGCCTCGATTTCAAAGGAACAGGAAGAAAAGGAATAATGAAGAGACTCAAACAGATTCTCATCATAATCAACCTGAAAACGTTCATAGTTACAACCCTGGCAGTCGCATCAACGTACGAGTCCCGGAGGTTCGAGATCACCGCTGACTTTCCAATGACGCTGATTGCAACTGCGGTTGTTTTTCCGATCGCTTTTTCCATCAGCGGAGCCTGCTAACGCAGAGAGAACGCCTTCGACCAGATTGGCGAAGATGATATTATTAACGCTGGGAAGTTGGTGGAACGGCTGGATCTGATGTAGCCCGAGGAGACGGAGCCCGGCATCATGAAGTCACTCAAAGAACTTTACCGTATCGGCACCGGCCCTTCCAGCAGTCACACTATGGCTCCTCGCAA
>JAGXHM010000078.1 GCA_024636155.1 Deltaproteobacteria bacterium
GCTCCTGATAAGGCCAATCCTTTCGTGAGAAAGGTAGCGGAAAGCCTCGGGTCTTGTGATTGAGACAGCCGGGTTGCCAGGGTGAATTCGGATGTGCCGAATTCCTTCTCAAACACCCGTTTTTCCCCTGTCATTGTCTGGGTCTGTTGCTATGACGATATTCAGTGCGCTTAATCAAAGCCTGATCAGCAAGTTCACCTTCAGGACCGGTGTTGTCCTGCTGATCACAATTTCTCTCTTTGCATCTTTCAATATCAGCACACTTAAAGAAATTTTTCTTGAGGATGCCAAAGATGACATTGAGACTGTGAGCGAAATCATTCTGCATACGACCCATTTTCAGATGTTGGAAGACAATCGTCTGCGGGTCTACGAGATGATGCAGGAAGTTGGCTCACATGAAAAGATAGACCGAATTCGACTCTACAGTACGGCAGGCCTTGTCCATTTCTCTACGCTACAGAAAGAAATCGGCAAAACCAGGACAGAAACCAATCCACCGTGCGCAGATTGTGATACTGACGTTTTCTTGCCTGAGAGCCATCCCCTCGAAGACAGCAGAAGGTTTTTTTATAATGCCGAAGGTGAAGAAATCCTCAGTGTCACGACAGCCATTCACAATCAGCCGAGCTGCTATACGGCGGCCTGCCATGTGCACCCGCCGGATGTTAAAATACTCGGATTCCTAGAAGTACAAGGGTCGCTTGCCAAAATAGGTGTGCAAGCGAGTAGCTACCGCGACAGCATTGCGACCTTTGGCGTGACCCTCTTGTTGCTTGTGATCATTTGTCTGAGCTGGATGACTCAGAGCCTGGTCATTCATCCGGTCCATGATCTCCTGTTGCATGCTCACAAGGTCTCGAACATGGAGCTTGACAGCCAATTGAAGTTGCAGTCGAACGACGAAATCGGTGAACTTGCCGAAGCGTTTAACGACATGACCGTAAAATTGAAGCAAGCACGCGACAAATACCGCGAGCTGACCGAAACCTTGGAGGCAAAAGTTATTGAGCGGACAGAGGAAATTGCTCAGGTCAGCGATCAATTGGTACGATCCGAGAAGCTCGCTTCACTCGGTCAACTGGTCGCTGGTATTGCGCATGAAATCAACAATCCGTTGGCGGGTATTCTGATCTTTGCCGATATCTTTGCCAAAGACCAAAAACTCGACGAAAGTCAGCGCAAAGATGCCCTGACTATTGTCCATGAAACGAATCGCTGCGCAGATATCGTCAAACGTCTGCTTGATTTTTCACGCACCTCGATCCCTGACAAACGGACCAAGTCATTGTCGACCATCATGGAAAGCACTCTGGCTTTGGTGATGCACCATGCGAATGTAAACGATGTTGAAATTGTGCGAAATTACGATGTCAATCTGCCAGAGATTGAAGTCGATCCAACCCAGCTGGAGCAGGTCTTTCTTAACCTACTGGTCAATGCTTGCCATGCAATGCCGATGGGTGGGCGTATGACGATTGCTATGCGTGCTGATTTAAAGCGTAATCTGATAATTACGACAATTGAGGACACTGGCCAAGGGATTCCCGAAGAAAACCTGGGCAGGATTTTTGATCCTTTTTTCACAACCAAGAATCAGGAACTGGGCGGGGTTTCCGGGACCGGACTTGGCCTGTCGGTGTCTTATGGCATCATTGAGAATCATGGTGGACAGATCACAGTGCAAAGTGCTGTTGGCCATGGAACGGTGTTTACCGTTGAACTGCCAATCGTGTCACTGATGCGTACTGACGAAGCCACGAGCTTATTGGAAGGTAACTTACCAATATAACTTTTTCAGCGTAGCAGAGATGCTCGTCGGAGTTATTGCTGTTTCAATACTGAGAGTGTAAAGCGAGTTTCCAAGAGGATGTTATGAATGAAGAGATTGATCGAATTCTGGTTGCTGATGATGATGCGGTTATCCGTGAGGGTTTGCGACGCATTCTGACTGCGGAAGGGTATGAAGTTGAAACCGTCAGTAACGGTCGAGCGGCCTTGGAGCGTTTGGAGGAACAAAGGTTCAAATTGCTGGTGACCGATTTGAAAATGCCAGGAATGAGCGGGCTGGAAGTGTTGAAGTCACTGCGCACCTGCCAACCAGAGCTGCCGGTGGTTTTGATTACCGGTTACGCGGCCATTGATAACGCCGTTGAGGCAATGAAGAATGGTGCGACGGATTACCTCTCGAAACCGTTCGCCAATGAAGAACTTGTCAGAAAGGTCAAAAATGCCATAAAAACCAGGGCAGTACTGATTGATGATATCTGCCTGCACCGGGAAATGAGCGAGACCCATGGTTTTGAGAGTTTGATTGGCGACAGCCGTGAAATGAAGCGCCTTTACCAGCGAATTATGCAAGTCGCGCCAACCGACAGTACGGTTATGATCAGTGGTGAAAGCGGCACCGGGAAAGAGTTGGTGGCACGTGCCATCCATGCCCATAGCCCACGACGCTCGCAACCCTTTGTGGCTATTGACTGCACGGCCCTTGCAGAAAATCTGCTGGAAAGTGAACTGTTCGGTCATGTTAAAGGATCTTTCACTGGAGCAATTCAGACCAAGCGTGGACTCTTCGAAGTTGCCGAAGGTGGTACGCTGCTACTCGACGAGGTCGGTAACATCAGTCTGACGACTCAGGCCAAGCTGTTGCGCGTTCTGCAGGAGCGGGTTGTGACCCCGATCGGTGGTACTAAGCCGATTTCTATCGACATCCGTCTGGTTGCCGCTACCAATGTCAATCTGCAAGAAATGATCAAACAAGGCACTTTTCGGGAAGATCTCTTTTTCCGCTTAAATATCATACCGATAGAGCTGCCTCCTCTGAGAGAACGCAAGGGTGACTTGATGTTGCTGGCGAGCCAGTTTCTCAGGCGATTTGCCGAAGGAAATGGTAAGGAGATTCGGGGATTCAGCCCGGAGGTGATTGAACAACTCGAACATTACAACTTTCCCGGCAATGTTCGTGAATTGGAAAATATTATCGAGCGGGCGGTGGTCCTCTCTCATTCGGATCTGCTGCAACGGCAGGATCTGGAAATGCCTGATGATCATCCCGATTCAACTTTGTTTGACGATCAAGCTGTTCCCCTTGATGCTAATGAATTAAAGGAGCGCAAGCGGTTATTGCGTGAAGAGGCTGTCGTGCCACTGGAGCGGGCATTTCTATTGAGTGCTCTGGAGCGCAACGATTGGAACATTACCAGAGCAGCAGAAGAGGTCGGCATGCAACGGCCGAATTTCCAGGCCATGCTCAAAAAGCAAGGGATCAGCGCCCGTGCGCGATTGATGGATTAGCGGAGAAGACGCTCATTTCTTCTTAAAGAGACTGTCCCGCTGACTTCTGTGAAAAAATATAAATAATAAGCGTGTTGTATATTTATATTATACACTCATTATTCTTGACAAAAACTTAGTAACATCAGTCACTTAAAAGAATAGCTCAGACTAAACATAGTCAGCAATTCACCCTGTAATGCATATTTTATATATACGTTAGCCCCCTTCCTCCGGTGACTTTCCCAGCGTAAGCCTTTGTAATAACTCTTTAAAAACACTATCTTAAAAAATATAAATAAGAATTCTTTAAGGTTGGTACATCTGATGCAATATATCCCCAACAAGAGGAAAGAACGAATGGTGACGCTCCAAGGTTAACAGGAAGGAGGATGTTATGAAGACGATGAAAATGTTGATATCGATGGTGGTTGGCAGTGCTTCCGCTGTTTATGCGGCGACAGGAATGCAAGGTGAAGGAGCAGGAATACTGGCCTATTTCTTTGTCGGATTTTTTGCCTTGATCATTGTGACTCAGTTGGTGCCGGCAATGATCCTCTTTTTCGGAATGGTTAAGGGACTGTTCTCCAGCTCGGAGAAGACCTCTGTAAAGGTTGACTAGGTGTGACTTGCCCCTGAAACAGGGGCAGTCTGGCCGTGGGTAGGAGAAGAAAATGACCATGCATATGCCAGGGCTACTCATCGCAGACGAAGATGTATTGTCCAGAAAGCACATGGCTGACTTGTTTATCGATTCAGGGTATCAGGTAACTGTAACCAATTCAGCCGCCGGTGTTTTGTATGGAACACTTAAAAAGACAGCTCAGGTTGTGTTGCTCAGCCCGCGGTTTGATGAACTCTTGGCGACTGATTTGATTCCGCTGCTTAAAAAGTGTAATCGCAATCTGACCATCATACTGGTCGCAAGCGAATTACCGCTGGCGTTGATTCGCAAGGCGAGGAGTGAGGGTATTTTCTATCATGCTCTTAAGCCGAGTCGCCCTGACGATGAAGAGGAATTACGCCAGGCTGTTAAATGTGCATTTGAAAAGGTAACTCACGATCATGCCGCAGAGTGGCTGCAATGAAGAGTGGGTCAACAATGAGATGGAGGAATATATGAAAATCTACAGAAGTTTGGTCATGGGAATATCGATGTTGCTGCTGATGGCTAATCCGGTTTTTGCCATTGACACGAGCAAAACCTACTCCAGCGGTATTTTGGTCGGCGCATTTTTGGCCTTCTGTGCACTGGTTGTCGTTGTACAGCTGGTCCCGACAATTATTTTACTGGTCGGTTTTGTCAAAGGGTTGCTTAAAGGGACTGAGAAACAAGCGAGTCGTCATGGTAGCAGAGGCTAGGATTCTGTCAGTCTAACTGGCCATGACACAAAAAGGAGGAGAGCATGTTTACCGAAATACTTGGAAAAATCGGAGAGTTCGAAACTGTTTACACCATGGTGGATTATTACACATACATTAAAACAGTTGAATACCTCATATGTGTTGCATTCTTCATTGCGTTCCCGATGTTCTTTAAGTATGTGAACGGAAAACCCGGTGATCTCAGCAAATGAAGATGCCGTCTGGCACTCATCAGTATAAGGAGAGAGAAATCATGAGCGCTAAGCTAATTTTAACAACTCTGACGATGGTATTGACATTCATAACGGTGGGTAATTTGGCCCAGGCTGCAGATATGCCAGACCAAGTGTCGATCGATGCGATGTCTGTACTTTTCGAGGGCGTCGAATTCGACCACGCCATGCACACTGAACTGGGTGAGGATTGCTCGGCTTGTCATCATCACGCAACAGGCACCGGTACGACAGACGAGCGTTGTGTGAGTTGCCATGCCAATAGCGACGAGGTCGCATCAGTAGGTTGTCGTAGCTGTCATGCCAGCGAACCGTTTTCAGCAGAACATATCAACCGGAAGTCAGAAGAAATCTACAAGTTTCACATTGATATGCCAGGTCTGAAAGCTGCTTATCATTGGAACTGCATCGGTTGCCACGAGGAAATGGATGGGCCGACAGGTTGTCAGGACTGCCATGCAAGGACGCCGGAAGGCGATGCCTTTTATCATTCAGATGCGTCGAGTGCCTCGACATCTGGCAAGAGTGGTCACTGAGGATAGTTGGTATTGAAATGGTCTCTACGGGATCAAGATTTTAGGATAAGGAGAGTCGTTATGAGTGGAATCAGTCGCCGGAGATTTCTTGCTGCAAGCGTGGCAGGATGTACTGCCACAGCATTGGCTGGGCCCAGGAAGGCCCTGGCTTCCGGATCTTTTACCGGTTACCCGGATAGTATGGGCGTGTTGGTGGATTTAACCCGATGCATCGGCTGTCGCAGCTGTGAAGCGGCATGCAACAAGGAGCAGCAGCTGCCCGCTCCCGACCGGCCTTTCGATGACAAGTCAGTTTTTGACGAAACCTTCCACGGTGGCACGCAGAAGCGGCGCACCGATGAAAACGCCTACACGGTGGTTAATCGCTACGATACAAAGGATGCTGGCCCGGTCTACCGCAAAGTGCAATGCAACCACTGCAGTGAGCCTGCCTGTCTCAGTTCCTGCTTCGTCAATGCCTATACCAAGACTCCGGAAGGTGCCGTTATCTACAAAGGTAACGTGTGCGTCGGTTGCCGAACCTGTATGGTCGCCTGCCCGTTTCACGTTCCCGCTTACAGTTACTCCAGCGCTATTGATCCGGTTGTCAAAAAGTGTATTTTTTGTTACGAAACCAGGCTGAAGAAAGGTCTGCCGCCAGCTTGCGTCGATATCTGTCCGCAAGAGGCTCTGACGTTTGGCAAGCGTAAAGATCTCATCAAAATTGGTCAGCAGCGCATCCAGACCAACCCGGGTCGCTATGTCAATCATCTCTACGGTGAAAAAGAGCTGGGCGGAACCAGTTGGATGTATCTGTCTTCAGTTCCTTTCGAAGAGGTTGGTTTCGACCCGACCCCGGGTAACGAGCCGATTATTAACCACGTTAAAGACTTTCTCGGCACAGTGCCGATGGTCCTGGCCATCTGGCCAGCAATGTTTACCGGTTTCCACCTCCTGGCGAAGAAACAGGCAGATCACGACGACCATGAACATGACGCCGAAAAACAACATGGCGACGAGGGAGGCGAGCAATGAAAAGTTTGATAGGTTGGGGTGTTAAACCCGTTGACTCTCACGTCAATGAGAAAAATGATAAGCAATGGTCCTTGGTACAGAAGCTTTTTCTCGGCTTGACTCCCGGTCAGTATCTTGGGCAAGCTCTGCGTAATCCATTCAACTGGATTTTAGGAATCATCTTTGCTGTTGGCTTACCGCTGATTGTTTACCGTTTTCTGTTCGGTCTTGGCGCAGTGACGCATGCCTCGAATGACTATCCTTGGGGCCTGTTCCTTGGCTTTGGGCTCTTCGTCATGGTGCCGCTTTCAGCTTCAGGGTTCCTCCTTGGGACCACCGTTGAAATCTTCGGCCGACACGATTTCGAACCGATCGAACGACTGGCTTTGCTTAACGGCCTGCTCGGCTACTTGTTTGCTGTCGTCTATCTGTTAGTCGATCTTGGCCAGCCGTGGCGTCTGCCCTATCCGATGTTTGTTTCCTTCGGCCCAGCGGCGGTGCTCTTTTTGGTTGCCTGGCATGTTGCCACCTACCTATCGGTCCAAGTGGCTGAAGTTTCTGTTGCTTTCTTCGAATGGATTGGCTGGCTGGGTGGCAAACGCTTTATAAGACGGATCGCAATCGGCCTGACAGTGTCCGGGATTATTCTCTCGACTCTGCATCAGGGTGCTTTGGGAGCGCTCTTCAACTATGCACCAGGCAAGGTTCACCCGCTCTGGTTCTCGTCACCTTTTCAGTGGATTCATTTCTTCTGTTCGGCGATTCCAGCAGGGCTCTGCATGGTGATTGTAGTCAGTACCATTATCAAGAAGACTATGGCCTGGCGCTGTGACAGTAACTTCATTGACAACCTTGATCGCCTTACTTTGGGGCTTGCGAAGGGCGCGAGCATGGGTCTGATCACGTACCTGGTTATCAAGTTCATCGGTGTCGCTCATGATAACGAATGGGCTTACCTGGCAACGGGATGGGGCGCCTGGTTCCTCTTTGAAATGGCTGTGGGTGTCGTGTTGCCAATCATGCTCTTCGCTTATGCGGTTCGACATCAAGCCGTCAAGCTGGCTCGAATTGGGGCGGTATTCACTGTTTTCGGGATTGCCTTGAATCGCTTGAACACGGCATTGATCGCTTTCAACTGGCAGCTTTATCAGGAAATCCCTCATGTATTCGAAGTGATCATCGCGATCACGCTCTTTGCCATTTATGTGGTGGTCTACCGTTTCCTGCTCTACCGCCTGCCGATTCTGTATTCCTGGAAAGCTTTGCCGGAAGAAGCTTTCGCTGCTGAAGCAGCTAAAGCCGCACCGGTTAAGATTTCGGGCTCTCCGGTCGGTGCTATGTATCGCAAGATTGATTGAACAATGCTCGCGGGACCGGATTGTGCGGTCCCGCGAGTGTGAAAGAAGACAAGGAGGCTCGTCATGTTCAGCAGCATTAACAGTCGCGCTATAGTCCCGGTTGCCTGTGCCGTGACCGGATTTGTCATCGCATGCTGTGTGCTCCTGTATACCTTTGTTAAGGACGACCTCATCAAGGGCGAAATCCAGCATGCGGCAGACCTGTCTGATACCGTGATCAAATCGACCCGTTATGCGATGCTCCATGACGATCGGGAAACCTTAAGCAACATCATCAGCAGCATAGGTGAACAGAATCAGGTTGAACACGTACGCATCTTTAATAAAAAAGGGCTGATCATGTTCTCCCCTGACAGCCAGGAAGTAAATCAGTTTATCGACAAATCGGCAGCAGGGTGTACTGAATGTCACGCTGGTGCGGAACCGAAACGCAGCCTTGGCACTATGGCCAAAGCCCGCCAGTTTACCAACAGCTCGGGAAACGATGTTCTGGCAATAACTGCGCCAATCTATAACGAAGCTGAATGTTCTAACGCTGCCTGCCATTTTCATGATGCCGGGCAAAGCCTCCTTGGCACTCTTGATATAGGCGTCTCCCAAGATCCTCTTAAACGAACCCTTGGCCAATTAAAAAACCGCATGATTATGTTTAGCGGCATGATCCTGGTGCTTACTGTTGGAGCAGTCTGCGCACTTCTTTATCGCCAGGTGTTCTTGCCAATCAAGCTACTTACGGACTTTACTGAAAGCTCAGAGAGTGATAGTCTTGGGACCGATCTCCCAGAAGTCAGCGGCGAGATTGCCCAGTTAGCAAAGGCTTTTCAGAAGATGACCAATCGTGTACAGGAGCTCGAGAGCCAGCTTCAGAGTAAAGACGATGTCTCCCCACCGAATTTGCGATCCTGATTGTGCTGAACCTTTCGATGCTGACTCCGTTTTAATCGTTCTGCTGCAGATCGGCAGAAGGAGACAATTATGAGCCAGGTGGGGCCACAACCGGATGTGCAGCAAGCGCCTGGCCGAGAAGACTTGCGACGAAGAATAGAAGAACGCATCCGGCGGCTTGAAAGAGCTTCTGGCAACGGCCTCTGGTCAATGGTTTTGTTTCTGTCGGTCAGTTTTGTTGCTTTTGATGGTTTCTCAATCTTCCCCGATCTTAGTAATGATGCACGTAGAATGCTCGGTACGCCGCCGTCAGGTCAGATGATCAGCCTTGCTCTGGTGGTTTACGCCTTCTCCGGCATCGTTCGTACCCTTGCCCGTATGAGCCGCAACATCAAGCCCTACCAGGGCCTGATGCATGTCGCTTTTTTTACCGCCTTCTATACGTTCTATCAGCTGTCAGGAGTCCTGCAGGATAACTTCTGGGCGGTTTTCTTCGCCGGAATTAGTGTTATGGGGCTGGAAAACTACTATCTCTGGGCGCACAGTAATGAAGCGATTCGCAAGGAGCGAGCTCTGCTCAAGAGTATGTGGGAGGGGGATGAAAGGTAAAATATCAGGAGGCAGAAGAGAGATAGGGTGCTGATGCCAGTGAGTCTATCTCAAAAAATATGCCACCAGCCTTTCCTTAAAACTCCAGATTTTTCTGCACGAAATTCTCAACACTGTCGATCTGACTCTGCATTTCCATGATTCGATTTTCAAGTAGAATGATTTCTTCATCCATGCGGCTGACCCTGTCTTTGACAGCTAGTCTGCGAATTTTCAACTCTTCACGGGCTCTTTGAATCGCTTCTTTCTGATTGGCATTGAAAGACGACGACAGGTTCTCCTCTTCACGTTGGAACTGCTTTTGGACGTCGTCAAGACGGTTGCGGTTGGTTCTCGCTGACTGCAGATCTTGTTCAAACATCTCGATTCGCCGTGAACGGAAGTTCAGGTAGGCGATGGCAATATCAAGTTTGCGCAGGGTCGTGTTCTTCTGTGCGCTACCCGTTTGGGTCTCGAGTTGTTTAGCAAGGCTGTTGATGGAGGCAGACAGAGCTCTGATCTCTTCGGCGATCATTGCGTCATTCATATCATTTTGAGCGGCGATGACGTTGCTGCTCAGACTCAGACAAATCGTTAGCATGCTGAACATAATTTTAATCGAAGCGCTTGGTTTCATGATGCCCTCTCCTGAGGTAAAAATGTTGCAGACTGACCCGATTGTGATCGGTCAGCTATATTCCTGTTCAAAATTCTGTAATTTATCATCAAGGATGACCCAGTCCAGTCGGTTTTCACAATGGACGTTGACTGACGGGGTCACAACCTTCGGATCGTCTAGAGAACCGAGCGCCACCATCCAGCAGTAGGGGGAAGACGTACCGTGCCGCCGTACGCACGAATCATCTTGACTCGTTCATTGCTGACGCCATCGGGCATCACGGCGATGAACTTCAACCCCATCTGGGCACAGACCATTGCCATGGCGATGTTTGTTGAGCCGCTTGAAGCTTCGCATACCAGCGAGCCTGACCCGACCGCGCCTTCGCGCCAGGCCTTGGAAAGAATGTAGGCGGCAATGCGGTCTTTGGTGGAGCCAGAGGGGTTAAGATACTCGAGTTTGCACCAGATCGTCGGCTGATCTGCGTGCAACTGTACCGGTTGCAGTGGAGTTGGTGCGACGGATTCAACCAGTCGGCTGAGGATTGGTAGTTCAGCTTGGGTCGACATAAGCTTCCTCAATTGAGCTGTTGGTAATGTCTGGTGTACGCATCCTGGAGCACTTTTTGTCATGAATTATTCGGATAGAATTTCTGAACTAAAATCGAAGCGAATGATTTCGAAAGAGCCATTTCTAAAAAGCAGCTTGAGTGAGATAAGAGCATCGCCATTTTCATATTTGGCATTAATATTATATGTGACAAAGGTCTTTTTGCCTGTGGTGGTCTCTTTATCTTCATGGATTTCTTCGAATTTTGCATCATCCATACTTTGCAATGCCCCCAACTGAGAGAACAAAGTCATAGCTTTGGCAAAATTTTCATCCGGAATGGTCGATGAAATTTCAGGTGCCATCAATTGCTTGGTTGCGACAGGGTCCCATTTCGAAATTTCCGGGATGACTTTCTTGATATATGGATCAGCGATCGCATCGTATTCTGATGACTTGTATTTATCATAAAGTACTGAACCGGCAAACACAGCCATGATCGTTACAAACCAAAGAGCCATTAGTATGAAGAACTTTTTCAGGGGGTGTCTTTTTTCCACGGTGGGCCTTTCTTGTCTTTCTCTTAGGGGGAAATTGGGCAAAGTGAATGGAACGTAGATTATTAACGGTCCGTCAGCGCAAGACGTGCTCCGCAACCAGGGAAAACGGTTTCAGTCGCCCAGCGCAAAGCTTTTTGCACTTTACCGGACCTCTTGAGCTGACGGTAAATACCGCAAAAAAAGAGGACCAAGTGGGTGCGGACAACGCCAGCCTTCCGGCCGTGGCCGAGAGTGGTTGATATGGTGTAAGCCCAACTGGGGCCGGGAGATAATGCGATCATTAAACTGACAGCAATAAATCCCAGATAGGGGGTGAAATCGTACATTTGATCCTCAACAGAATGTTATTTTGATTGTCGCTGCTTGGCGACTGCAAGAGGGTATCATTTTAGGTTTGGGGACACCATCTATAATTGTTTATGGGCAGCATAGAGCCTGCACCATGAAACTCTTAGTCGTGTTCGTGGAGGACAAATGCAATCAGACCTATGCAGGCGATCAGCATACCAGAGAGTCCTAGCAGGTTCGGCAGGCTGGCTTGCAGGAAGAGGGCTTCGCCAGCGAGGGCAAAAATGACTTCACTTGATTGTGTTGCGTCAACGGCGGCCAGCTCGCTGGCATTTTTTGCTTGATTGCGGGCTGCCAGGAAGAGTGATGTGGCGATGACGCCTGAGAAGAGCGCGACCAGGGCGACCTTGATAAATTGATCATGCGAGGGGATTGTCGCGTCGGTGAAGGGAAAGAGCAGAAACCAGAACGGCACACTGCCAAGAGAAAGCAGGAAAACTTTGGCAAAGGCGTTGTCCAGCAGTTCGGCATCTACTCTGGGCAGGCCTTTGCGCCCGTGTTTTGCTTCCCAGACGAGTTGATTTCCGAGCGGGTAAAGGAATGCTGCTATCAGAACTGGAGATGCTCCTAAAAGCAGCGTCATGGCGTCCGCCGTTTCGATCTGGCTTATGTTGACAAGACATACGCCAGCAAAAACAGCGACTGAGTAGAGCCAGATCTTTTTCGAAAAAGTCTTGCCGAAGAGCCTCAGAACGAAAAGCGTCGCAATGATTGTCATCTGCCAGGTCGTGGCTACGACCCAGCCAGGTGAGTGATCGGCGGCGAAACAGATCAGGGCGTAAAAGCCACCGAAACCAATGCTGCCGCTTGTAACCCAAAACGCCCAGTGGCGTAGGAATTCAGACAATACCTGTCTGATGTAATCCCCACCTTTGAAAGCACGGATTCCCATGCCGAGAAAGGCAACCATGTAGGCGTACCTCAACGCTGCTGACCAGTACCAATGACCGCCTTCGAGGCTCATGGCACGGTTGAAGATGAAGGTTGCGCTGAAGAACATTCCAGCGGTCAGGCCGAGGAGCATTAAGCGGAGCATGATATCCTTTGCGTGAGGATGGAGTTGCAACTGCGTTTGACTGGGGAATTTTGTCTTTTGAATCTTATATCAGTGGACAGTTTTCAGACGCAAACTTTTGTTTTGCACAACAAAAGGTAGAATGAAAGGCAAGTAAACTTATTAAAAGGAATCACCATGCCTGTACCAATTTCAAAACCGATCAAAATCGAAAAGCTCACACCTAAACAGCCACATGGCCTGGTGGTCGTGATCACCGGCAATGGCAAGGGTAAAACGACCAGCGCCATGGGGATGGCCTTGCGGGCCAGCGGGCACGGACTGAAGGTCTGCATCATTCAGTTTATGAAGGGCGATCTCTACACGGGAGAATGGGATGGGGTGAAACTGCTTGGCGGCCTGGTGGAACTGCATGCCACCGGAATGGGCTTCTGCGGTATTCAGGGTAACCCCTACACTCATGCCGAACATCGTGCCAGTGCCCAGACGGCAGTGGCGTTGGCGAGGGCAAAGATGGCCAGCGGCGACTTTCAGATTGTTATCCTCGATGAAATTAACAATGCGTTGCAACTCAAACTGGTTGATCTTGAACAGGTCCTTGATCTGGCCAAGGGGAAGCCGAAGTTGATGCACCTGGTCATCACCGGACGCAACGCGCACCCAGATGTTGTTGAATTGGCGGATACGGTTAGTGAGGTGTGTGAGGTGAAGCACGCTTACCAGAAGGATATTGAGCCACAGCCGGGGATTGATTACTAAGCATGAGGCGCGTGGCGTCAAACGTTCCTTTACTTAGCCCTACAGCTGTAGTAATCACGACTTGATCTGACAGTCAGTATCTGGTTTAGTCTTCGCTCCAATGGGTCCTATAAATCTCTAGATGATTCGAGAATTCGTTGCAACAATACTTAGAGGAAAGCCCCACCCTAGGTAAACAGGGAGAGGCTTTTTTTACTGGCAGTGGTGACATTTAAGAAACTTGTTTCCCCCTGTGTCCTGACTTACAAGAAATGGCCACCCGTTTCCAGGTGGCCATTTTTCATTCTATAAGTCGTGATTTATAAAAAATCTGTTTTAGTTGGTCTATAAAGGTTGCCAGTAGCTTTTACGCCTTTCCTCTTTTGAGGAATCTCCTATTCTGGGCAATTTGTAAAAGTCAAATCGTTAGATGAGGAGACAGATGTTATCTGATCTGTTGATATGTTTGTCGCTCGTGCCGTACCCCAAAGAGAGCCGTTGAGGTCCGATAGGTTAAGGCTGATATTCCCTACAAAATCAGTGACGTAAGGCTCTCCCTGTATTTCTACTCTTTCGGTCGATGTGAAAACTCCGGCGAGCTGATTGTTCAGTATGTTGACATTGCCATAAACAGGAGAAGAAAGCCCTTTAGTCGTGTGGTAAACACCAGAGTATGTGAAGCCTTTATCATTTCCTACGGGAGAAACTGACAGCTCGATGGTGTTTCCTTTTTCATCAAGCCAGCAGAACGTTCCCATGTAACCTTCGGAGAAAGACAGGGTTGGAACTGTTAATACCAAGAGAAAACAACAAGTCACGATAACTTTCATAATATATTCCTTTTCATCTTTCAACTTTCTATCAAAAGAGACGAGCCGTTTTTAGTTCGAGGAGGAGAGTCAGCCTAAAATCTATTCTGACAATACGTATCAAGTTTAAAAAACAGCCGGGGACTGTAGTGACGCCCCCGGCTGAATGCTTTTTAAAGAAAAGCCAAAGGTGCCATTAAACAAACCATGCCTCAGCAACATCGGCGGGTGTGACACCAAGAAGCTGTAGTGTGCCGATGCCAGAATCGAGAAGGGTTCCTCCGGAACCATCGGAGGTGGCACTGGCAACGATATCTGCAGGATCAAGGCCCCATGGTAGATCAATGAGGTCTCCATCACCAGGAACGGTATAGGCTAAGGTGAGATCATCAAAAGCAACATGTGTCCCACCCCCATCAAGCCCCGCAGAGGTACCACCACTAGCGGAGATCCGAATAGTATCTACGCTGGTAAATCGACCGGTAAATACTGCACTATCCGCACCTTCAGCCGTGCCTTCTGCGAAATTCAAATAAACTTTGTTGGGGTCTAAGACTATTGTAGCATTGCCAACTTCAACTCCATCATCGTAGGAGGTAATAAGGAGATTGAGATCGTTATTCCATGCGGCAGAGAAATAGCCACTCTGAAAATCGAAATCTTGTATAGGATCATTGAAACTAGCAGTGTCTCCCCAACCATTAAAACCAAAATACATTCCAGAATTTAGAACATCACCATAGCCATTTTCAGAAAGCCCAATATCAATAAGATACTGCTCAGTCGAAACGCTTACGTTACTCCAATTCAAGTCCAAGTAGCTGCCAGGAACAGTAGATGTACCACCTGTAGTAACACCTTCAAAATCGATCAATACCTCAGTTGTTTTAGTGTCATGGCTGAAATCACTGATGATGTCATCGCCAAAAGAGAAAACGAAGGTGTCTTGGCCTGGCCCACCAGTCAAATAATCATCGCCAAACCCACCAGATAGCAGATCATCACCAGAACCACCATTGAGCGTGTCATTGCCGAATGACCCAAACAACATGTCGTTGCCGCCATTACCATTGAGGGTGTCATCACCAAGGCCACCCCAAAGGAGATCATCTCCTATCAGTTCCTCATTAACGAGGAAGGTCTCTACCTGCTCGATTTGGGAAGCACCGTCACCATTCAGGACATCATCACCCAAACCACCGATCAAGATGTCATCGCCACCGCCACCATTCATCGTATCATTGCCAAACAGATCGAACATCAAATCATTCAAGTCGGTTCCGAAAAGATTGTCATCATCAAATAAACCTAAAAAAAGGGATCCAAAACCAAGCGGACCTAAACCGATCGTCCCTAAATCAAATGGATCTAAGACTTTAGCATCAGACATAACACCACTCCTTTTGAAAAACTCCGTTGCAGTTAACAAACCCCGATTGCCAGAACAGGCAAGAACAACTTCAAAGCCTACCCAATTTATCGTTTACGCCTCTCCACAAATAAAGAATAGGACATTCGCTTAGTGATTTTTTCTCCTTCTCAACAAAGTTCCAAGATTTATTCGACAAAGCAGCTCCAACTGAAAAGACGTCTATCCCTGATGACCTGGGACAGACGTCTTAAAACACCTAAAACAGTCTCTCTTTGGCAACCAGGCTACCTTTACAAAAAGCCCTTGGTTTTGCGCCCCTGCATCACTACAGGTTTGCTCTTATCTGAGAGTAAATTCACTTGATTAAAGAATACCACACGAATACTCAAAATTTTCTCACAACTACTCCTACATTGTTTCTGTGTACTCAGCTTGGCAGAAATGCGAAATTCTTACTGATCCTGACAAATAATAAATGGCCACTCGGAATTGATCCAAGCCGTTCTCTTAAAGTGTTGCTCAGCACTAAAATTATGATGAAATCCCCCATGGTTACTGCCTTGGAGGATTTTTATCGTGCCCCCTTATGATTCGAGTAATAAGTTAA
>JAGXHM010000079.1 GCA_024636155.1 Deltaproteobacteria bacterium
AATTGAAAAGAGCAATCGCATGGTGATGAGCGTCAAAGAGGCGATTCAGCAGCTTTCGACCAGCGCCAACGAACTGATGGCAATTTCAACCCAACAGGCGGCGGGCTCATCTGAGCAGGCGACGGCTGTGCAACAGGCAACGACCACCTCGGAAGAGATTGCCGCGACAGCGAAACAGGTGTCGGAGAATGCCGGACGCGTGGAAGCTCTGGCTGACAATGCCGCGGCGTCGAGTACTGAAGGTCAGGAAGCTGTGTCCAGTGCTGTTGAGGGAATGTCTCAGCTGAAGGACCAGGTACAGTCAATCGCTGAAGCGATGCTGGAGCTGGGTGAAAACTCGCAGAAAATCGGTGGGATTATTGATATTATCGATGAGATCTCCGATCAAACCAACCTGTTGTCGCTGAACGCAGCGATCGAAGCGGCCGGTGCCGGTGAAGCGGGCAAGCGGTTTTCGGTTGTCGCCAATGAGGTGCGCCGACTGGCGGACCGTACCGCTGATGCGACCAATCAGGTCAAGGTTCTGATCGTACAGATTCAGCAGGCGACCAACAGCACGATCATGTTGACGGAAGAAGGTTCGAAGGGCGTCGATGCGGCGAGCAGCCTGGTGGCGAACATATCGGAGGCACTGGAGAAGATCACCAGTGCGGTTGCCGAAACGACCGGTGCTGCAAGTGAGATTAAGCTGATGACCCAGCAGCAGACGACAGCCAGCGAGCAGATGACGGAAACGATTGTCGAAGTGCGCGATGTTGCGGTTCAGGTGGCAACCAGTTCTCAGGAGACGACGCAAGCAATTTCGGAGCTGACCTCTCTCGCTGATCGTTTGCAAGACCTGATTGAGGAGGACTTGTTGGGTCAGGCTAAAGCGCAAGTACAGTCAGGTGCCAAACATCTGGAACGGGTACTGACGTCGGCGGTGGATAGTGGTCGATTCAGTTTGGAAGATATTTTTGATGAGAATTACCGGCTAATTTCTGGCACAGATCCAAAGAAATATCACACCAAATATGACAGCTATCTCGATGAGACAATTCAGGGTTTTGAAGATGGTATGTTGGACAACAACCAGGTTGTTTTTGCCGTTCTTATTGACCGCAACGGTTACTTACCTACTCATAACACCAGATATACAAAGCCGTTGACCGGGAATCTGGAAAAGGACAAAGTCGGTAATCGCACCAAACGAATTTTTGATGATCAGGTCGGTCTGCGCGCCGCTCACTATGATGGTAGTGATGACAAAGGATACCTGCAGCAGGTGTACGAGCGTGATACCGGTGAAAAGATGTGGGATATCAGCGCTCCGGTTTTTGTCAAAGGCCGTCACTGGGGTGGTTTCCGCATTGGTTATCAGATGGATTGATGACAAAATCCTGGTTTTCACGGAAGCTATAGTGATACGAGCGAAATGAAAAAAAACAAGTACGTTGACATATTTATTCGAGAGGCAGAGGAACACCTTGAAGCGTTGCGCAAGGGGATTCTGACTCTGGAAAAAGAAGGCACGAGCGAAGCGCAGCTCAATGAGTTGCTGCGTAGTACTCACACCCTCAAAGGCTCGGCCAACATGGTCGACCTGGTCGAGCTTGCCGGCGTTGCTCATCGCATGGAGGATCTTCTCAAAGGGCTGCAAAGTGGTGAGCAAGAGTTCTGTTCGGATCTGGCTGATGTCTTGCTGGTTGCCACAGATGCAATTGAGGCCCTGATGGCGCAAGCTCAATCGAGTGGCGGTATCAGCGTCAATGTTGACACGGTAATCAAAGCTCTTGAGACGGGCTCTATCTCTGGAGAACAAACGGAGACCGAAGTTGCACCGGATTACAAAGGAGCGGAGCGCCGAACCTCTATAAGGGCGAGTGTGGAGCGTCTGGACCAGTTGGTTAACCGCATGGGCGAAATCCTCCTCAGTCAGAAAGCGATGGAAGCACGTCAGCAGCAAATGACACGCTTGTTACAACAAATTGATAGTTCAATGAGGAGGTCGCAGGGCGCTGACAATTATGACCTGAAGGATCTCCGTAGCAATATGGTGAATCTGATCAATGATTTTGAGCGCGATCGACTTCAGCTTGGTTACCAGGCAGAAGATGTTTACCAGCGAACCATGGAACTTCGCCTGCTACCTTTGGCAACCGCTACAGATGATTTTGAACGTTCACTCCGCAATCTGGCTCGTAACCTGAAAAAAGAAGTGAAATTTGTCGTTCAGGGGCAGGATGTAGAGCTTGATCGGAATATGCTCGATGCGATCAAGCCGATCCTGCTGCATGTCCTTAACAACGCCATTGATCATGGTATTGAGGATCCTGATACCCGAGTGCGTTTAGGAAAACCCAAGGCGGGACAGATTACCCTTCAAGCCCAATACGAAGGGAGTTTTATTCAGATTACAGTACGAGATGACGGTCAGGGGCTGGATCCGGAGAAGATTCGCTCGATGGCAGTCAAGCGCGGGGTCCTTTCTGCAGAGGCGGCCGCAGCGATGTCGGACGAGGCGGTGATTTATCTGGTCTTCGAGCCGGGTTTTTCCACCCGTGAATTTATCACTGATGTCTCCGGACGCGGGGTCGGTCTTGATGTGGTTAAATCTAATCTGGATCAGGTTAAGGGGAATCTCTCGCTGTATTCCAAAATTGGCGTTGGCACCGAACTGATTTTAAGACTTCCGCTCAGTATGGCTATCTTTACCGGGTTGATGGTCGAGTGCAGCGGCGAGACCTATGTTTTCCCCCAGCACTATGTTGCAGAAATTTTGCGTGTTTCTCCTCGTGACATTCTCGAGGAGATGGGGCGGGAAGTTGTTCGACTCGGGGACGCCTCTGTGCCCTTAAGCAGCCTGTCACAGTTCCTGGATCAAGAGCAGAGAGCAAAGGTTTCTACGAGGCTTACCGTCTTGATATTAAGCTTTCGTGAACAGACCATGGGTTTGCTGGTTGATCGAACCCTTGGTCTGCAGGAAGTTGTCGTCAAGGAGCTTGGTTGTCAGTTGAAGAGCCTCGAATACTTCTCCGGTGCGACGATCCTTGGTGATGGTACCCCGGCGCTGATCATTTCGGTCGCTGACCTGTTTGCTGTGAGTCATGGACGACAGCCACTGCAGCTTCGCCAGACTTATGAAAAAGAGCAGAAAAAAGCCAAGCGTGGCCGTATTCTGGTGGTTGATGATTCGATTACGACTCGAACCATGGAGAAAAACATTCTGGAAACAAATGATTACGAAGTTGTCGTAGCCGTCTCAGGTTTTGATGCTCTTGATAAACTTAATGCTGGTAGTTTTGATCTCATGGTCAGTGATGTGGAGATGCCGGGGATGACCGGTTTTGAGCTGACCAAAAAAGTTCGTCAGCGTGACGACACCCGCGATCTACCGGTTATAATCGTCTCGTCTCTGGCTTCCGATGAGCATCGACGGCTGGGAATGGAAGCTGGCGCTCAGGCGTATATTGTCAAAGGCAGTTTCAAGCAGGGCGTTCTGCTGGATACTGTTGAGACCCTGATCTCTTGAAAACCTCATGATTAGAATACTTATCGCAGATGATTCCGAGTTGACCAGGGTTGTCCTGCACGATCTTCTGTCGCAGGATACCGATATCGAAATTGTCGCTGAAGTCAGTGATGGTCGCGCGGCGGTAGAGCAGACAGCCAAACTCAAACCGGATCTTGTCATCATGGATGTCATGATGCCGATCATGGGTGGGTTGGAAGCTGTCGCAGAAATCATGGCCGCAACGCCGACGCCAATCCTGATGCTCTCCGCTAACACCGATCCAGACGATAGTCGCGGGGCTTTTGCCGCAATCAAGCTCGGCGCTCTTGATGTCATGGCAAAGCCTTCCGGAGTGGTGACAGAAGCTTTTTCTCAGATCGCCAATCGGTTGATTGCCAAAGTCAAAAGTCTTAGCCGCATTCGGGTTATTCACCACTATCGTGTGTCACGTCCCAAAATAGTTAAAGCAACGGTTCCCTTATCGGCGGGGCCACGGCGAATTCTGGCTATTGGCGCTTCTACGGGTGGCCCAAAAGCCGTCCTGCAGATTCTTCAGGAGCTGCCCAGGAACCTGTCTGCGGCAGTCTTGATTGTCCAGCATATCGCCGAAGGTTTTGCTCCAGGTTTCGCTGACTGGCTGAACCGTGAATCACTTTTGTCTGTGCGACTGGCAACAGGGGGAGATGCCTTACAGGCGGGCACCGTTCTGATTGCTCCTAACAATGTTCATTTGACTGTTCAGTCGAACCGGATTGTTCTGCAAGATTCGCCACCATTGCATAACTGTCGTCCAGCAGTGGATGCAATGTTCCTCTCTCTTGCAAGCCAGGGAATGGCGGCAGAAACGGTGGGGCTGCTTTTGACTGGAATGGGAACCGATGGTGCGGTCGGGTTGGAAGCATTGCACAAACAGGGGGCTTATACCATCGCTCAGGATGAAGCGAGCAGTGCGATCTTCGGTATGCCTAAGGCCGCGATTGAACGTGGTGCAGCGACACAGGTTTTACCAGTGGAACATATTGCGGAAGTTGTTGTTCGTTTGTTTGCTCGTTAGCTGAGAGCTTTTCCTGCCGCCAGTTCTGTGCTATTAAAGGCGGTCACAGCAAAGAGCAATAGAGACAAGATTTCCGGAGAAGAGATTATGGCCTTACGCGTTTACAATACACTGTCAGGTAAAAAAGAAGAATTCCAGCCACTCGTCCCTGGCAAAGTGGGGATGTATGTGTGTGGAGTGACCGTTTACGATTATTGCCACATTGGCCATGCCCGGGCCAATATTGTCTTTGATATCGTCTACCGCTACCTGCAATACAGCAACTACGATGTGACTTATGTGCGCAATTACACGGACGTTGATGACAAGATTATCGCACGAGCCAACGAGCGTGGCATTTCCAGTCAGGAGCTTTCTGAAGAATTTATACGGGCTTTTGACGAAGATATGGCGGCCCTTGGCCTGCGCAAGCCGACCCATGAACCGAAAGCAACCGCGCATATTGCACAGATCATCGCCCTGGTTGAGCAGTTGATCCATAAGGGTATGGCCTATGAAGCAGCGGGTGATGTTTATTACAGTGTTGATAAGTTTCCCTCCTACCTGAAACTTTCCAAACGTAATATGGAAGAGATGCAGGCAGGTGCGCGGATTGCTTCTGGTGAACTAAAGCGCAACCCGATGGATTTTGCCCTCTGGAAAACTGCCAAACCGGATGAGCCGAGCTGGGAGTCGCCTTGGGGTGCTGGTCGGCCTGGCTGGCATATCGAATGTTCGGCAATGAGTTCATCTCTGCTCGGCTCAACTTTTGATATCCACGGTGGCGGACGCGACCTGATTTTCCCGCACCATGAAAATGAAATTGCCCAGTCAGAGGGCGCATCCGGAAAACCCTTTGTCAAATATTGGCTGCACAACGGCTTTGTTAATATCAATCAGGAGAAGATGAGCAAGTCGCTGGGCAATTTTTTCACGATACGCGACATCCTGAAAAGTTACGATCCAGAGGTTGTCAGGTTCTTTAACCTGACCGCCCATTACCGCTCACCGATCGATTTTTCCGACCAGAATCTGGAAGAGTCACGTCTTGGTTTAACCCGTTTTTACGAAGCTCTGGCGCAACTCGAAATTGCGCTCTCCAGGTCAGATGCAGACGCAGAGCAAGGAAGTGTACCCGAATCCCTGGCTGAGCCGGTTGAGCGGTTGGCGCAGCTTGAAGAGCGCTTTCGCACTGCCATGGATGATGACTTCAATACAGCTCAGGCGATTGGCCACATGTTCGATGCTGTACGGGCGATCAACCGGATTCTGGCTGAAGAGAGCAACCTGCATGGTCAATTGCAGGGAATCCTTGGTAAAGGTCGTGATGACCTGCTGCGACTTGGCGAGGTCTTGGGCCTGTTCGGTTCGGATCCGGCCGCTTGGCTGACTCGTAGCGCTCACGAAGGCCTTGCCGATGCCGGTTTGCGTGAGGCGGAGATTGCAGCATTGATCGCCGAACGACGCGATGCACGTGCGAACCGCGATTTTGCGCGATCAGATCAGATTCGTGACGACCTGGCTGCTAAGGGTATTCAATTGCTGGATAGTGCTGAGGGTACGACCTGGAAAATGAAATAATTTGTGCATTCTGTGGTTTGGAGGTCTATGTGGCAAAAAAAATTCTGATTGTTGATGATTCCCCGTCGGTTCTGGCGGTCCTTGAGGATATGCTGGATGAGCTTGGTTATGAGGTTGCTACGGCCAGCGATGGCAAGAAGGCTTGCCTTTTACTCGAAACCACCCGGTACGATCTGATTATTACCGACCTGACCATGCCGGTTATGGATGGGATCGCCTTTGCGCAGACGGCAAAACAAATGCCGAACTGTAAATTTGTACCGATTGTCATGCTCTCATCAGAAGAAGATGAGACTAAAATCGCTGAAGCAAAAAAAGTTGGTATCTCCACTTTTCTGCGTAAGCCGGTTAAAGAGGTTCAATTGAGGACCATTCTCAGAGTCGTTCTCGGCTCCTGATCAACAACAAGCGAAACGCTTCCGGTCTGGTGTATGTCTAAATTTGTGCTAAAGACCGACTTCCAACCACAAGGTGATCAGCCGCAGGCGATTGCTGAGCTGATCGCAGGCCTCCGTCGCGGTGATCGCCATCAGGTTCTGCTCGGCGTTACTGGCTCAGGTAAAACCTTCACCATGGCTAATGTGGTGATGGCCGTCCAACGTCCAACCCTGGTTCTCGCCCCCAATAAAACTCTGGCGGCCCAGCTCTATGGTGAATTCAAGGAGCTCTTCCCTGATAATGCCATCGAGTATTTTGTCTCCTATTACGACTACTACCAGCCTGAAGCTTACGTTCCCACCACAGATACCTATATCGAAAAGGATTCCTCGATCAATGAGGAGATCGATAAACTGCGGCATAGCGCTACGCGCAGTCTACTGACCCGGCGCGATGTTCTGATCGTCGCTTCGGTCTCCTGTATCTACGGCCTCGGTTCGCCAGAAGCCTATCATGGCCTGTTGATTCGTCTTGAGCAGGGCATGGAGCTTGACCGCAATCAGCTGTTGCGTCGCCTGGTTGATATCCAGTACAGCCGGAATGATATCGACTTTCATCGGGGCACTTTCCGGGTGCGTGGTGACACGGTGGAGGTCTTCCCGGCTTATGAGGAAGATCGTGCTCTGCGCATTGAATTTTTCGGCGATGAAGTTGAGGCAATCAGTGAGATTGACCCTTTGCGAGGCAAGGTCATTGATCGTCTCCTGGCCACGGCAATCTTTCCCGCTAGTCATTACGTTGCCACCAAGCCGACCCTGGATCAGGCTATTAGTAAGATTCAGGACGAACTGCTTGAGCGCATCCAGTTCCTGCGCGGAGAGAATCGACTGGTGGAGGCTCAGCGTATTGAGCAACGCACCCTTTTTGACATAGAAATGATGGAGGAAATGGGCTTCTGTCAGGGGATCGAAAACTATTCGCGTTACCTGGATTGCCGTGAGGCAGGCACGCCACCGGCGACGCTCTTTGATTACTTCCCTGAGGATGCGTTGCTGTTCATCGACGAAAGCCACGTGACCGTATCGCAGATCGGTGGCATGTATCGTGGTGATCGCAGCCGCAAGGGGACTCTGGTTGAATATGGTTTTCGTCTGCCTTCTGCACTTGATAACCGGCCACTGACTTTCGATGAATTCAGCGACAAGAACATCCCGACTGTTTATGCCTCAGCGACCCCTGGTGATTACGAACTGACCAAAGCAGATGGTGTGGTTGTCGAGCAGATCGTTCGTCCGACTGGCCTGGTCGATCCACCGATAGAAATTCGATCTGCCAGTAGTCAGGTTGATGATTTGATTGATGAGATTCGCAAGGTTGTGGCGGAAAAGGGCCGGGTTCTGGTAACCACTCTGACTAAACGTATGGCCGAAGATTTGACCGGCTACCTGGATGAGGTCGGTATCCGGGTTCGTTACCTGCATTCCGATATCGATACCGTTGAGCGCATCCGGATTATCCGTGATCTGCGTCAGGGGGTCTTTGATGTACTGGTAGGGATTAATCTGCTGCGCGAAGGTCTCGATATCCCCGAGGTTTCTCTGGTTACTATCCTTGATGCTGATAAAGAGGGCTTTCTGCGCAGCACCCGTTCTTTAATCCAGACGTGTGGGCGTGCTGCCCGGAATGTTGATGGCCGTGTGATTATGTACGCCGACAAGATCACGCGTTCCATGCAGGCCTGCCTCGACGAAACCGGGCGTCGCAGAGAGGCTCAGTTGATCTATAACGAGGCTCACGGTATTACTCCGGAGACGGTTCGTAAATCGTTCCGGTCAATTCTTGATGTTCTCAGCAAGTCTGACTCGTCGACAGAAAGTCTGATTGCCGAGGCGCTTGCAGAATACAACTCCCCAGCGGAGCTAAGCGCTGACATCCGTCGTTTAAAAGTTGAAATGCTGCAGGCAGCAGCTGATCTCGAATTTGAAAAAGCCGCGGAGTTGCGCGATCGTATTCTGCTCCTGGAGAAGCAGGACCTCGCTCTGCGTAGTTGATGGCGTCGCAACAAGTCCGCTCTACTGCGTTCTTATGACGGCATGGGCCGTTGTTCGTTAAGGTAGACCCAACCCTTGACGATCCGGTAGGTCAGCCAGAGTGAGGCCGCAAGCAGAATCGCCCAGCCGACAAGGAAAATCGTCAAGACGCCACCAGTCACCATCCAGATGAGTGAGTACCAGAAGGTCTTTATCTGCCACTGAAAGTGGCTTTCAATCCAGCTCCCCTGTACGTCCTCCTTGCGAACATAGTTGATGATGATCCCGGCGAAAAGGGTCAGCGTGCCGGTAAAAAGGCTGACTGCCTGCAAGGCGTAAACGATTGTCGCCAACCTCTGCAGGTTGCTTTCGCTTGGAGTCTTTATCTGTTTCTGCCATTCGTTTTTCATTACCTGCCATTATAAGGGATTTGTTCGCTTTCTGCCAGTGGCCGAGGCTTTTCAGAAAGCTTTTGTTTTCGTCTGAGACTCTGGGTACAATGATCAGGTCGTATTTGCGACGGTTCCTGACAACCTTATTTGAGAGCAGCTATTTATTATGGGCTATCGCAACTTACAAGAAACCGTTGCCGATCTTGAAAGAACGGCTCAGTTGAGGCGCATCGACGTCGAAGTCGACCCATGTCTTGAAGTCGGGGCTATTCAACGCCGGGTCTACGCTGCCGGTGGCCCGGCTCTGCTCTTTACCAAAGTCAAAGGCTGTGATTTCCCGATGCTGGGCAACTTGTTCGGCACTCTTGCCCGAGCTCGTTACCTGTTTCGCGACACCTTGCCAGCGATAGAACGGCTGGTTGCCCTGAAGGTCGATCCCGGTTCGGTGTTTCGTGAGATTGGCGCGTCTCTTGGTCTCGCTCGCCATGCCTGGCATCTGCTGCCGAAGTCTGCAAGCAAAGGTCCTCTGCTGCAGCACGCAACAACTCTGGCGCAATTGCCGCAGCTGGTCTCCTGGCCTGAAGATGGCGGCGCATTTATCACCCTGCCGCAGGTTTATACCGAGTCGCCAGACAAGTCTGGCTGGCAGGGATCCAACCTCGGCATGTATCGAGTGCAGATTTCTGGTGGTGAATATGCACCAGATGAGGCGGGACTACACTACCAGCTCCATCGCGGCATCGGCGTGCATCATACGGCTGCTCTGGGAAAAGGCCAACCCCTGCCAGTTAATGTCTTTGTCGGCGGGCCGCCGAGTCTGGCTCTGGCTGCAGTCATGCCGTTGCCTGAAGGGATGCCGGAACTGGCCTTCGCCGGCCTGCTTAGTGGACACCGCCTATCAGTGGTAAAGACGCCCAACGGCTTGCTGGCGCCAGCGGAAGCGGATTTCTGCCTTTCTGGTTATATCCTGCCCGGTCAAACTCGTCCGGAAGGTCCCTTCGGTGATCACCTCGGTTACTACAGCCTGACTCATGATTTTCCGGTGATGAAGGTTACGCAGCTCTTCCACCGTCCCGGAGCGATCTGGCCTTTTACTACTGTTGGCAGGCCTCCTCAAGAAGACACCACCTTTGGTGATCTGATTCATGAAATGACCGGCGCAGCGATTCCGGACCTGGTGCCTGGAGTCAGGGCGATTCATGCGGTTGATGTTGCAGGAGTTCATCCTCTCCTGCTGGCAATTGGTAGCGAACGCTACTTGCCTTACGTTGAGAATACAGGGCCACAGGAGTTGCTCACCCAGGCCAATGCCTTACTCGGCCAAGGTCAATTGTCGCTAGCCAAGTACCTGTTGATTGTTAATGAAAAAGATCAACCGGAATTGGATATTCACGATATTGGCGCGTTTTTACACTCCCTGCTGTCGCGAATTGATTGGCGACGGGATTTGCATTTCCAGACCTGCACCACGATAGACACCCTTGATTATTCCGGATCAGCCTTGAATGCAGGCTCCAAGGTCGTCATGGCGGCGTCTGGTCCGGTGCGACGTCGCTTGCCAACGGAACTTTCCGGAGACTTGCGCTTGCCGACCGGCTTTTCCAAGCCACAGCTTGCTGTTCCGGGCGTGCTCGTTCTGCAGGGCGAACCCTGGCGGGGTGAGCGGAGCGTACCGTCAGCAGATCTGCTTGCCTTCTGCCGTTCCTACACTCAAGAGGACGCGATCAACGCATTCCCATTGATCGTGATTGTCGATGATGCTGAGTTCTCTGCACAGAAGCTGGAGAACCTGCTTTGGGTGGTTTTTACGCGTTCCGCTCCCGCCAATGACATTGAAGGGATCGAGTCATTCTCTCACGCTAAACATTGGGGTTGCAGCGGTAGCTTGGTCATCGATGCGCGAAGCAAGAGCTTTCATGCTCCGCCTCTTGAGGATGATCTGGATGTTGAACGTCGGGTTGATGCTCTCGGGGTTACAGGAGGAGCTTTGCATGGCCTGATTTGAGTGTGATTTGAATTGTTTCAAAAAGAAGCGGGGGCAGGCTCTATCTTGAGTCTGTCCCCGCTTTTGTTTCTTACTGCAAGAGCCTCTACAAATTTTGTCCCTGCAGGGTCTTCAGAATTTCTGGATCCGTTTCCTCAATGGCCAACAAGGTGTGACAGGTGTTGCAGTCTGCAGAGATGACTTTTCCGTCCGGGCTTTCGTGCATGTCATCGTGACAGCGAAAGCAGCCAATGTCGAAGTCGGGGCCGTGGCTGATATGGTTCACGTAGGTGCCCCATTCAACTTTCATTTCCGGGAAAACGTTTTCGGCATACGCGGCAACGACCCCGGCAACAGCACTCTCCAACAGTTGTGGTTTTTCAGCAACCAGTTGCGGGTAGTTTTCCTTATACCAGCTGTTGAGTCCGTCACTTATGGTCTCGCGAGCCTCGTTTGAGGTTTTGTAGCTCGCTGTGATCAGCTCCATTGCTTGCCGTTTGATATAGGGCAGATTCTGAGGGATGTCACCCTCAGACAGTTTCCGATCCAGGGCATCATCAGGTGGGAGGTAAACGTGCGACGGCCGATTGTGACAGTCGATGCAGTCCATCTCTCGCTCATCGCCACTCTGTTCGGTTTCTTGTAACAACTCTTCTGCATCGGCTGTGCGGAAGACCGTCACGGTGCCGTCGGCCTGAGTCAGGGTGACCTCAGGGATCACCATGCGATTGTACTCTGTCGCCCGGTAGGTGATCTTGTTCTCCGGTGCGACGTGCCAGTGAATACCGTGCGAGCTTTGTGCACGATCGCCGGCGCTGCCAATTTTCATTAAAAGCACATTGCTTACAACGCTGTTCTGTTCATCCGGCAGAAAGCTCTTGGAAACATTGAGCTTGTCGCCGTGGAAGAGTTCCGGGCGGTGACACTCCTCGCAGGTATCGCGTGCCGGCCGAAGCCCATGTACTGGCGTTAAAATGGGAGTCGGGTAGGTTCCGGTCGCCACGGCCAATAACTGTCGTGCCCCTGAGATCTTTGATTTGACAAACCAGTCAGCTCCAGAGCCGATATGACATTCAACACAGGAAACACGTGAATGTGGAGAGTTTTTGTAAGCAGTGTGCTCAGGCGCCATGACCGTGTGACAGAACTGGCCGCAGAACTGAGTTGACTCCATGTAGTGGTAAGCACGGTAAAGGAACATGCTGAAGACTGCAAAGTTGACCGAAGTCAGCAGGACGATAAGAAAGACGTTTCTGCGCAGGCGACCAAACATATCTGGTTCTGTGAAATATCTGCGCAAGTACTGCAGGGTAAAGAGGTGCACATCACGATCACCACGGAAAAAGAAGGCACCGATAAAAATCATTGCCAATCCGCCAAGAAAAACCGGACCGAGTGCCAGGTAAACCGCTGCACCGAAGTAAGGGTTCTTGATGTGCCAGATCGTGTCAGCCAACATGTAGCTGACCAGAAAAGGGGTGGTGATGGTAACCAGCATGCCGCCGATGAGAGAGATACGGCTGCGGCTGATGCCAAGAAAGAAGTCCTTGACCATGTCAAACTGTCCCATGAAATGCTCCTGTTATGCTTAAGTTTTCGGCAGGCAGCTCTTAATCTTCACGCTTGGAAAATTAACAAATTAACGAAGCGACAATTTAGTAGGAAGGATTAATTGGTGTTTGTTTATCAAACAATTCTAAAAAAGACAAGAAAAAAGGCGAGGTTAGGCCAGTCGTGGAAAAACATGAAATTATTTTAACTTTTATTGTTGACATGAACTTTCTTTAATGTTAAAACTTTAATCAACAAAGAGGAACAACCTACAAACAAATCAAGTGGAGGTCGTTATGAAAACTCAAAGCCGCTTTATGGATAATGTAAAAAGTAGTTACCTGGTTCTCGTTATTGCCATGCTCGGCATCTTTGCTTTCATCTCAGCCGTACTGATCGCCTGGCCAGCACTCGCATATATTGGCTCGAAGCTTTTTAACTAGACTTTACTTTTAACAACCAACCCTCTCACATCGTGAGAGAAACTATAGGAGAAGCATCATGAAAACCGCATCCAATGTCGTTAGTAACGTAAAAGCCAGTTACACCGTTGCCGTAATGAGCGTTCTTGGCGTTGTCGCTTTTGTCTCTGCCGTTTTAATCGCCTGGCCGGCACTGGCCTATCTCGGCGCCAAGATGTTCAACTGAGAGAAATAGAAAACCGGCAGATTTAAGCCTGATCAAAAGAAGGTAATAAAAAAGGCCGCCCCCAGAAGGGAGCGGCCTTTTTGCGTTGTGAAATTTAGAACTTAGTGAAGTTCGTCATCAGACATGAAGGCAGGAAAAATCATATTGAGGAAGTAGAAGATAATGAAAGGAGTCACAATGACGGATAACATTCCTCCCAGTCCTTCTTTAAAGGTCTCAAGATCGTGGGGGATAATAGGTAGATGATATTCCATGAAGCCTGCAAAGGTGAGCGAGAAGGCTTGCCCGCCAATAACGACGTTCCAACGCATCATGAATACCCCGAAAAGGACCAGGGTGCTGGCGATAACCGCGCGTCTGGTCGTCAGACCAGGCAAGAGCAGCATTAAAAATGGCAGGAAATTGCCAATTCCGTATTGATAAACGAAAATCTTCATAAAGTCATGCTCGTAGATGACCATACGCAGGGCATCCCACGATTTGACCGCTGTATAGCCGCGGAAAATCATGTCAAGGATTTCAAGTGTGATCGCCGCGGTCATGAAGATCAACAGGTACTTTGAGGTCATCTTGACTTCGTGCTCTTGAATGCTGCGCAGTTGCTCGACTGGTATCGCCGTGCCCCCTTGAGCAAGGGCATCAGGAAGCAACCAGTTCTTACCTCGTTTTGCAGCCCATTTGCGCATTTCCATGAAAATGTAGTAACTGACGATGCAGAGCGCGATCCCGGAAACAACCGCCGAGCAGATGAAAATTACCGGCATGAGCGGGGTCATCCAGAGAGCGTTGGCCTTAACCGAACCAAAGATGAATCCGGCATAGCCATGCAGAAAGCAGGCAACCGGGATGCCGAGTCCGGCCAGAAACTTGATGGCCTTGTGGTCTGAGTCAAGGGCTTCTTTGGAAATATCCATCGCGCCGAGTGAGATAACTTTGTAGATCGGACGAATCACGCTTTCCAGACCGCTGCGACTCTGCTTTTCGTCGAGTCGGTGAATGGATTCAACAATAAATTTACGATAAACGAACCAGATCTCTGCGGCAACGATGAAGGCATAAGTCATAAATACGATGCCAAAGGCTGAAATTGCCGAAGTAAAATGGGGTGTCATGAGGACATGAATGCCGCGCATGGGTTGCAGCAGATGCAGCAGGAGAGGCATCATTGCCACAGGCAACAAGGCGAATGAGAAGACCAGGGCATAGCGGGCGATCTCTTTCAACTTTTGCACGTTAAATACGTGATAGAGAGAAGAAAGCACGAAGGCACCGGCGACCAGACCGGTCATGTAGGGATACATGACAATTTGTATCGACCAGTAAACATATTCATTGGGGAGGACAAAGAGATCCTTGACTGTCCAGGCTTCACCGTGAACGATCATTTGGGCAACTTGTTCAACCATGACTAGCGTACCTCCTTGTTCAGACCGATGTAGTAGACGTTC
>JAGXHM010000080.1 GCA_024636155.1 Deltaproteobacteria bacterium
CATGGCGGCGGCGGAACCTGCCCGCCGGTTTGCTGCATAGTAATCGGCCCGCCAGCCTTGTCGCCCCACTCGTCGTCATTCAGGTCGTAGACTGCGTCGTAGGTGGCGCGCAGGGTCGTGTTGAACCTCATCTCGGAGAAGATGCCCATGGCACCCAAATCCTTGCTGTATTCGAACTGGAAAGTGTTTCTGGCTTTTGACAGGCCTCTACTCTCCCTATAATGGGTTTCATTCTCGATGTACCCACTGACATCGGCCCAAACGGCGGTTGCACCAATCGAAGATGCAATGATGGCAAGAAAACTCGTCAAAAGCATGGTTTTGACCTTTGAACTTACCGTTGTTGTTCGGTGTGGCTTCTGCATAACGTACCTCCCTTTTTTAACAAACATTAAAACCGATAATCCTCTCATAGCACTCTATAAAATAAGGGCATATCTCTCCGGCCTTATCACATCGCCGGAAAAGACTGTTTGACAGCTTGAGCGTTTCAGTGACTTGAGCATTTTAAGCCGCTTTAGATTCTTCATCATCGATAAGAATGCCATCCTCATCGTAGTGAGCGGAGGTAATGAATGCTGGTTTAAAGATCAACACCCATGAGGGCACCATAAAAATAGCTGAGAGGGCATTGAGTATCAGCATGACGCAAAGCAGCATTGCTGAATCGGCCTGGAATCTCAGGTCGGAGATAAACACCCACATTATCACGCCGCCGATGAGGGTTATGGCCGTGAAAGCCACCGCCTTACAGGTTGTACTGAAAGTGCGCCTGACTGCCGCAGGCAGGTCCAGTCCGCTTCCGACCTCTTCGCGAATCCGATCCATGACATAAATGGAGTAGTCGATGCCGATGCCGATGCCTACAGCAATAATCGGCACGGTATTGACGTTGATGCCGATGCCCTTGATCCCCATGTAGGCATAGGTCAGGGAAGTCGCGAAGGCCATCGAACACATCATCAGCAGTCCGGCGTGCAGGGAAGAGTAGAATAGAGTGACAAAAGCGAAAATCAGCAACAAAACCAGCGGGATGACCAGCATGTTGGTGTCGTAGGCCGCTTCATTGATGGCTGCGGTCACCCCGATCTGACCACCGGCCAGTTGAATGGTCAACCCCTCCACCTTGGATCCGGTGGTTGCAATCCAATCTTTAACCATATGGATGGCGCGGCGAATTGTACCCCCCTTGTGGTCCTTGTAATAAAAGACCATATTCGCTCTTTGTTGTTCAGTGTCGATAAATTCCTTGTCGGCACCTGGGATCGGACTGGAGGCGTTGTAGGCAAACAACAAGCCACCAACATAGGGGCTGGCATCCGGGATCTGCTCCCAACGGGGATCGTTGCTGTGAAAGATTCGATTGACTTGTTTGATCAAGCCCGGCAAGGCCTTAACACCGCCGAGTTCCGGATCTTGCAGCATGTGATTTTCCAGATCTTCCAGTGCACGCAACACTTCCGGACGCTTGATGCCACCCTCTTTGTCCGTGCGGGCGACGACAATAAGCTCTTCAGAGCCGGGGAACCTGTCGTTGATCGCCTTGGAAGAGACGTTGTAGTCATGGTCTTTATACAGCAGCGGAGAGCCTGGTTCCGCCTCACCGATCTGCACCCAGGAACTAAAATAAGCGCCGCAGACCACCAGGACAACCACTGTGCACAGAACGGTGATCGCTCCTTTGCGCGAGCCAACCACTCCGGCAAACGAGACCATGATTGCGTCGAATTTTGATTCCTTACGCTCAATATCGCGCGGCCGCGGCAGGACCGACAGCATCAGCGGGATAAAAATCAGGACGATAAAAATAATCGACATCGCCCACAGTGAGGCGTAATGAGCCATTTTGGTATTGATCGGCACCGAACCGAGGGCGATCAGCAACAAGCCGATGGCATCGGAGACAACACCGAGCGACCCCGGTCGAAACAGACTGTTGAAGGTCTTCTTTGCCGCCGCCTTGGCCGTGCTAGAACTCTTCAATTCCGCGTAATATCGCTCCACTAGCTGGATGCCATGCGACATGGCCCTGGCAGAGATCAGGAAGGGGACCACCAGGGTGAGGGGATCAAGGTTGTAACCGAGCAGGGAGAGGATTCCCAGTCCCCAGGTGGTGGCCAGGACAATACCAAGTAGCGGCAGAACAATTCCGTAAAGTCGCCTGAAGTAAAGCAACAACAAGGTGACCATCACAGCTATGGTATAAAGGAATATCTGTAAGATCTGTTCGACGTAGGTAAACACCCAACCAACCAGCATGGGTGCACCTGAAGCGTAAATATTTACCCCGGGCCGCGCTTCTTCAGCACGGAGAGTTTGTGCTCCGGCAAAGATGGCCTGATAGTCCAACTCACCTTCGTTGAAGGTTGCCTTGATTAAGGCGGCCTTAAGATCGGGAGAAACCAATAGCCCGTATACGCGCGGATTAGAGATCACTTCCTTGCGCATCTGCGCCAGTTCGGCCTCACTCAACTCTTCGGTAATTGGGTCGTAGTGCGGAGCAGAGTTAACATCACCGGTCTCGGTCAACCACACTTTACGGACCGTCCGGTGAGTGAGGCTTGAAACCATGTTGTGGTTGACGCCAGGCAAGATGTCGACTTTTTCAGTCAACTTGTGAATCATTCTCAGTGTTTCATTGGTAAAAATATCGCCATCCTCAACTTCTACGGCGAGGATGATGTTGTTTGCCCCACCGAAATCATCGCGGATTTCGTTGTGGAGCTTGATGTACGGATGCTCCTGAGGCAGCAGGTCGGCGAAATCGGAATACATCTTCACGCCAGGAATCTGGATTGCAAAGAAAACCGTGATAGCGAGTATCACCGCCAGCCACAGGCGTGGATATCCGAACAGAAGGTCGTCAATCTTGTGAAACACGTGATGAATTGCTTGTTTAAGTTTGTTCAATTTTAACCCCGCAACAAACCGATATAATCGGTATTAGTTCTGTGTGGAAACCAGGAACAGTGCGCCGGCACCACCAGCAATCAGAAGCTGTTGGTCATTGACCGACAGTGCAGCGCGCAAGTATGACCTTGCCGGCTTGCCGTGTTGGACCTTCTCCCATCGACCATCTTTCAGGCGTAGCATCATGCCAGCTTCACCGACGACATAGAGAGAATCGCCATGCACGGTGATTCCGTACAAGGGTGCATCAGTTCCTGAGTCCTCATACGTCCAGGAGGCACCGGCGTCGATCGTTTTCAGTATTTTGCCGTTCAAGCCGACCGCATAGCCATTGTCATGATCAAGAAAGTGGGTCGACTCAGGATAAAAGTCATTAGGCATGCTGGGCCCTATTTCCCAGGTCTCGCCGCCATCTTTGCTAACAACAACCATCCCGAACTCACCTGAGGCCACACCATAGTTTTCATCCAGGAATTGGATTGAGGTAAACATGGCATCTTCATCCAAGGCGTTTGTAGTCCATGTTTCTCCCCGGTCTTCAGTACTGTAAATTGAGGTATAACTGCCACCGACCCAAAGCTTGTTGTCAGGACCACACGTAAGGGTCGTTACGGCTTCTTCGGTGTCAATATTTTTTGCAATCCAGCTGTCTCCGTCATCGATTGAAATCCAGATCTTGCGGGTTGCATCGAGGGCAACAAAACTGCCATCGTCACACGCTACGACCCCTATAAGATCGAGAGCTCCCGGCAGATCCTGCCGTTTCCACTGCACAGCACCGTCATTGGACACCAGAACGGAGCCGTTGAAACCGACGGCAACCACGGTGTTGCCCTGTTTTGCCATCGACTGGAATCTGTCGAAGCGTTTCACCGGCAGCTTGGACACCTCTTCCACTCCCTGTAGATCCAGCGGCGCCTCACACCCCACTATCGCCACTAGCATAGCGAAAGCGCAAAACGTTCTACTTAAAGACTTGACACTCATCATTGTTCGCCTTTTCACAATAACCTCACCCCCGTACCTGCCCATTAAAGTTCCCTTACAACGATCTGAACAATTATAAAATTTTTTTTTAGTAAGAGCCACAACGCTCAGACAGAAGAATAACATTGTTTCCTTTTTATGGATATATCAACTCGCAGACTTTGGTCAACAAAAATGATATTATAGTACTTCTTTGCCTATTTCGATGACCGCAAGAGTCTTACGCGACCATATTAATCATCGTTTTCGTATTTAAAAGCTTAGGTTTACAACCGATGCAGCATAAATCTATCAGACAACATCGACAAGAATACTCTAACTATCTTCAATGTTTGAGCAAGTCAGACGTGTTAACATTTTTAACCGAGCGAGCAGGAAAAAAATCTTTTAAAAGACTCCATCCTGCGCTTTTCGCTCTGTCATCAACGAGTCATTGCGCACTCCTTAGCAATCTACTAAGTATCTGCGTTGTAATAAAACATCTTTATTTTTCACTTGACCGTAAAGATTAAATCCTTTACATCCAAACCTATTAGCAACTCTCGTGCCGGATTCTAATGAGTGGCCAAACCCCACCTTTTTGCTAGGGTTAACGGCGAGGGACAGGGTTCACCAGAGAACCTTAACCAACACACAAAATAAATATTTTCCCGAAACTTTGGGAACTTCCTGATATATTAGGACGATATCGATTGGGAAATGTTCGACCTGAGCATCTAACGTTATGCAGACTTTTGACATAACAACCTTTGCATACCAGGACAATTCAATGACAGCCCATCGGTACCTACGGCAGACACTGGCTTGTCACAACGAATGGAAGAGTGGAAAACAATGAACAAACCAATACGCGTATTAATTATCGATGATTCTGAAAATGACGCACTATTACTTCTCCGAGCTCTGGCTAAGGGCGGCTTCGAACCGGAGTGGACGCGCGTAGATAATGCTGAGAGCATGCGCCAGGCACTAATGAACAATAAATGGGATGTGTCGATTTCTGACTGTCAGATGCCAGAGTTCAGTGTAGAAGCAGCCTTGTCACTCTGGCAGAATACGGGGGAGGACTTGCCATTTATCGTCATTTCCGGTGCCATTGGCGAAGAGGATGCCGTGGCGCTACTGAAAGCGGGTGCCCATGATTTTGTCAGGAAAGAGAATCTGGCAAGGCTGGTCCCAGCAATTTTGCGTCAATTGCGCGAAACGGAAGAGAGAAAAGGACGCCGACAAGCAGAAAAGATACTCATAGAGTCTGAAGAAAAATATCGACTTCTTTTCACTGCCGAATCCGACGCTATTGTCATTCTAGACGCAGAAACTCGCGATATAGTTGAGGTCAACAAGGCGGCCGCAGACCTTTATGGCTACAGTACAGAAGAATTTTCGAATTTAAAATCCTGGGACATCTCTGCCGAACCAGAAAGAAGCAAAGCATACATTGATGAAATTTTTGAGGGGGGGATAAGCCGCATCCCCTTGATCAACCATAAAAAGAAGGACGACACAATATTTCCCACTGAAATTTCTGCCGGGACATTCATGTGGAAAAACCGCCGCATGTTTGTCCTGATAATTCGAGACATCACCGAGCGCAAAAACCGCGAAAATGCATTAAAAAACGCCCTCGACGAACTGCAGGAGATAAAAAAGCGTCTGGAAGCAGAGAACGTTTACCTCAAGGAAGAGTTTCACCTCAATCCCAGCTTCAGCGACATCATCGGCCAGAGCAAGAGTTTCAAAAGAGTTCTAAGGAAAATCGAGCAAGTCGCGGTAACGGACTCCACCGTCCTGATTCTGGGTGAAACTGGGACCGGCAAGGAACTCTTGGCACGTGCCATCCACAATCTGAGTCCTCGCAAGGACCGCGCCTTGGTGAAAGTCAATTGTGCCGCCCTTCCCGCCAATCTTATTGAAAGTGAGCTTTTCGGACATGAGAAGGGATCCTTTACTGGAGCGATAGCACGCAAGATCGGTCGCTTTGAACTGGCCAACGGGGGGACGATATTCCTTGATGAAATTGGTGACCTGCCTCTGGAGTTGCAATCCAAGTTGTTGCGGGTTCTGCAAGAGGGTGAATTAGAACGCGTTGGTGGCACGAACACCATCAAGGTGCATGTCAGGGTCATTGCGGCGACCAACCGGGAGCTTGAGAATGCGATGGCGGAGGGCACTTTTCGGGAAGACCTCTATTACCGACTGAACGTCTTCCCTATAAGCTCTCCACCCTTGCGAGAACGCAAGGAGGACATACCTGCCCTGGTGAAGTTCTTCATTCAGAAACATGGCCCCAAGCTTCGGAAACAGATCGAGACAGTTCCCAAAAATGTGATGGAGACCTTAAAGGGATATCACTGGCCGGGCAATGTTCGGGAACTGGAGAACATCATCGAACGCTCCCTCATTCACAGCCAAGGAGATCAACTCACTCTGGGTGATCACTTTCGACAGGCGGTGGTAAGGACTCCGGGGAAAAAGGAGATCAGGACTCTTGCGGAGAGACAGAGAGAGGACATTCTGGAGGCTCTGGAAGCCACTTCCTGGCGGGTCAGCGGCAAAAGAGGTGCAGCCGACATCCTGGGTCTGAAACCAACAACGCTGGAGGCCAGAATGAAGAAACTGGAAATCAAGCGTAAGGGTACGTAATTTTCGGCACCAAAAGAAACAGAGAAGTCTTCTCTTCTATCCTGTCTGCAACATCAGACCTGCCCTGCCCTTATTTCTTAAACGTGCTGAATGCTTCCATGAACGCCGGGAAACCGCAGGTGGGAATCAAGAGCAGAAGGGCATGCATCAGCTCCTCTTCCGTGACGCCGGCTTCCTTCGATTTGACAAGATGCGTCTCAAGCGCCCGATGGTGTCCAGACGCTCCCGAGATGACGACCTTCAGCAACAACCGCACCTTCTCCGGCAACGGCCCTCCATTCAAGTGGACTTCTCGTCCAAACTCCTCATATTTGCTATAAAGTGTCGGGAACTCGTTCTTGAAGGTTGTGAAAGCCTCGTGAATGTCTTTCATTTCATCTTTCCCTTTCTGCTGTTGGAGCTTCAGGAAAGAACAGGACGCAGGCTAACGCAATACTGCCTATCCAGAAGCTGGGGATTTCCCTTGTTTGTCAACTATTCATATCTGCAAGGATACTTCAAAAAGATCAGAACTCAAATGAAACGTAATTTGCCCATTTGCGCCCGGCAGGCGTACACATGACAATCAAATACGGACAGAGCATTTAAGTACGCAAATACCTTCATTGCTTCCTGGCACCTCGTGCAGTATAATCCCAGCCATGCAGAATGCACACAACGATAAGTACCCGGATGTAACCGGAGTGATACTGGCGGGCGGTAGCAGTTCACGCATGGGACAGGACAAAGCCACCCTCAGGCTAGAGGGTGTCTCGCTCTTTGAGCGAAGCCTGCAAACGTTTCAAGAGCTGTTCAAAGACATCCTGATCGCCGGAGATCGTCCAGACCTGGCTCGACCAGGTATTCCTGCTATTGCCGACATCTACCCAGGCAGTGCACTGGGAGGGCTCTACACAGGTCTTTTCACGGCACAAACACCCTGGATCTTTGTTGCTCCCTGCGACATGCCCTACCCTGACCCGACCCTGATTATGGACATTCTTGATCGTCGCAAAGGTTACGATGTAGTGGTTCCACATACTCAGGACGGTTTTGAGCCGCTCTTTGCCTGTTACCACAAACGCTGCCTCGAAGTGATACTTTCCATGCTTAAAGAAGGCCTATACTGCGTCTACGATATCTACCCGCAGGTTCGAACTTGCCATTTGCACGAGGAGGAGCTCCCCTCCGGTTGGAACCGCTCCCTACGCAACGTCAACACCCTCGAGGAGTTCAAATCTCTGAAGGAGAAACCATCATGAGTTGCCCCGTAGTTTCAGTCGTTGCTAAAAGCGGAACGGGCAAAACGACCCTGCTGGAGAAACTTATCGATGAGATGAAACGACGAGGCTACCGAGTTGGAGCGATCAAACACGATGCACATAGTTTTGAAATCGACCATGAGGGCAAGGATTCATGGCGGCTCACTCATGCAGGGGCTGACACGACGGTGATCACCTCCCCGGAGCAAACAGCCATCATCAGAAAAAACCGGCCGGAGCCGACACTCGATGAAACTGCAGATGCATTTTTCGGCGACGTCGATATCATTCTGACCGAAGGATTCAAAAGGAGCAACAGGCCCAAGATAGAGGTTCACCGCAAGGAGAGAAGTCCCACCCTACTTTGCCGCGGCGAAGAGCATGACCCGACCCTGTTCGCTGTAGCATCAGACGAACCTCTCGAGATTGATGTCCCCTTTTTCGACATCAACGATGCCGTTGGCATCTGTAATCTCATCGAATCGCGTTTTCTCAAATAAACCTTAGGGTCCGCTCTAAAGGATGGCCAGATTTCAATAGATTTGACACCGAACGCAAACAACACCACCTTCTGGGACGACGGTCAGTCAGCGACCTCCGCAACAGCCCTGAGGACAAAGAGACGATCAGACATGTTGACCTACAACGAAGCCATCAAAATTCTGTTGCAGAAGATCTCCCCGCTCACGGCCGTCGAGGCCCCTCTTTCTGAAACGCTGGGTTGTGTCCTTGCTGAGCCGGTAGCCTCGCGCTGGGATTTGCCACCGGCAGACAATTCAGCCATGGACGGCTACGCCTTTGCCTTTGCCGGGCAGATGGAAGGAGACACTTTGCCTGTTACCGGCTTCATACCGGCGGGCTCCTCCTTTGAGGGAAAACTGACGGTTGGACAGGCCGTAAAAATCATGACTGGCGCCCCCTTGCCATCGGCGTGCGATACAGTCGTTCCGATTGAAGATGTGGTGGAATCTGGCGGGAAGATCCGCCTGACTCGAACGCCAACAGCGGAACAGCACGTGCGCCACCGTGGGGAGGAAGTCGGTAAGGGAGAAAAGCTTTTAGACACCGGCACGGTAATTCATTCAGGAGAGATGGGATTGCTTGCGGCAGCAGGTGCCGAACGGGTCAGAGTGTTTCCGAAACCCAGAGTGGCTCTTCTTTCTACCGGCGACGAACTGGTAGAACTTGGCACCGCTCCGGGACCAGGACAGATCGTCAACTCCAACTTTTACATGCTATCAGCCAGGCTTCGCGAGGAAGGCTGTACCGTTATCCCGCTTGGCATCGCTCCGGACAATGAAAGGGAACTCTCTCAGCGGATAGCGGAAGGCCTCAAGGCAGACATGCTGATCACTACCGGCGGAGTCTCAGTGGGAGACCGCGACTATGTTCAGGATACACTTCGAACCCACGGCTTTGAGATCGGCTTCTGGCGGGTTGCCATCAAACCGGGGAAGCCGGTGCTCTTTGGAACGGCTCAAGGTACCCCGGTTTTAGGCCTGCCCGGAAACCCGGCAGCCTCGGCAGCCACCTTCGAGCTCTTTGTCCGCCCCGCCCTCAGACGCATGACAGGGCATTCCGACACCCTTCCTTCACGATTGAGGGTTACACTTGCGACAGCAGTAAGTAGCGACGACAAACGCCAGAGCTTCCTCTGGGGGGCCCTGAGAGAAGAAGCAGGAGAATACATCTTCATGCCATCAGAACGACAAGGATCAGGACAGACCCGCAGTATCCAGGGATCGATGGCCTTATTGCCAGTTCCTCCGGCAAGTGATGGTTACCCTGCTGGTAGCGAGGTCGAAGTACTGCTGCTGCGCTTGCCTCCCGGTGCATCTGGCCCAGCCTGATTTATTCACGGTGCCGTCGCGATAAAAATCGCCCTTAATGGAGCGGGATAACCTTCGACCGTTTTGGTATGATCTTCCGGATCAAGGAAATCTGAGAACGACTCAAAAGTCATCCACTCCGTCTTGCACTGTTCCTCTATGCTCGTGCGATTAACATCAACGCAATCTATATTTTTAAAACCACAACGACGCAACCACAACATCATTGTCGAAACGGAAGGGATAAACCAGACATTACGCATCTTGGCATAACGCCCTTCGGGCATGAGCACCTTCCCTTCACCGCCCTCGACAATGAGCGTTTCCAATATCAATTCACCGCCGGGGCGCAAACAGGTACGCAACTCAAGCAGATGGTCCAACGGCGAACGCCGATGATAGAGCACGCCCATAGAGAACACACTGTCAAAGCAGGCTAAAGCTGCTGGAACATCTTCAATCCCCAATGGCAACACATAATGATTGCGGTCACCGAGATAGCGCTGCACGACCTGATATTGCATCACGGAGATCAAGGTTGGATCGATACCCAGCACCAGATCTGCCCCTTCACCAAGCATTCGCCAGCCGTGGTAACCGTTGCCGCAACCGATATCGAGCACCTTTCTACCGATTAGCGGTTGAATATGCGGCAAAACCCGATTCCACTTCCAGTCCGAACGCCACTCAGTATTAATATCAACCCCGAACAGACTGAAGGGCCCTTTGCGCCAGGGATGAAAGGCTTTAAGCTGTTTGGTAAATTGTTCACAGCTCACATTGCCCAAATCATCAGCGCTGCCGATTTCGATTCTGGATTTAAGCTCGACCTGCGATGGCGTCAGTTCAGGCAATGCATGCAGGACTTTTTGCCACCCGGCCATCTTGCCATGACCATCGGCAGCCATTTTTTCAGGGATGGTCTGCCGCAATTGTTGCGACCATTGGTCAAGGCCCATGGCTTCTAGCTGTGGGTACAAAGACTGATAAATACTCATTTCACAGCAACCAGTGAAGTAAAATTAAAACATTGGAACCAAAGATCACTAAAACCAAACCCGGCTTCTTTGAGACGTTGCTGATGACAGTCAAGAGTTTCCGGGATGAGCACATTTTCCAGCGCCGTACGTTTTTGACTGACTTCCAGATCGCTGTAGCCGTTGGCACGCTTGAATTCATGATGTGAGTCCACATGAAAGGACTGTCTCTGCTGCTCATCAAAGGCAATCTTCTCTGACAAGATCAAGAGACCATCAGGATTTAGCCCTTGATAAATACGCTTGATCAGTGCCAGGCGTTCTTCAAGGGGAATAAATTGCAAGGTGAAGTTCAGAACGACGATTGAGGCATTCTCAAGGGTGACATCCTGAATATTGGCACACAGCATTTTTACTGGAACAGCCGTAGATGTGTCAGAAGCCAAAAGCTGTTGGCCACGATCAATCATTGCCTGCGAATTATCTACTGCAATAATGTCACAACCAGTCTGACGAATGCGCTGCCGCATAGCCAAACTGACCGCTCCTAAAGAGCAGCCCAAATCGTAACAATGACTATTGGCCTGAGCGTATTTAGCAGCCAGAACCCCGATCGATGAAATCATCGTGGCATAGCCGGGAACCGAGCGTTGGATCATATCGGGAAAGACATCAACCACCCGTTCATCAAAACGAAAATCAATGATTTCGTCTAAAGCTGTAGCATAAAGGGCATCTTGTTTTTTCACCATGAGTTGTTCACCCTGATCCTTTATGTAAGAAAAGCTGTAGTTTGAGTCCTTTCAGCTTGCTTTAGCTAGTGCCCATCCGGAGAGTCTGGATGGGTGCAATTTCCGTTTCTGATTTGGAAACCAGCAATTTTTCGCAAGGTCTAGGAAATCAAGCTTTTGAGCGGAGGCGTAGTACTTTACGCCGCACAAACAAATGTGCTGATTGACGCCGAGATTGCGGAAAAGGACGGTTTCCAGACAGAAACTAATGTGCTTCACGCCAGTTGCAGCCGCTACCAACCTCGACCAGAAGGGGTACGGAAATATCAACAGCCCCTTCCATCTCTTCCCTGACCAGAGTGGAGACGCGCTCAAACTCCGCCTGCGGGACATCAAAAACCAGCTCATCGTGAACCTGTAGCAACATTCGAGTCTTTAGTCCTTCGGCAAGCAGCCGGCGTGCGATCTGTATCATGGCCATCTTGATGACATCGGCAGCTGAGCCCTGTACCGGGTAGTTGATGGCGTTGCGTTCGGCATAGCCGCGCACCGCTCCATTCTTACTGTTGATCTCGGGAATCGCGCAACGTCGACCAAGCATGGTTGTGACGTACAGCTTCTCGCGTGCCTCGGCAATACATTTATCCATAAAAGTGCGAATGCCTGGGTAACGCTCAAAGTAAGTATCAATAAAAGTTTGTGCTTCGCGACGACTGATACCGAGCTGTTTGGCCAGGCCGAAAGCGCTCATACCGTAAATCACCCCGAAGTTGATCGCTTTAGCCTGACGGCGTTGCTCATCGGTCACCATTTCCGGAAAAAGGCCGAGCACTTCGCTGGCAGTGCGCCGGTGGATATCCTCGCCACGGGCAAAGGCTTCCTTGAGGGCTGGCTCATCGGCCAGATGAGCGAGAAGACGCAACTCGACTTGTGAATAGTCAGCGGCAAGCAACAGGCAGCCCTCGGAGGGGATAAACCCTTCGCGGATGCGCCGGCCTTCTTCTGTGCGAATCGGGATATTCTGCAGATTTGGGTCGCTCGAAGAAAGCCGCCCGGTGGCCGTGATTGCCTGATTGAAACTGGAATGGATTCGCCCGCTCTCTGGATGAATCAGCTTCGGCAGGGCATCGGTATAGGTCCCCTTTAACTTGGCAAGCGAGCGGTAATCAAGAATTTTTGCGGCAATCGCATGTTCCTCGGCCAAGCTATTCAAGACCTCCACATCGGTTGACCAACCGGTCTTGGTCTTTTTGCCCTTTGGCAGACCAAGCCGTTCAAAGAGCACTTCGCCGAGCTGCTTTGGAGAGCCAATATTGAAGGTGCTCCCGGCCATTTCATGAATTTGCGTCTCGAGTACGGCGAGCTTCTGCGCTAACTCGGCCGAAAGACCGCCGAGGAGCTCGGGATTTATGCGGATCCCAGTCTGCTCCATCTCGACCAGGATCGGTAGCAATGCCATCTCTACATTATTGAAGAGATCCGCCTGTTCCTGTTCTTCAACCATCGGCACAAGCTTTTCGTAGAGCCGCAAAGTGATATCGGCATCCTCGGCAGCATAAACCGTCGCTTTCTCGACCTCGACCTCATCAAAGCAGACTTTATTCTTACCACTACCTGCCACCTCGCTGTAGCTGATACATCGATAGTCAAGCAGCTCGGCGGCCAAGCTGTCCATGCCATGAGACTTGGCTGCCGAATTGGCAAGATAGCTGGCCAGCATGGTGTCGTAGAAGGGTTCAGTGACCCTAACCCCGGCCCGGCCCATCACCAGAATATCGTATTTGAGGTTTTGACCAATCTTCAGGTGACGAGTCGAATTCAGCAAAGGTCTGACTGCATCAAGCACCAGATCAAGCGGCAACTGTTCCGGCACACCAAGATAACGATGAGTCAACGGTACATACCACGCTTCACCTGCGGTTACGGCAAAAGAGAGTCCAACCAGATCAGCTCGCAAAGGATCCAGACCGGTCGTCTCGGTATCAAAGGTAAATCGCTCAGACTTCTCCAGCGCAGCAACCATCTCCATCAAATCAGCTTCGTTCAGCACCACGCGGTAATCCTCGCCACTGGCACTGGCGCGCGCATCCACAGAAAACTCCTGCAGAAGTTTTGGAAATTCGCACTCCTTAAAGAGTTCTGTCAGTGCCTCGCGATTTGGTTCGGTCAGAACAAAAGCATTGCCATCAACATCAAGGTCGAGATCATCGACTAAAGTAACCAGTCGCTTCGACAGGCGAGCCTGGTCAGCAAAGTTCGCCAGGTTTTCACGACGTTTGCCCTTAAGCTGATCGAGATTGGCTAACAGGGTTTCAATGTCGCCGAACTCATCGATCAGAGCCTTGGCCGTCTTCTCGCCGATTCCCGGCACACCGGGAATATTATCGGAGCTGTCACCAGAAAGCGCCTGCACTTCGATAACCTTGTCCGCGCCACCGAAACGTTCGAAAACTTCTGCGGGGCCAGAGATTTTGTCCTTCATGGTATCGAGCAGACGAACCCGATCAGTGACGATCTGCATCATGTCCTTGTCGCCAGTCACAACCGTGACTTCCATCCCTTTAGCAGCAAATTTTTTAGCAAGGGTGGCGATAATGTCGTCCGCCTCATAGCCTGGCAGCTCAATCCCCGGCAAGTTAAGCGCAGCCACCAACCGCTTGATATAGGGGATTTGCGGCACCAGATCTTCCGGCATAGCCAATCGGTTGGCTTTGTATTCAGGATAGATGTCCTTACGGAAAGTCGGTCCCTTGCTGTCAAAGATGACCGCAAGTTGATCCGGTTGCAGCTCACGCATCACCTTGAGGAGCATGTTGGTGAAGCCGTAAATAGCGTTGGTTGCCATCCCTTGCGAGTTGCTGAGGTGGCGAATGGCATAATAGGCACGATAGATATAACTCGAACCGTCGATCAGAAAAAGCCGCTGGGGCTGGTTAGGCATGGGGTTAGTCTCCTTGATTGGAAGTGCCGGTCATTATTCCACAAGATGAGAAGGAGGCAAAGGAGAGAGAGACAATCAAGATGAATTAACTTCTGCTGAAGACTGTTCAACAGCCACTGTGTGCGGCAGATTTATGCCGACAAAAGCAATGTCGACATTTTACGACACGCACCGCTACGGCACATCGTCAGTACCACCGGAGAGGTGGAGACAAACACCAGACTTGCTGAATACATAGCCTTTATCTCAAGAAGAACCAGCTGGTTAGCAATGGCAAAGGCGGGTGAAACATTCTTGCGGAGCAGAGACCTTATTGCTATAGTTCAAAGTCTGAGGAAATGACTCAGTTCCGGGAATCCGCCTCTCTACATGTCTGAGTATGTTCGTTTGTCAATTGCCTGACAAGAAAGTCGGTCTTTTCACCATAACCCGTAAGTCTGGGGGAACTCTGTATTATGAGTCAACAAATCGTCATCCATCTTAAAAGTGGACAAAACGTCAAGGGAGCCCTGTCGCGTCCTTTCAACTCCAGTGACATTGATATTGAAGTTGTCACGCCAGAGGAAAATCGACGTCTCTTGTTTTCCCTTGAGGAGATCGGTGCCATCGCTTTTTCCCAAACGCCTCTCTGGTTCAAGCCCAACCACCCCGAAGTCATTGAGGAGGTTCAAATGACATCCGGGGAGAGCTTTCGGGTTCGGGTCTGTTCGGCAGGAAAGTGTAAACGCGGTTTCCTCGGCCTGCCCACAAGCAAATCGGCGATCGGCCATGCGATATTTTTCACGAACAGTGGTGTACGTTTCCGCAGTAAGGATCAACAGCTTGGTCAAATTCTTATGGATCACCAGATTGTTTCGAGAGAACAGATTGCAGAGACACTGGAGGACCAAACCAAACTTCGCAATCGCCGCATCGGTGAGGTGATCTCGGATACAGCTTCAATTCCGCGCGCAGTGGTCGAAAAAACCCTTGAGAAGGCCTATCGCAAACCTGCTGGCGAAAAACCGGTTCGAGTTGGTGATATCCTGGTCGAAGCTGGCCTGGTGACACGAGAACAAGTGGAACAAGCTTTTGCGACCCAGGAGTCAGGGAAAAAACTCAGGGTCGGTGAACTGCTTCTCAGTCGCGGCATGATTACCGAAGAACAACTTCTTCAAGCTCTTGCTGCCAAATTCTGCGTCGAATTCGTTGATCTCAGCACGATCACGCCCTCGGAAGAGGCGCTCGCTGTTCTTTCTGAAGGACTCGTCGATCGCCTTCAGGTTATCCCTGTGGCTCTGGATGACCGCACTCTGACCATTGCGACCTCCGCCCCCACTGACTCGACAATCAAAGACTCCGTCAGTTTCAGTACCGGTCTTTCCATCGAGCTGATCATCGCCACCAAACAACAGATTACCACAGCGATTGGCACCTATTATCACCGTTCGCATGACGTCATCGACAACCTTCTCAGTGAAATGGATGAGGTGAGTCAGGTCGTCACCGAAGAAGATATTGTGGCAGAGGATGCCACACACAAGGAAGCTGACTCTGCTGTCATCGCACTGGTCAATCGGCTGCTTATCGATGCTTACAAGCGCGGAGCCTCTGACCTGCACTTCGAGCCAGGAGTCGGCAAATCACCGTTGCTGGTCCGTTATCGCATTGATGGCGAATGTGAAGTGGCTCACCGCATTGCCGACACTTATAAAAGAGCGATCATCTCACGATTGAAAATCATTTCCGGTCTCGATATTGCGGAACGAAGACGCCCTCAAAGCGGCAAAGTACTTCTGCACTTTCGACAGGACAAACTTGAGTTTCGCGTCGAAGTTACACCGATAGTGGGGGGGCAGGAGGATGTCGTTCTGAGACTGTTGAGTGCCTCGAAACCACTCCCTCTCGCAGAAATGGGACTGATGCCCTATAACCTTGACCGGTTTAGAGCTCTGCTCGAAAAGCCGTACGGGCTTATCCTCTGTGTCGGCCCTACCGGGTCAGGAAAAACAACAACCCTGCACTCGGCCATCGGCCACATCAACAACCCCAAACGCAAAATATTGACGGTCGAGGATCCGGTTGAGATCACTCAGGCAGGGCTCAGGCAGGTTCCGGTGAATCACAAACTCGGTTTCAACTTCGCAGAAGCACTCCGTTCCTTTTTGCGTGCGGACCCCGACGTCATCATGATCGGTGAGATGCGGGACCCAGAAACGGCCAAGATCGCGATCGAGGCGTCACTCACCGGACATTTGGTCTTCAGTACGCTCCACACCAACAGCGCTCCCGAGACTGTTGTCCGGCTTATTGATATGGGACTGGATCCCCTGAATTTTGCGGAAGCACTGCTTGGCATCGTTGCCCAGCGCCTGGTGCGCCAACTTTGCAGTGACTGCAAGCAGGCATTTCACCCGAGTCGAGAGGCATATGAAGAAGTGCTCGTCATGTTCAAACGAGAGGTTGACCAAGTGCCTACCTTGCTGCCAAACTATGAAGATACGGTTTTCATGAAAAAAACTGGCTGCAAGCAATGTGGAGAAACCGGTTACCGGGGACGCCTTGCTTTGCACGAATTTCTACTCGGAACAGCTGCTCTCAAACAAGCTATTCGCAAGGGTCACGGTGTTGATGAATTAAGAGAAATCGCTCTTATGGATGGGATGTGGACCCTTCGCATGGACGGAGCGATGAAAATCTTCACCGGGGATACGGATCTGGAACAAGTCAATAAAGTTTGTCTGTAGTTATCGACCTGATTCATGAATGAATTGAATTTCGCCGGTTCACTGAGTGACGGACATTGATGCCTCGATCCATGGTTGCAATCCAATGGTGTCCTCACCCAGACGATCACCTCCCCCTTAGTGTGCCCAGGAGCCTGCCATTGCATATTCATATTTTCCTAAGGTTGACAATGTCCTCTGCAATGATTAGCTTTCGAAGAATAATCTTTTCAATGAGGAGCGTAATATATGGCTGATGAAGAACAATTTAATGATCTGATGTCCGACTTCGAAATCGATCACGAAAAAATGTCCGAAATTATCGAGGAGCACGCCAGCGAAGGGGGATTGGTGGTTGCCTCGGAAACGCTTCCCTCCAGCCTGCCAATTATACCTCTACGTCCACGCCCTGCCTTTCCAGGGATCATGATCCCTCTGGTGCTCAACGGTAAAGGTCAAGTGGCCGCGCTGCATCAGGCGATGGAACACCAAACCCAGACTCTCGGGCTGGTCATGGTTCGTGATCTTGATGAGGAAGACGGCATCCAGAACTTGCATCAGGTTGGTGTCGCCGCCAAGATTGTCAAGGTACTGCACACCGAGAAGAACGCGGCCCACGTGCTGGTCAACAGCCTTGAGCGCTTTGTCATTGAAGATATCAACGAAACCGGCACCACCCTCTACGCCCGGGTGAGATATCACTTTGCCACCGAGCTTTCGACCAATCCGGAATTGCGTGCTTATTCGATGGCAATCCTTTCGACGTTAAAGGAGCTCGTTCAGATCAACCCGCTCTACAGCGAAGAAATCAAACTTTTTCTTAATCGATCGAGCCTTGATGACCCAGGCCGCCTGGCAGACTTCGCCGCCAATCTGACCAGTGTCGATGGCCAACAGCTACAGGAGATTCTGGCCACCCTCGATGTGCGCAAGCGCATCGACAAAGTTCTGGTCCTGCTTAAAAAAGAGCTGGAAGTCTCCCGCCTGCCGACCAAAATCTCCAAACAGATTGAGGAGAAGGTTTCCGCTCAGCAACGCGAGTTCTTTCTGCGCGAACAACTCAAAGCGATCAAACAGGAACTGGGCCTGGAAAAAGAAGGCAAAGACACGGAAATCGAAAAATTCCAGAAACGGCTTAAGAAACTCAAGTTTAGCGAGGAAGCAGAGCGTGCCGTTGAAGATGAGATGGAAAAACTTCAGCTGATCGATCCATCCTCGCCCGAATACAACGTCAGCCGCAACTATCTCGACTGGTTGACCATTCTTCCCTGGGGTGTTTTCAGCAAGGATTCCTACAAAATTGCCCGAGCCAGGCGGGTTCTTGATCGTGACCACTACGGTCTCAAAGACGTTAAGGAACGAATCCTGGAATTTATCGCCGTCGGCAAAATGAAAGGGGACATTTCCGGTTCGATCCTCTGTCTGGTCGGTCCACCGGGGGTTGGCAAAACCTCCATAGGCCACAGCATTGCCGAGGCCCTCGGCCGCAAGTTCTTTCGCTTCTCATTGGGGGGCATGCGCGACGAGGCTGAGATCAAGGGACACCGTCGTACCTACATCGGCGCCATGCCGGGCAAGGTTATCCAGGCGATGAAAACCGTCGGCACCTCCAATCCGGTCATCATGCTTGATGAAGTCGACAAGATCGGCGCCTCCTACCAGGGCGACCCGGCCTCAGCCCTGCTTGAGGTTCTCGACCCGGAGCAGAACGGCAGCTTTCGCGATCACTATCTTGATGTGCCCTTCGATCTGTCCAACGTGCTCTTTATTGCTACCGCCAACCAGCTGGACACCATTCCCAGGCCTCTGCTCGACCGCATGGAAATGATTCGCCTCTCCGGTTACATACTCGAAGAGAAACTCGAAATTGCCAAACGCTACCTGATCCCCAAAGCCCTTAAAAGTCACGGCCTGAAGCGTAGCCAGGCAGCGATTCAGAAGGCGGCACTCAAACAGATTATTGATGGCTACGCCCGTGAAGCAGGTGTGCGTAATCTTGAGAAACAAATTAAAAAGATCATGCGGCGGGCAGCCATGGCCTTTGCCGAAAATGAAGAGTTGGAAAAAATCTCCATCACCAAAAGTGATCTGGAACATTATCTCGAGAAGCCGGTCTTCACTGCAGATGAAATCTTCGAGGGAATTCCTGGCGTAGCCACCGGCTTGGCCCGGACCAGCCTTGGTGGCGCAACCTTGCAGATCGAAGCAACAGCGATGCTGGCCAAGACGAAAGGCTTCAAGCAGACTGGGCACCTCGGCAACGTTATGGTCGAAAGTTCCGAGATAGCCTACTCCTACATCATGGCGCATATCGCCGATTTTGGCGTTGAACCAGAATTCTTTGACACGCATTTCATTCATCTGCATGTCCCGGCCGGAGCCACCCCGAAAGACGGCCCATCGGCTGGCGTCACAATGGCCACCGCTCTGATATCGATGATCACCGGGAAAGTAGTGAAGAAGAAACTCGGCATGACCGGGGAGCTAACTCTTACCGGCCGCGTTCTGCCAATCGGCGGACTCAAGGAGAAGACCATTGCCTCACGTAGATCAGGCTTGAAGATTCTCGTCTTCCCCGAAGACAACCGTAAGGACTTCGACGACCTGCCGGACTACCTGAAAGAAGGCCTCGAAGTTCATTTTGTGCGGACGTTCGACGATGTCTATCGAATAGTTTTCTGATCCTCTGTTCTACACATGCATCAAAATATTAACGGGACACTTTGCACGAAGTGTCCCGTTTTATTTAAGCCTTTAAGTGAAGCCTGGCATTGCACGATGTTAACTTTCCAGTATAATTAATTTAATCCACTAGCAGTCTGTCGGACAATCAGGGCTGAAGCGAAAATTTGAATATTTAAGGCCAGATCTTGGCTCATTTGAGAGTAATAGCCGTAGCTATTTGTCGAAAAAGAGCTAAGATATGGACCAAATAGACGAATTTGCAGCCAGTTTATTGATTGTCCGACAGACTGCTAGCATACCGGAAGGCATACCATCACTATGGACACTCTGGTCTCCCTGCGCGACACCCTTTTCAATGGTCAATTTTTAGAAAGTAAATTTTTTTATACAATTCTGGCCATCGTGTTTTTCTGGTTAGTCCATCGTCTCGCCCTGGCCATATTCTTGCGGAACCGGGATGTTCAAGTCCAGTATCGCATCCGCAAGACAGTCACATACATCACCTACCCGTTCACCTTTGTTGTTATCGGCCAAATATGGTTCACCGGTTTCCAGTCGATTTCAACGTATCTCGGCCTGCTCTCTGCCGGACTGGCGATTGCTCTGCAAGCGCCATTGGTAAATCTGGCAGGTTGGGCGTTCATCCTTTGGCGCCACCCTGTCAAGGTCGGTGACCGCATCCAGATTGGTAGTGACCGTGGCGATGTCATCGATCAACGCATCTTTATGTTCAGCCTGATGGAGATCGGTAACTGGGTTGACGCCGACCAGAGCACAGGACGTGTGATTCACATTCCCAACGGCAAGATTTTCACCGAGGTTCTAGCCAACTACAGCCAGGGTTTCCATTATATATGGAATGAAATCCCCGTCCTGGTCACCTTCGAAAGTGACTGGCGTAAAGCCAAACAGCTGCTTGATGAAATCGCCCAACGACACGGGACATCACTCAGCGATGCTGCTGCGCGAAGATTACGCGAAGCGGCCAAGAAATTCATGATCTTCTATAACAAACTCACACCAGTCGTTTATACCACGGTCAAAGACTCAGGAGTTATGCTGACGATCCGCTACCTATGCGACCCACGTAAACGGCGTGGCTCTGAACAAGATATATGGGAAGATATCCTCGACGCTTTTGCTGCCCACGACAACATTGACTTCGCCTACCCGACCCAACGTTTCTATAGTAACGCCGCTGAGGGAAAACCAGGAACTCGCCCAGAGGCACTCTACACACCGACCGCCGAGTAAAGCTGACGTTCAAACATCATACTTCTCATCTGTTGTTGTCGCAGATTGAAATCGACGCACTTTTCTGGTAAGTTCGCGAGCATTTAATAAAGACAGGGATATATTCAAGGAGTTTTAACATGCGTGTTTTATCTGGCATTCAGCCCTCTGGCTCTCTGCACCTCGGCAATTACTTCGGCATGATGTCAAAGATGATCGCCCATCAGGAAGAGGCCGAACTGTTCTGCTTTATTGCCAACTATCACGCTCAGACCTCGGTCAGCGACGGCAAGATTCTCGCTCGCGGCACCCTCGAAGCCGCGGCTAACTTTCTCGCTCTCGGCATGGACCCGGAGAAGAGCACCTTCTGGGTTCAATCTGATGTCCCGGAAGTACAGGAACTGGCCTGGGTTCTTTCCAACTTCACTCCAATGGGACTGCTCGAGCGCTGTCACAGTTATAAGGACAAGATCGTCAAAGGCATCGCTGCCAACCACGGCCTGTTTGCCTACCCGGTGCTGATGACAGCCGACATTCTGCTCTTTCAGAGCGAAACAGTCCCTGTGGGTAAGGATCAGAAGCAACATGTAGAAGTTGCCCGCGACATCGCCATCAAGTTCAACAATCAGTACGGTGAGATCTTCACCCTGCCTCATCCAGAGATTGATGATGACGTCGCCACAGTACCTGGACTTGACGGCATGAAGATGAGTAAAAGCTATGGCAACACGATCGATCTTTTTGCCGAAGACAAGGCATTGCGCAAGCAGATCATGCGCATTGTTACCGCACCCATCCCGGTAGAAGACCCAAAAGATCCCGACGCATGTAACGTTTACAAGATCTTCCGTCTCTTCCTCGGCAAGGATGACGACACTGCTTTAAGACAGCGCTACAAGGCTGGTAATCTCGGCTTCGGTGATGTGAAGCAGGAACTGTTTGAAACTGTGCGTGACTACTTTGCTCCGCAAGCAGAGTATCGCAAGGAACTCCTTGCAAACCCGGATGGGATTCGTGAGATTCTTGCCAAAGGGGCGGACAAGGCGAGATACGCGGCGAGTAAGACGCTGCGTAAGGTTCGTAAGAAGACAGGATTGATCTACTAAATTCATCGGGCAACAGATTGCGAATCTGTTGCCCGTTTTAATTTAGTGGTTGTTTCTGAAACACATTTTAAACCTTAAACAAGACCGCGGGTCGCATCCCGCAGACGCCTTACTCTTTTGTTAGCCCAAAAGAGTAAGCATAAAAGGGCCTTACGCTGCGTGGCAAAGAAACCAAGGGGGACCTTCCCTCTGGGCCCTCGCGTTAATGATCCACTCTGTATGGGAATCGCTTTTCAGGCGCCTTGTTTTGCTCTGGCCTTAAGGGGCTGGCTCCATCTGTCCCTGACCCTGCCTTTGCTTATGGCGGCGCAACAAAAGGCTTTCGCAATGAGAATGATTCAGCAAACACGTTGACGGCACAACGGGGCATGAAAGCTAAAACAAGATCAAAATTGAAAAAGGAAAAGTGCAACAAATTTCAGATCTATTGCATTTTTCCTAAGCCAGCTCTACACCCCAGCAACCGCCCCAACCTTCACATAAACAATCAACTCCCCTCCTCAGTGCGAAATCAATATTTATAGATATACTTTAGTTGCACGCACCCGATATCACATATTGTTTCTTCCAGGGAGCTAGCATCATGATTTTCCGATTATCAACGTTAATCTTACCCTCTTTAATTCTACTTTTAGCTACATTTTGTTATGCCGACCACGAAGTAGAAGTTAAAACAGCACCAACTTTTGTTGATAAAACTCACCAGGACATTTCTGAATCCCTGGCTATACCGTCACAATGGTTCGATGATTTCTTCCAGGATCCGCGCCTTGATGAAGAACCGGCAAGAACTTTTCTACGACTGCGTGGCTCAATCATCACAGAAGAAGGTGAAAAACTTAGCTATGATGGGAAATTAAAAGCGCGACTGGAACTTCCTCGCCTTAAACGTCGCTTTCACTTGATTCTTTCCAGCGAGGAGGACGACCTGCGTGACGAAACGCTGAGGGATGCCTGGATTAACCAGGGTTTGTCGGACGACAATGAGACCACACTAGCGCTGCAATATACGCAAGAGCGAAGTACTCAATTCAGTTTGACACATAAGATCAGGCTTAACTTTGATGACGGTCCGAACCCACATATTATTTCCCGTGTCCGTTACACCATTCCAGTCGCCAATGAATCGTTCTTAACGCTGACTCAATCCATTTTTTGGGAAAACAGTGAGGGGTTTGGCGAGGAAAGTCGAATCGATTATGACATCCCTATAAGTGAAACCAAGTTGGTTCGTGCAACCGGGAACGGACTTTTTTCGGAATCGAGCAACGGTTATGAATGGCAGAGTCTGTTGCAATGGCTGCAATCATTCAGCCATAAAAAGGCTATGGCTGTCGGCGGCTATGTCGTCGGCGAAACTCGACCCAAGTGCTATGTCACCGAATATGACGTTTATTTTAAATACAGGCAAAGGATCAATAAAGAGTGGTTGTTTATCGAATTTAAACCGGAAGTAAAATGGACCCGTGAAAATAATTTTGAATCCGTGGGCATTTTCACCATTACCCTCGAAGCACAGTTTGGTGAATGAGCAAAAACAAATGCAAACGATTTCAAGTCAGTTGCACATATACTCAAAAATTGCATCTCGCCCATTCCGTGCCATACTGAACGTTCACTGTTGCAAAAAGCCAGGGAGGTCACGATGTCAAACTACCGGAAGTGGTACTGCAACTGCAGAGGCAAGCCGTTAGAACTCAGCCCCGTGGAAACAGCCGATGACGAGCCAGTCGAGGCAATCTGTCAACGTTGCGGTGCATCTCCCTCATCGGACCCTAAGCACAGCATCTCTTACAAGGATATTGAGAACTGGGACGATTGAACAGATCTAGTCTGTCTTCTCACGGGTAAAGAGAACAAATGCCATTGAAGGTCTTTTGCTCGCTTCTCGAATGGCAAATTGAATGCCGTCAAAATGCCATCCCTCTGCTGTCCTCTTGTTCAACACCTCTTCAATTGTCTCATCGGTAACAACGGAGAGTTCTACAACTTTGTATTCAATCATTAACATTCCCTTCACAGTTCAACAAGAGATCTGCGTCACCTCACACAAGTCGGTTATATCGTACCCTTGCAATCGAGGTAAAGCATTCACTTTCATCCCACAACAACCATATCGCTAACCTTTTAACATATAGGATAAAACATCTTTTTATCCCCATGATCAGTTATTTTTTAACAAAAGTTAATTCTGTTGAAGATCCGTATACTTTATACCAAAAAGCCCTCTAATCTGGCAATCTTCCTGAAGTTTTCTATTGACATCTCTTTAGAACGACGTATCATGTCGCAAAATTTACCACCCCAAGATGTGGTTTCTTTTCCCGAATACGTACCTTAAAATTAGCTCACAAACGCAGTATTTCTGGCCATTAAATGCATTTCAGGCTCGTGAAAAGAGGGGGGTTTTTAGCCATTATTTCAATATGCGGCTCACCGCAAGGTGTTCCTGCCATTGCTTCACATTTGTCACATTGTCGTTTCTTTGGAGAAAACACAGTAAAAAATACTGATAAAAGGAGTCACATCTTATGGGACACGGACCAGCAGTAAAACTCGGCAAGGATAACGCGGCCGCGTACAAGAGCAAGATAGGCATTTCAATGTTCATCGTTTATACCTTGACCTACTTCGGCTTTGTCGTCATCAACGCTGTTAGCCCGGCTCTGATGGAAAAAATCTACTTCGGTCAAACTCTGGCCATTCTCTACGGTTTCTTCCTGATTATTTTCGCTTTGGTACTGGCGGTCATCTACAACCACTTCTGTACAGCCGCTGAAGCGCGCCTGAATTAATAGGGAGAAACTGAGACCATGATATATACACAATCACCTCTGGCCATCGGCCTGTTTATCTTCTTTGTTCTCTTCGTTCTCGGCCTCTCCTTCTTCCTGGCCCGCCGGACGACCTCTGCAGCTGGTTACTATGCTGCAGGCGGCAATGTCCACTGGTTCACTAACGGTATCGCTTTTGCTGGTGACTACCTTTCGGCAGCATCCTTCCTCGGTATTTGCGGCATGATCGCAACCGCTGGCTTTGATGGCTGGATGTACTCCATCGGCTACCTTGCCGGCTGGATGGTCGCTCTCTTCCTGGTCGCTGAACCGATGAAGCGCCTTGGCAAGTACACATTCACCGATGCGCTCGATTCGAAGTTTAACTCCAAAGCGATTCAGTTGATGGCTGCAATTTCGACTCTGGTCGTTTCAGTCTTCTACCTGATTCCACAGATGGTCGGCGCTGGCGTTCTGGTTCAACCGCTACTCGGCATGCCGCACTGGGTTGGTGTCTGCATCGTTGGCGTTGTTGTCACCATCATCGTTGCCACTGCCGGTATGGCTTCTACCACCTACGTCCAGTTCTTCAAGGGTGCGCTACTACTGATCTGCTCCACCATCGTAGTTATTGCCTTGCTGACCCGGGGCCTTGGCACCGACCCCAACCAGGGTGACACCAAGGAATACCACAAGTTTCAGACGCTCAACGCCGTTGTTACGAACGGCAGCCTCCAGGTTGCTGACTACGACGTTGTTGCCGGACTCGAATCCGAATTTGGCCAGGCAGGCTTTGTTAAGCTCTCTCAGGATGGTGCAGAAACAGTCTGGCATCTCAAAGAAGCAGCCACTGGTTATGAGTTGGTCGAAGCACTCTTCGTCACAGAAATGGCGGACGGCACAAAACTATACAACGGCGCACCAAAAGAAGAAGGCAAGTTTTTCGCGGTTGGTCATATTCAGGAAATCACAATTGACGGCAAAGAAGTCGCTCAGACCGGAGCCGTTGGCCCTCTCGAGTTCCTGAATCGTTTCAAAGACAGCACTGTGGTCCTCTGGGGCAAGAAGTACATCAAGGCCGGCGACACCACAACCACCATCTACTACCAGAAGCCGACTCCGGGTAGCCGTATCTTGCGTCCGGGCCTGAAGTTCAAGGTCGACAACGCCAGCGGGCTCGACAAATTCAACTTCATCTCGCTGATGCTCGCCCTCTTCTGTGGCACAGCCGCCCTGCCCCACATTTTGATCCGTTACTACACGGTACCGAGCCAGGCAGCAGCGCGTAAATCGACAATCGTCGCCATTGCCGCTATCGGCTTCTTCTACATCTTAACCCTCTATCTGGGTCTGGGCGCTATGACTAGCGGTGTCATCAATATTACCGACAACAACATGTCGGCACCGCTGCTGGCCCTCTCCTTCGGGGTTGTCCTCTTCTCTGTCATCTCGTCTCTGGCCTTCGCCACGGTCCTCGGTACAGTCTCGGGCTTGATCGTCGCTTCAGCTGGCGCAGTTGCCCATGACCTGATGGACAACTTCCTTGGCATGAACATGACAGACCATGCCAAAGTCAAAGCGGGCAAGATCTCCGCCATGGTCATCGGCGGGATTGCCATCTACCTCGGCATCATCTTTGAAGGCATGAACGTTTCCTTCCTGGTCGGTTGGGCTTTCGCAGTAGCAGCGTCTGCTAACCTGCCAGCAATCCTGATGATTCTGTTCTGGAAGAAAGCGACCGCACAGGGCGTTGCAGCCTCGATCTTTATCGGCTTGACTTCTTCACTCGGACTGATCCTGGTTTCGCCGGACATGTGGGTCCGCTATGGCCTGTTGCCTCAGGATGCTCCTGTCGCTTTCAACAGCCCTGCTGCTATCTCTATCCCAGCCAGCGTCCTGACACTGGTCATCATCTCCCTGATGACTCAGAAGAAAGGTGCCATGGTCGAAGAAGGTGCTGAAGCCTGAACCTTGCATCAATAAGTTCAACCTGCTAAAGAGAGAGGGGTTGCTCCGGCAGCTCCTCTTTTTTCATTTTTCTCACCCTTTCTTTCCAACGGATAGATACATGCGTCGTTTCCGCTACACTCTGATTGCCGTTTGTCTGGTACTCCTGTTTCTAGGTGTCACTGACCTTATCCTCTGGTTTAACAATCAAGAGCCACAACCAATCCGCATTGAAACATTGGAACAGACTGGGGCATCACGAGAGTGGTTGCAGGTAAAAGCAGGCTACCAGGATCTCGATCGAGCCATCTCAACATCCGGCTCGGTAGAAATGGAAGCACTACTGATTCCTCTTGTCACACATCCCGACCAGGATGAGATAAGAATCTTGGTCGAGACCCGCAAACCGCAACTGTTGCAGCTGTTTCAAGACTACCATTTCTTAACGGATACGATCCCTGAGAAGCAAGCTTTCCGACGCGAGCATGGTGATGAGTTCAAGGGACAAAGAGATATTACCGGCATGTTGGTCGCAGGCATAATTGCCCGGGGCAATCAGCAGAAGTTATTAAAGCTGGCCAAAGAGACCGATCTGAACATTGCGGATGACGTGATTTTCTTGAGTGAGGGCAAGGAGCCTGGGAAGTGGCGAGGGGTCTTCTTTACTGTCATTGGATTACTCGGACTTTTTAAGGCTTTCACACACAAGAAGTCGGTAGCAACAACTGTTCAGGAGACACCTGCTGATTCTTAACGGGAGGACGTAGGTGGCAACACATTGATCATCTGGATGATTTAATACATAAATATTCTCATCAAAAGAGGGTCGGTCATTAAGTGACTGGCCATCTTTTGTTATCAATGGTGAGTTATAGGGAAAGCCCCGATCCGAAGATTGAGGGTCTACATGCCCATGAGGTGACTCAATTCTCTCCTTAACGGCCTTTCTCCAAATCCTTTCCAATTCTCAATACCGACTCTAATAGGGCATCTACTTGCGGTAGATCGGCGCGTGCGCCTACATAGCAGGGACGGAGTGTTAAACTTCCTCTCACACGCGTCGTACTGGGCATATATTTATTCTCCCTTACCAGACGACGGTGAAGTCTTTGATTGAATCTATCGAGATCCTCGATTTCAGGGGAAATATAACGGAAACAACAGATAGAAAGTGTCGGCTCGATTAGGACTTCCAGGTTGGGGTGATCATTGGCACATTGGGCAAGATGGCGTGCCATAGCATTATGGCGCTTCACTCTTTCACGCATACCCTGAACACCGATTTCTCGAATCAATGCCCAAACCACAACGCCACGGCATGGCGCACTTAACTCGACACCAAAATCAAAATACGGTATACCGAAGTCATCTAAAGAATGTCCTATAACCGGGGCGGATTTGTCGCTCTGTTCAACAGAACCTTCAAGATAGTCGGCTGGTTCCTGTGTAAATGCGCGGTATAGGCATTGTCTGTCACGAACAAATGTGGCAGCGACTCCAACTGAAGCACCAAGCCATTTATGGGGATCGACAATCACCGAGTCGGCCAACTCCAAGCCATGAAAAAGATGGCTGATCTGTTCATCCAAGATGCCGGGTAAACCATAAGCACCATCTACATGAAACCAGATGGAGTTTTCCGCTGCGATCTCTCCAATTGCCTGTAGCGGGTCGATTGCACCGGTATTAGTGGTGCCAGCATTGGCGACAATGGCCATCGGTAAAATATCTGCGACCTTATCTTCTGCAATCGCTTTCTGCAAACAATCCACCCGCATTCGACCTTTACTGTCGCAGGCGATCAATTTAATCGCATGTCGGCCAATTCCCAAGACACCACCGGAACGTTGAATCGTATGATGACATTCTTCACTGGCATAAACGCTGACCGATCTATTAACCCCATCTGCCGCAGGATCATACCCTAACCTTTCAAAGGCGGACTGTCGAGCACCACCCAAGGCAATTAAGTTCGCTACGGAACCTCCACTACTGTAGACACCCTGCATGTTTCCAATGCCGCACATTTGTGCTAACCACTGTAATGATAATTCTTCCAGGAAGTTGAAAGCAGTATGCATATATCGCTGAGGGGAGGCGATACTCGCAGTAGTGGATGCAAGAGTGGAAGCACTCGTTGAACCGGTGGTAATAAATGAGCTGAAGCCTGGCCTGGGAACAGGAGAACCATTTGGGATGATATGATTAACCAAATCAGCGGTCACTTGCTCGATGCCGACCCCTTGCTGCGGTAAGGGTATGTCTAGAAACTCACGCCAGCGATTATTGGGATGCATTGCATCTGGATGTTCAAATTTTAAATATTCATCTAACCCCGCACCAACTTGACCCAATAATGTCTGCAAATTTCCTGTTTCAGCCTTTTCTGTTGGCATCATGGCCTCCTTACAAATCTTTGCCTACCGTTAAGGAAGTCTTCGTTGTTTTTACTTTTACTCCCATCGGAAATCCGAGTTTCGTATAAAATGTACAGATCTAATCATAGCACCTATTCACGACTCTTCTAGTTATCAATAACGCAGTAGACCCTCTCTCAACAAAAAGAAAAGGCCACCCGGAGATGATTCCAGGTAGCCATAATTTGTGATTAATGAGCGTCTTAAATTGCTCAATAATATGCCAGTTTTCGTCTCGGCAGTGGTGACAAACAAGAAAGGCCCCTCCGGGTCAGAGGGGCCTTAGTCATTAGCAAAGCTTGGAAATTGTTCAAGCAGCAACCCTACGGTCAAAACCAGAGTGCTTGTCACTATTTTTCATGTCTCTCAAGGGATCCCGACCTACAACAACCCACCCATCAGAGCGTTCAAATCTGGTAACTTTATCTCTTGCAAGAAAAACATCTAAAGCTTTTGGAGCCATTCGACAAATAGCCCCATCTTTTAATTCGACCTTAATCAGTTGCCCCATTGTTGCCCCCGGCAGTAGCAAGCGTCACATGTTGTGTTGCTAAACTTTGTGGATACTATCAATGGTATTGTTGCCAGTCAATTTAAAAAACAAGAAAAGTTTAATAATACAGATACTTGTATGTCACAATGCAGCAAGGACTCGATTTGTTTTGTTGTTAAGCGGGAACAACCTTGCTGTTATTTAAACACCAGGTGAGATGAGCAAGTTTAGTATTATTTATCTTCTTGCATAGATTTGAAGCATTCAGATTGGCAGATACTCAGGGGGCCTGTAACCCCTGACTAATGAGAGAACCCAAGATCAGAGGATCTAGGGCTTCCATTGTTTTTCAAGTTAGGGATACATTCCCCCAACTCCAAGTCTCTGAGAAAACGAGAGCTATCAATAAGAATCGTAGGTCGTAATTACGACATCAGCAGCATTTTCTCTGAGAGGAATCAGTGATTGGTATTTCTCAGAATTAAACCAACTCTCCAACGAAGAGCGATCGGAGAACTCTAGAACGACCGCGAGGTCACGTCTATTTTCCCCAGCAAGAACAGAAGTACGTTTCCCACGGAAAACGACTTTAACGTCGAAAGGAGTGATAGACTCCGAAACCCCAGCGATATACTTCTGCCATAGTTGAGCATCTTTTACGCTAATCTGCCCGATGAGATAAACTGCCATCAATCACTCCTGACATTTGGGCTACATTCCCTCAACAGTTAACATCATAAACAAAAAGCCACCCGCTACTCTGCGGAGGGTCTGTCGTCATCTTTCACCGTACCTCTCTGAATTCCCAGATACCCTTTGTTCAACATAGTGGGCGTCTTATGTCCCCTACATTGCACTGGGGTGTTCAAATTGGCCGAAATGCGAAATTCTTACTGATCTTGACCTGAGAGAATGTCCGCGGGGCTCCCACTCTGTCATTATTTTCTCAAAATCAGCTCTCTAAATCCTGTAGCCACTCCTGCAGTACGGCGTCAGAGAGATCCGTTTCAGCCCTTTTCCGAAAATGCTGGCCAATACGCAGAAACTGTAAAGCATCGAGCGACGGTACAATCTTGATAGATCCATTATCCAGCTTTCCCCCAAGAGCGTCGGCAGAGAAACAGTCCAGTAAAAAGGTCAGCAAAGAACGTGTTGTCAACAGGCGTGCAACGCGGCGAAGGGGGAAATCCGGTTCTATCAGTTTTTTTCTGAAATATTGCCAAGCGTCGTCGCCACTAAGAACCAGATCGTCACTCTCGGTGCAAGTCATAAAGATACATTGGCATATAAGTGCGTTTCGGTACCTTTTCGGTAACTCATCCAACCATGAAAGGACTAATTGCTCCGGATCGAGTTTTGACATCAAAGATTAATGCACGCCTTAAAGATTTGGCCCCATTGAAGGATTGAATACGGGGAAAGCTCCTTCATTACGTTATTGTCTTTTCTAATCTATCTGCTGTTGCGAGTCAATGCTCCGGATTTAGGATCAGTTCACGATCCACATATATGACGATTGCACCCAGAGAAACTCGTAGAGCAGTATCACCACCTTAAAATACTCATTGCCGGTGTTGTTTACGAAGCAGAGCCAACGGGTTTCAACCTGGCTCGAGTCCTTCAGACTGACGGTATTTCTGCAGTGTAGAGTAATCCTAATGAACAAATTAAGTGGCCGTTGTCTACTCAACGTCAGGATGAGTCATGGTTAAAAGTAAGCAGAGAGGTATAGACCCGTCTAACTGATGACGTCAGCTCCAAGACTTTCCCGTGTGAAGGTCGTGAGAAAATTCCCTCACAGTTCCAAACCATTATGTCGGGCTGCCACTTGCTGTAAACTCAGAGTTGGATCTTCGTGCCAAGAACTTTTAAGAACTTGGAGAGCCAGTCTGGATGAGCAGGCCAAGCTGGGGCAGTGACCAGATTCCCATCAACGTGGGCTTGGTCAACTGGAATATCCATAAATTTCCCACCAGCGATCGTGACGTCCGGCCCGACGGCAGGATAACAGGAACAGGACCGACCCTTAAGAACTCCCGCTGCAGCTAATACCTGAGCACCATGACAAACTGCCGCGATCGGTTTGTTACTCGATGCAAAATGCTGCACGATCTTCAATACGGTTTCGTTGAGACGAATGTACTCTGGCGCACGACCACCGGGGATAACCAGAGCGTCATAGTCTTCGGCCTTAGTCTCGTCAAATGCCGCATTTAAAGCAAAATTATGGCCTGGTTTTTCACTGTAAGTCTGGTCACCCTCAAAATCATGTACCGCCGTACGTACCGAATCTCCCGTCTTCTTGCCAGGACAGACAGCGTGGACCGTGTGACCAACCATTTGAAGTGCCTGGAAGGGTACCATTACCTCATAGTCTTCGACGAAATCGCCTACCAGCATCAGGATCTTTTTGGCTGCCATCATGGACTCCTTTAAGTTGAGCGTTTACAAGGATAAGTGTTATGCCAGTGGTGTTTCAAACGTTCTTCCATACTATCAGAGTTTTTTGGTACGGCAATTTCGACAACCCATTGACCAAAAGAGATGGTCACAAAGGACAAACCCTAGTGGCTCTCGTTTTGTTGATCAAGGTGCGCCCGAAATGTCTTTACCAGTAATACGCTGATTTTCGTCTCATCAGTGGTGATCTTTAAGAAAACTTTTGACAGTACGGCTCCCTCATGTGTCACCATAGTTGTCGCCTCAAACAAACAAGGAGAGGAGACAGCATGCTATGCAAAGAGATATTCCCAACACAGGCTTCAACTCGGTTCCACATTCCTAACAACCTGCTGCAGAATCAACCCCACCACAATCAAAATCAACCCATAAAAAGTAGACGGCAAAATCTCTTCACCAACCAGAAAATGAATCAGCACCAGAGAGATGAATGGCGAGATAAAAATCAGACTGCTGATCCGAGCCGCACTGGAGGTGTATTTCAATGCCTGCAGCCAGAGAAAAAAAGAAACCCCCATCTCAAAGCAGCCGACATAAACTGCGCCCAGAAATCCGGTCAGATCAGGGACCTGCATTTCGGTGAAGACCAGGCAATAGATCAAGATAAGTGGTAACGCACAGAGAAAATTCATAAACAGACCAGCTAAGGGTGGTCTGCTATCCCTGACATTGTAAATCCAATAAAGCGCCCAGACAATAGTGCTACCCAAGGCAAGAGCAACACCGAGCGGATCGGTAAAGTTCATACCGAACAAATCTCCTCGAGTTGAAATCACCAGAACACCACAGTAGCTGACCAGGATTGCAACAATCTCACGCAGACCAAGCTTCTGTTTGAGTAGCGGCACGGCGAGTACAGATAGCGTTATCGCCCAAGTATAATTGAGTGGTTGCGCTTCCTGAGCAGGCAGGAGGTCAAAGGCTTTAAAAAGGATCAGATAATAGAGGAAGGGGTTGAGTATGCCAAGACATGCTGAATGTAGAAACTCATGCTTACTTTTCGGAAACGCGAGACCAAGCTCTCGACGACAGAGAAGAATACCGCCAAGCAGCAAAACAGAGACCAGGTTGGCATAAAGAAGCAGATGGGCAGGCGACAAGGTGCGTAACGATATTTTGAACGCAGAAGCAACTGTCGACCAGATCAACACCGCACCGAGAGCGTAGATATAAGCCTTGCGCTGATCAACCACGCGGTCAACCTCCAAATTCTGCCGGGGCTTTCGGTGTCGGACGTCCACCCAGAGAGAGAACCGCCAAACCGGAGAAGATCAAGGCGATACCGACAAAAGAGGTTGTGTTCAATTGTTCTCCCAAGACCAGAAACCCCAAGAGACCTGCCGTCAGAGGTTCTGCCAGGGTCAAGGTGACCGCGGTGGCCACCGGCACGCGTTTTAAGCCCCGGGTAAAAAGCCAGTAGGCAAGAGCGGCGGTTACCAAACCAAGGTGCAGGATAACTGCAATGCTGCGTGGACTCGCCAACCAGGCCATGTCTCGACCGATCAACAAGGGAGCAAGCATAAGGGCGCCGAGACAAAAGACAACGGCGACAACAGCATTCGGCTCATGCTTTTCCAACAGACCTTTGATAACCAGAGTATAAGCCGCGTAGGCGATGCCAGCACCGATGGCAAGGGCGACACCTGCAAGGTCAATCACGACGTCACCACCGCTACTCAGAGTCAGGACAACACAACCAACTATCGCGAGGGATGTTGCGACAAACCAACTCCGTCCAGGTCTCTCGCCTCTAAAAAAATAGCCAAGAGCGCCACCGGCAACTGGCGCACTGCCAATACCGACAATAGTGCCGACGGCAACCCCGGTTTTGGCAACCCCGGCAAAAAAGAAAGCCTGATAAAGTGCAGTACAGACTGCCGCAGTAAGCGTAGCTTTGAGTGGCCAGCCTTTTAACTGTGACACGCCGCTGGTTACCAGTACGATCAGCAACATAGCAACACCACCAAGGGCAAGACGTAAAGTCCCGATCACCATCGGATCGAAACCGACAGGAGCAAAGGCTTGCGTTGTTCCGGTGGTGCCCCACAACATGGCCGCCATCAGGACAAACCAGACACCTGAGCGTGAATCATTTTCTTGCATCAAATAACTCCAAGTAGACCACGCTAAAACAAGTCAGGAAGGTTGGCTAGAGAGGGCCGAACACGGCCACCAGAGATAGACCAACGCCAGCATCCTGCCAAACAGATAAGCGAGTGCTGCCGAGGTTATCCCGGGAAGCGCAGAGTATAGTACAAGCCCCGTCAGAATAGAAAAAATTCCAAGGGCTTCAATCGCAGTTGCCAAAGTGACCGGGAGGGTCACTCCGGCATCAATCAGAAGCGCTCGCTGGTAACCTATGGCAACGGTCAATGCCGGGAAAAACGCCATGATCTGTAATGGAGGAATCGCCAACCGCACCAACTCAGAGGATAAACCGGAGAGAGTCGCGAACCAGATCAGGTTCAATGGTGTAAAAGCAATTAAGGACAAGCCACCACCAAGCGCAAGTGCCAGGTAAAGCGCAAATCTTTTAACAACGGTACGATTCTGTTGGCCATCTCTCAAGGTGGCGATGGCGACCTCGGGGAAAGAGAGACCGATCGCACGAAACAGGAACGTCAGTGCGTAGAGGACCGGCATAATCGCCAGTGATTCAAGCGCTCTGGCGCTGTGACCAAGAAAAAATGTCACCATCGGGTGAACGCTTAAGCCGATCAGAGGTGTCATGGCCAGAGGCAAGTAAAAACGGCTTAAGTCGAGGTAGGACGTCATGACTGTTTCATCGCCATTTTCAGCGATAGACGTAGCAATAGCTCTCCTGGCCAGCCAACGGGTTGCCAGCGCCTCTGCTACGACACCGGCACTTAAGGAGAACGCCCCGAGGCTTGCCCCCGGCAGCGTACTGAAAGACCAGAGGGAAAAGGCCGCTGAAGACATCGTCACAAGCCTGACCAGCGTTCCAAAAGCAACCCTCCCCGGTTGATGGTGAGCGATCAGCACCCCCTGATAAAAGCGACGCATACCGATGGCCGCTGGCCAGGGCAAGAGCAACCACAGCGCCTGATTAACATGAATGGAGAGAGCGGAGGACAAACCGAGAAGCGTTGTCATTAAAGGGTTAAAAACAGCTGGCACGAGCAGCAACAGAAGCAACAGCGTGACCAAGCCACACAGTGCAACGGAGAATGATCGCAAGCGCAGATAATCACAACGATTCCTGGCCAGACGCGTTGATGCACTCAGGAGCATGATCACCGGCGCTTCCGTGATCAGGCCGAAGGCATAGGCGATACCGTAAGCAGCCAGATTCGTGGCACTCTCTCCCATGCGGGCAATAATTGCCGCCAGAAAGGGCCCTTCGACTGCCATCATCAGCCACGTTAAAGCGAGTGGCCACCAGAGGCGATAGATGGTTTTAAGCGTTGCCTGTTGGGTCATAGAGGGGACTGTCCCGGTCTCTCACGGGGCTGTCCCCGCAAAGTAGCAAAAGGGACTGTCCCCGTGCGGGGACAATCCCAAGGGACAACTTATACGAAAAGGAGGATGCCAACAAGTGACATCCTCCTTCGAAGCATCATATTCCGCCTGGCTTCAAACAGACTTTGACTTCATACCGAGCATCTGTCGCAAAGCGTGCTGAGCTATACTTGGATTTTCTTTAAGGCGCCGCTTGGAATAAGGCAGCCATGACTTGCCAAAGGGCACATAAACCCGTAAACGATTACCGGCCTTGACAATCAAGCTACGCAATTCCGGGTCAACACCGAGCAGCATCTGGAACTCGTATTCGTCTCGTTTCAGACCGAATTTCTTGACCAATAGTTCCGCTTCAAAAACCAGCTTTTCGTCATGCGTAGCGATACCAACATAGGCCCCCTTTTCGAACATCTTGTCCAGACATTCAACGAAGTTGCGATTGATGATCGCCATGTCCTTATAAGCAACCTCGCGCGGCTCGTTATAGATTCCTTTACAAAGACGGAAGTTGAGCGGGCCATCGCTTAAATTTTCGACATCCTCGAGGGTGCGGCGCATATAGGACTGCACCACCACACCGACATGACCGGTAAATTCTTCACGCAAGCGGCGGAAAAATTCGAGCGTGTCATCAGTACAGGGGTGATCTTCCATATCAATCCGAACAAAGTTGTTCAAGCTCGCCGCCAGGGCAACGATCTCACGGATGTTGTCGAAAGCAAATTCCTTGTCAAGTTCCAGGCCCATCTGGGTCGGCTTGAGCGACAGGTTGGCATCGAGGCCTTCCTTGTCAATTCTGTTAAGGATGTCAAGGCAATGCTGCTTGAAAAAGGTCGCTTCTTCTCTGGTCTTGATGAACTCGCCAAGGATATCGATGGTCGCCATCATCCCTTTACTGTTGAGGTCCTTTGTGGTCAAGACCGCAGCCTTGAGATCTTCACCAGCAATATAACCCTTGGCAAAAAAACCTACGATCGGGCCGGGCACGTGCATTATGGTCTTTGAAACAAGGAAGTTAAAAATGGACATGACGTCCTCCGACTTAAAAAATACAGGTTCGTGGGGGGCAGTACTACTGCCCCCGATTGATTTTATTCAGCGTCCATGAAGGGATAAGCGAAGTGCGTCGGTGCTTCAAAAGTTTCCTTGATGGTGCGCGGTGACACCCAACGAACCAAGTTCAGATACGAGCCAGCCTTATCGTTGGTACCGGAAGCTCGGGCACCACCAAAAGGCTGCTGGCCAACAACGGCACCGGTCGGCTTGTCGTTGATGTAGAAGTTACCAGCGGCATTCTCCAGTTTGGTCATCGCCAGACTCACAGCTTCACGTTCGGTCGCAAAGATGGCACCAGTCAGAGCGTAGATCGAGGTCTTGTCACAGAGCTCGAGGGCTTCTTCGTACTTGTCATCTTCATAGACATAAATTGTCATAACCGGACCAAAGATCTCTTCTTCCATGGTACGGAAATGAGGATTCGAGGTCAGGATTATGGTCGGCTCGATAAAGTACCCTTTGCTGTCATCGTAACCACCACCGATAATCACTTCGGCATCAGAAGCCTCTTTGGCGTAATCGATGAATTCGGTAATCGTCGCAAAGGCAGACTTGTCGATAACAGCATTAAAGAAGTTGCTGAAATCTTTGGGCGGCCCCATCTTGATCGTACCCATATCGGTTTCGAGCTGCGTACGAACCTGGCCCCAGAGTGTTTTCGGGATATAGGCGCGTGAGGCAGCGGAACATTTCTGACCCTGGAATTCAAAAGCACCACGGATGATCGCTGTTGTCAGTTGCTCAGGATTGGCGCTTTTGTGGGCCACGATGAAGTCTTTGCCGCCAGTTTCACCGACAATGCGCGGATACGACTTGTACTTTGCGATGTTGCTGCCAACGGTCTGCCACATTTGATGGAAGACGCCGGTGGAGCCGGTAAAGTGAATTCCACCGAGATCTTTATGATCAAGACAGGCTTTGCCAACCATCGAACCGGGGCCCGGCACAAAGTTAATAACACCGTCTGGCATCCCGGCCTCTTTGAGGATCTGCATAAAGAGATAAGGGGTATAAACGCATGACGACGCAGGCTTCATGAAAACCGTATTGCCCATGATGGCTGGTGCAGTGGCAAGGTTGCCGGCGATAGCAGTGAAGTTAAACGGCGCGACAGCAAAGACAAAGCCTTCAAGAGGACGCTGTTGCACGAAGTTCCACAACCCCTTCGAGCAATAAAGCGGTTGGTCCGTATAAACCTGCTGGGCGAAGTAGACATTGAAGCGCAGGAAGTCGATCAGCTCACAGGCGGCGTCAATTTCAGCCTGGTAAGCACTTTTGCTGGTGGAAAGCATACTGACCGCATTCATCATGTAGCGATATTTACCTGAGAGCAGTTCGGCCGCTTTCAGAAAAATTGCAGCGCGTTCTTCCCAACGCAGATTGGCCCAGCCCTCTTTGGCCGCCATCGCAGCATCAATCGCCATGTTAATTTCTTTTTCACCTGCAATGTGGTATTCGCCCAGCACATGCTGATGATCGTGAGGCATGACGATCTTACCCATGTTGCCGGTACGTACTTCCTTGCCACCGATAATCAGGGGGATCTCAACCTTCTTCGAGGCAATTTCGTCAATAGCCGCCTTGAGAAGAGCACGTTCAGAAGATCCTGGTGCATAGCTGTGGACAGGCTCATTGACTGGTGTCGGAACTTTAAGTATGGCGTTGTTGAGCAGATTCATGGTGGGCACCTTTCTCGTAGAGAGCTTTATGTTAAAAAATCATTATATGCTGCTTGCGTGACGGGACGCACAGCGTACCAAGTCATTCTGACATATCTTTAAGAGCAAACAAGATGCCAAGTGGCTCTTTTCTTACATATCTAACTCCGATAGGTCGTCGTTAGAGAACAACAGAGCACGACGACATCATCCAGATGAAGAGCCTAAACACCTTAAAACAGGCATCTTTAGCCCACAGGTAGAAGAGATTAGGGCTAAGTAAATTTATTGCTGTTATTTGTGCTTTTTGTTTTATGGGGAGATAAAAAGAGGCAAGGAGTCGTCTTCCAAAGACATAGATATTATGCGTTTATGCATAGAACACACAAGGCATAAAAACTTCATAATGCTAATAATACAAAGGTTTATCCTGTTTTATGCAAACACAGATGCTGATCAACAAAAACGCTAATAATGCATAGACGCATAAAAATTCCTCAACAACTAACCACCAACAGACGCAGTCAAACCATAACCAGAAAAAACCTCTATCACCCTCTGTAAAGTTTCCTGATCCGGCTCATAGAGCGCACTCAAATCACGCGCCTGGCCAAGCTTCTCATCCTTCCCCCCTGCAACATCATGAAAGGGAAGCAGGCTGACCAGCCTTTTCTCGCCCGGCAGACTGGCGACAAAAGCAGCTGCAGCCACAATGCTGCCTTCGTCATCATTGACCCCGCCGATAAGAGGGATACGCACCTGGATATCAGCACCCTCCCCAGCCAGAGCCTGGAGATTTTCGAGAATCAATCGATTAGCGACGCCCGTGTAGCGCTTATGCTTTTCCGGATCGACCATCTTAAGGTCGTAGAGGAACAGATCCGTATATTGAGCCACCTTGAGAAGTGTTTCGGTTTCAACAAAACCAGAAGTATCAATCGCGCAGTGAATACCCTGTTTTCGGCAAGCATCAAGGATCTCGACCAGAAACTCCGGATAGAGCAACGGCTCCCCTCCAGAAAAGGTAACGCCACCACCCGACTGATCAAAGAAAGGTCGCTCCTTCTTTATAATGGCGAGAAGCTCCTCAGTCGAACGGTAGCGACCCGACATCTCAATCGCCAGAGTCGGACACGCCTCAGCACATTGTCCGCACAGAATACAAAGGTCGTTGTCTGTAACAACACTCTCAGGAGTCAGACGACATGCGTTAACGGGACAAACCCGACAGCATTCTCCACAACGAATGCACTTGGAGGTGGTAAAGAGTTTTTGAACTTGAGGTGAGATGCTTTCCGGATTATGGCACCACAGACAATTCAGCGGACAACCTTTAAAAAAGATCGTGGCACGAATGCCCGGGCCATCATTGATTGAGTACCGCTTGATGTCAAAAACCAGGGGCTTCAACATTCTAGAACGATTCGTTTTCCGTGCGTTCAACCACTTCCTGCTGCAGGTCAGCATTCATGTCGTTGAAGTAGTCACTGTAACCGGCCATACGGACCAGCAGGTCCTTATAATCTTCTGGGGTCTCCTGGGCCGCTTTCAGGGTTGCTGTGTCGACAATATTAAACTGGATATGGTGGCCACCCAGAGTAAAGTAACTACGCACTAACTGGCCTAAACGAATCACATCCTCATCCCTCTTAAGCAGGCTCGGCAAAAAACGCTGATTGAGCAAGGTGCCGCCAGACTGCGTGTGGTCGAGCTTGGTCAAGGAACGCACCACAGCCGACGGACCATGGGTATCAGCACCATGCGACGGGGAAGTACCGTCAGAGATCGACTTGCCGGCCAAGCGACCGTTGGGAGTCGCCCCCATGACTTTGCCGAAATAGATGTGACAGGTGGTGGAAAGCATATTGAGGTGAAAAACTTCACCCTTGACGTTTGGTTTGCCATCAATGGCAGCAAACAAATCCGCGTAAATCTGCAGGGCGATGTCGTCGGCAAAATCGTTATCATTACCAAAGAAGGGTGTCTTGTTGATAACGGTCTGCCGCACAAACTCTTCTCCTGCGAAATTCTGATTCACAGCCTCAAGAAGGCGCTCCATCCTAAACGTCTTCTCCTCGAAAACATGCTTCTTGAGTACGGAGAGACTGTCTGTCGTTGTACCAAGACCAGTGCACTGAATATAGTTGGTATTATAACGCGGCCCGGCATCGTAATAGTCTCTACCTTTACTGATACAATCCTCGATCACAACTGAGAGGAAGGGCGCCGGAGCATATTTGGCAAACATGCGATCGATATAATTGCTGACACGAATTTTGGTATCGACGATAAAATTCAGTTGTCTGACAAAGGCGGCATAAAGCTCGTCGTAGCTGGCAAAGTCACCCGGATCTCCGGTCTCAATCCCGACCATCTTACCGGTGACAGGGTCGACACCATTATTCAAAGTAACTTCGAGGATCTTCGGCACATTAAGATACCCGGTCAACACATAAGCTTCTTTGCCGAAAGCCCCGACTTCGATGCAGCCGCTGCAGCCGCCCTCACGAGCATCCTTGAGCGTTTTACCTTGGCGCAACAACTCAACGACATAAACATCCGGGTTAAAAATTGATGGATATCCGTGCCCCTGTCGAATCACCTTGCAGGCCGCTTCAAGGAAACGGTCAGGAGTCTTGCTGCTGACGTGCACAGAGTTGCCGGGCTGCAGGATGTGCAATTCCTCGACCACCTCGAGCATGAGGTAGGAGACCTCACTGACGCCATCCTTGCCATCAGTGGTAATGCCACCGATATTGATATTGGTGAAATCGTTATAGGTACCGCTCTCGCGGGCCGTGATACCGACCTTTGGCGGCGCAGGATGATTATTGACCTTGATCCAGAAACAGCAAAGCAATTCCTTGGCCTCTTCACGGCTCAGAGTTCCGGCAGCAAACTCCGCCGCGTAGAAAGGTGCCAGGTGTTGATCGAAGTGCCCGGGGTTCATGGCATCCCAGCCGTTCAGTTCAGTAATGGTACCGAGATGTACGAACCAGTACATCTGGATTGCTTCGCGGAAAGTACGTGGAGAATTGGCAGGAACCCAACGACAAACTTCGGCAATCTTGGACAACTCGGCAATCCGCTGTGGATTGCTCTCCGAGTGAGCCATTTTTTCAGCCAAAACGGCATGTCGCTCGGCAAAGACGATCACTGCGTCGCAGGAGAGGTCCATTGCCTTGAGTTCTTCAGCCTTATCCGTGGCTTCCGGATCGTTAAGATAATCTAGGGAGGCGATCTCGTCAGCTATCTGCCGCTTATAATCGAGCATCCCCTTGCGATAGATCTGACCATCAAGGGCCGTATGCCCCGGCGCGCGCTGCTCCATGAACTCGGTAAAGAGACCTGCCTCGTAAGCCGCGCGCCATTCATCAGGAACGTGGCTGAAAATCCGTTCACGAATCGTCTTGCCTTGCCAATAGGGAATGACTTCACGTGCATAAGTCGCCACATCCTCATCACTGATGGTGTAGCGCTGTTGATCACGGGTATTAAGAATATGAAAATCTTCAACACTGTGACAGGTTAATTCGGGAAAGGTCGGTACCGACTTGGGGCGCGGACCGCGCTCGGCAACAATTAACTCATCATCACCAATGTAAAGCGTTTTCTTCTGACAATGATCGTGAAAATTCAGGGCGCGCAGCATCGGAACCGAATACTTGCCATAATTCTCTTTATAAAAAGCCGTCTCATGTAAAGCCCGCTCAATGGAAAGGCTCGGCTCTGTTTCAACACTCAGCTTGCGCAGACGCTGTATGCGTTCGTTCATCCCTGGCCCGATCACATTCCTACATGCCACATAAAAATTTCCCTCTGCGGCGGGCTTACGTTCTGGCACCAATTTCATGTTCTGCTCTTTTGCCATGACCTTTATCCTTCGAGCCCGTACCTATAAAAGAGAATCGATCCGTGCCAAGCGTTTGATGCTTTATTCTACTCCGTACGACCGTCGAAAAACAATAGGGGCACCCAGATTTGAGTGCCCCGAGGCTCTTGCTGCTCTACTTTTGAGCGCTTCCGAAGAATGCCTAATTCGACATCAGAACCGGCACGGTCATACATTCAAGCAAGTGGCAACCAACCTCACCAAGAGTCTGTTGACCACGTCGCGGACGTGACAGAGCACCCATAACCAACAGATCAATCCCTTCATCGGCACAACGACTCAAAAGTAAATCACCGACGCTCAAATCGCCAGCATAAAGTTTATCGCTGGAAATCGGCAGATTGTAACGCTTCAAGTGACCACAGATGTCGGCATTGTGCGCCCGATAAGCCTCATCTCCTCCGCGCCCCTGAATGGTGATTACCTTGATCGAGTCAGCCTCTTGAAGCAGCGGCAGAGCATCGTGCAAGGCCCGCGAGGATTCAGGGCCACCCCGCCAGGCGAGCATAGTTCGCTTGCCGAGAGTCGGAAAATGCCCAGCGTACGGCACGATCAGAACTGGGCGACCGGAGCCGAGCTCAGCAATTTCCGGCAACTCAGGCGGAATGGTACGGTCTGGAGCGCTGTAATCCGTCTGACTGACCACGACCAGATCACAGTAATGGGCATGCAGGTTCAAGGCTTGCGGCAGGCTGAGTCCTGAGCTCAGGCTATCGACGGAGATCCACTCTACCTCCAC
>JAGXHM010000081.1 GCA_024636155.1 Deltaproteobacteria bacterium
TCGGCTTGAACAACGATCAGGCAGGTACCGATAAAGAGCAGAAAGAAGCCCCAGAAAAACAAGCCGTGTGCCAAGCCAGGGCCTTTGACCCGAAGCACCTTGCTCTGCAGCAACATATTTTTGACCATGTTGCCAATCCGGAGCGGCCGTTGATCAAGGCGGTCAACCGACTGTCCCTGTCTGTAGACTTTGATCCGCTTCATGAAGGCGCTGACCAGGACGGCAATTGCAGCAAAGGTCAGCAGATACATCGGCAGCAGAATGCCTGCACCATGACCAACATTCCAGTAGATTTCTCGGGTGAATTCCATGCTTGATCCTTACATTACTAGTGGGCAATTATTCTCAACTCCCTGCTGCGATGGGAGGCTGGTGTTGGCTGCGGTAAGTTAAGTGATCGATCACGTTGGACGCAGGCAATGGCAGCGCCCTGCCGCAACGCGCCGCATGATGCTGAATAATTAATCTCCGTAGTGGTAAAAGCCCTGCCCGCTTTTTCTACCAAGGCGACCAGCTTCAACCATCTTGACCAGAAGTGGACAAGGGCGGTACTTGGGATCCTTGAACCCGGCATAGAGGACTTCCATAATTGCCAGGCAGGTATCGAGGCCGATAAAATCAGCCAGGGTCAGCGGTCCCATAGGCTGATTAGTCCCAAGCTTCATTCCCTTATCGATATCCTCCGCTGAGGCAACTCCCTCAAAGAGAGCAAATGCTGCCTCGTTAATCATCGGAATGAGGATACGGTTGACAATAAAGCCAGGATAATCAGAAGAAACGGCCATCTCCTTGCCCAGTTTCCCGACCAATGCGCCGATAGCTTCGAAGGTTTCCCCACTCGTAGCCAGACCACGAATCACTTCTACCAGTTTCATGACCGGCACCGGGTTCATGAAGTGCATGCCGATAATCTTTTCTGGTCGTTTGGTCACTGCAGCAATGCGTGTAATGGGGATTGATGAGGTATTGGAAGCCAGAACCGCTTCCGGCTTGACGATTTCATCGAGCTTTTTGAAGATCTCGAGTTTGAGTGTCTCCTTTTCTGTGACCGCCTCAATGGCCAGGTCACAATCAGCCAGATCGTTCATCACCATGGTGGTTCGGATCCGCCCCAGAATGAAAGGGATCGTGGCGAGATCTACCAGCCCTTTATTTGCCTGGCGCTCAAGATTCTTATTAATTCCGGCCAAAGCATTCTGCAACTGGGAGTCAGAAATATCAAAAAGGATGACCTCATATTCCTTTTGGGCCAGGACATGGGCAATACCGCTACCCATCTGTCCAGCACCTAGGACTGCAATTGTATTGATCATGATTTACTCCTGAACTCTTTCGAAGATAGCGGCAACGGCTTCGCCGCCGCCGATACAGAGGGTAACCAGCCCATAACGAGCCTGACGTTTCTGCAGTTCGCGCACCAGAGTTGCGGTCAAGCGCGCGCCACTGGCCCCCAGCGGATGACCGATAGCGACCGCTCCACCGTTGACGTTCACCTTGTTTGCATCGAGACCCAACTTCTTGATGGCAATGAGGGGAACTGCAGCAAAAGCTTCGTTAATCTCAAAGAGATCAATGTCACTGAGCTGCAGACCTGCCTTGACGCAAACCTTTTCGATCGCCCCTACCGGGGCCTCGGTAAATTGGTCAGGATGCATGCTGTTGCTGGCATAGGCCACCAGCCGTGCCTTGGGCTTGAGACCAAACTTCTTCACCGCCTCACCACTTGCCAGGAGAGTGAGAGCTGCCCCGTCGTTGATGGTCGAAGCGTTGCCGGCTGTGATGGTGCCATCTTTTTTGAAAACAGCACGCAAGCTCGGGAGTTTATCAAAATTCACCTTGAAAGGTTCTTCATCCGTATCAACAATAACCTCGCCCTTGCGTGAGGTTTTCACAACCGGGACGATCTCTTCCCTAAACGCTTCGTTTTCCAGAGCCGTCTGAGCCTTGCGGTAGGAGCCAATAGCAAATTCATCCTGCTCCTCGCGGGTCAGACCATTCTTCTCTACGCTGGCCTCGGCGATCACTCCCATGTGATCACCGCTGTAAGGATCCTGCAGCCCATCATGAACCATGAGATCTACCACTTCGCCGTTACCCATTCGATAACCGTAGCGCCCCTGCTTAAGCAGGTACGGAGCCAGAGACATATTCTCCATCCCTCCAGCTATGACGACCTCGGCATCGCCGAGCTGAATAGAACCGGCACCAAGCATGATTGCCTTGAGTCCACTTCCACAGACCTTGTTGATGGTCATGGCAGGAATAGCATCGGGCAGTTCGGCAAAACGCATCGCCTGCCGGGCCGGAGCCTGGCCCGACCCTCCAGAGAGAACCTGACCGACAATGACCTCGTCTACACTTTCCGCCGCCAGACCGGTGCGCTTCAGAATTTCTGTGATAACGGCTGCCGCCAGACGCGGCGCCTCTACATCGGCAAGGGCTCCACCAAAGGATCCTTGAGGGGTGCGCAACGACTCAACAACATAAACATCCTTCATGATTTACCTCTCTAAATGTCTATTTAAAGGCAGACTACTTTAGTTCTTGGAACCAGGCATCAGACTCTCGATTAGCTCCACAGTCCAGGGCACTCCTTTAGCTAGGCCCTGACGCAGCTTGACGAAATCGATTTCGCGACCGGTCTCCTTGTTTCCTTCATTGAAGGCGCGGAAGCCGGTGCGGGCTTCGTTCATCATGTTCAGCGCCAGCCAGGCGCGGGAATTTTCTTTGTTATTGTTCCAGGCCTCGAGCTTCGGCTTGCGCAACTCTTCGAGACTTTTTGTCATGCACTCGGGGAAGGTTTCAATCAACTTTGCGCAGAGCTCTTCAACCTTCTCGTCGAGCATGCTCAGATCGATCTCACCTGAACCAAGCAGTTCGCGACCAGCCTTGAAGGCGGTGCCAGTCTTGAAATTGCCATGAATCATCCGGCCATATTCATCGAGCATCTGGTCGGTGATCACAGTCGGGTTGGCAACATACTTGCCATCGATCTTCAGTGCAGGGACGACATCGGCAATAATGCCGAGACGGGCTGCCTTGTGGGCCGAGAAGGGCTCGCACAGGGTGCCGGAAACCATGGCTTGCTCACAACCGATCATCACCGGCAGGAAGTCTGTCGCACCGCCGATCGCCGCCGAGCCATGCTTGGGGCCAGCCTGGCCGAAGTTGGCGAGATCCTGAGCGATGGTGAAGTCGCAGGCCATGCCGATCTCCTGGCCGCCACCGATACGCATGCCGTTGACCCGGCAGACCACAGGCTTGTCGCAGCCGAGAATCGCCGAAACCATGTCGTTGAAGAGCCGAATGTACTGACGGTATTCCTGAGGGTTGCCAGCATAATATTCGGCATACTCCTTGGTGTTACCACCTGTACAAAAGGCCTTCTCACCTACAGCGGTAAAGACCACGGCATTGACTTCGCGATCGACCGAAGCGCGGCGGAAAGCAAGGATTGTGGCCTTGACCATGTCGGTCGTATAGGAGTTGAACTGTTTTGGATTGTTGAAAATGATCCAGGCATTAAAGAGTCCTTCTGCCACAGAACCGTCACGACGCCTGGCTGGACGCTTTTCATACTGGACCATGCCGTCGCACAGACTCTCTACATCGCGATCTATCAAATTGTGATCGATCAACTCGGACGGCGCATCTTGGGCAATAATCTCATCTGTTGTAGCCATGGTGTTACTCCTTTTCTATTCTGATCGTTCTCTGAAAATAGGTCATGCTAGGCTTCGAAAGTTCATTTACCAGGTCGAGCAATCTTTTAGTGTGGCAAAACGGTACCGTAATACCATTTTTATTGTCAAGTAAATACGGCCGCCTTTCCTACATCTACACCTGTCGGCACTAAAGCCGAAGAATCTTCTAACGAAACAGTGGTGACTCTGGTGTAGGGAGTTTCAGTCTTCATTACAAAGGGGCCACATCCCCTGCTCTTCCAAAACAGTACGCAGCGCCTTAAGGCCCTGATTCATGGCGGGCACGCCACCATAAACGGCGGTCTGAAAGATCACCTCGGCGAGCTCCCTTGGCTTACACCCCACGTTCAGTGCTGCTTTAAGATGGAGCTCAAGCTCTTCGCTCTTCTCAAGCACGGTCAGAGTGGCAACCGCGACCATCTGGCGCACCGGATGCGGGATAACTTCCCGGGCATACATCTGACCGGTAATAAAGAGTGAGAGATCTTTGGCCAGCCCGCGGTCAAAGGACTTCCACAGGTCGTAAGGCTTTTCTCCCGAGACACCGTTGAAGTAGAGAGCGGCAGTTGCTGATGTTTTCTTTATGACATCATCAGACACAAGTGAGTCCTTTCTTAAAGTGCAGAGAGTGAAGATGATCGTTTCACTATTGTTTCTATCAACGTAATGCGGCCCTATAAAATCTTAAAAGGGGATATTGAGTCAGAGTGTCAGTCAAGAACCAAAAGAGCTTGTCCGATATCGACGGCATCACCTTCCTGAATAAGGAGCTGGCTGATCGTTCCATCTCGATCAGCGATGATTTCATTCTCCATTTTCATCGCCTCAAGAATGATAAGGAGGTCGCCTTCCTGCACTTGCTGTCCTGCAGTCACCTCCAGCTTCCAGATATTGCCAGCCAGCGGCGCGACAACGCTATTGGCAACGTCAGGCGCAGGAGCATTATCAAGCTGATCGGGTGCTACAGGGGCCGTGCTGGTCTTTTCACCAACAAAGCTCAGCAGCGCTGCGCCAAGATCAACGGCAGCACCCTCCTTGACCAGGATCTCAGCAACAACGCCTGATTTCTCAGCCAGGACATCATGCTCCATTTTCATCGCTTCGAGAATAAAGAGCAGATCGCCCTCTTCAACTTCGTCCCCCGCAGCGACTTCAATCTTCCAGATGTTACCGGCCAGATGGGCGACAGCCGTGTCTGCAACAGCAGGAGTAGCGGCACCGGCGGGTGCTCCGGTAATAGCAGCCGCTGCAGCGGCAGCACCTTCTGCGCCAGTTACCTGAACAACAAAACTCTTGCCGCCTCCAGTGACAGTGAAGAGCTCGCCGCCTGCAACTGTCGAAGCAACAACAGGGACAAGGTCATCGCCGGTCGGGACCGGCTCAAAGGCTTCGGGATTGCCACGGTTTTCGATAAACTTCAGCCCCACTTGCTGAAAGAGGGCATAGGTCAACACATCCTCGATCTCGTGTTCAGCTAGAGTGAGTGCTTTTTCGGCAGCTATTTTGCGCAGTTCACTGGTAAGTTTCACCACCTCGGGCTCAATCAGGTCCGCAGGACGGCAGGTGATTGGCGTCGCACCTTTGAGGATTTTTTTCTGCAACTCCTTGTTCACCGGTGCTGGAGTAGCACCGTATTCGCCCTTGAGGACAGCGGTTGTTTCTTTGGTAACCGTCTTGTAGCGCTCTCCTGCCAGAATATTCAACACAGCCTGGCTGCCGACGATCTGCGAGGTCGGGGTGACCAGCGGGAGGAAGCCGAGATCCTCTCGAACCGTGGGGATCTCATCCAGCACCTGGTCTATCTTGTCGCTGGCCCCTTGCTCACGCAGTTGGTTTTCCATGTTAGTCAGCATGCCGCCGGGAACCTGCGCCATAATAATTCGGGAGTCAATTCCCTTGAGGGAACCCTCGAACTTGACGTACTTTTTACGCACTTCACGAAAATAGGCTGAGATCTCCTGCAGCAGAGCCAGATCCAGACCTGTGGCATGATCGGTCTCCGCAGTGATGGCAACCAGAGCCTCAGTAGGGGAATGCGCATAAGTCAGGCTCATGGAAGAGATCGATGTGTCGACGTTGTCGATTCCGGCCTCCAGAGCCTTCAGATAGGCGGCAGTGGACATGCCGGTGGTGGCATGACAGTGCATGTGCACTGGAACAGCCAAAGTCTTTTTAAGTTTTTTGACCAATTCGTAGGCCGCGTAGGGGGTGATCAGGCCGGCCATATCCTTGATACAGATCGAGTTTGCGCCCATATCCTCTATGGTCTTCGCCAGATCAACCCACTTGGCAAGAGTATGAACCGGGCTGACTGTGTAGGAGATACAACCCTGGGCATGTTTGCCCTGTTTGATGACTTCCTTAATGGCTGTTTCGAGGTTGCGAGGATCGTTCATGGCGTCAAACACCCTGAAGACGTCGATGCCGTTCACCGCCGCGCGTTCAACGAATTTCTCGACGACATCATCGGCGTAATGACGATAACCGAGGATATTCTGACCTCTGAAGAGCATCTGCAGCGGGGTCTTGGGCATGGCCTTTTTCAGGGCCCTGAGCCGCTCCCATGGATCCTCACCCAGGTAACGGATGCAGGAGTCGAACGTGGCGCCGCCCCATACTTCCAGAGACCAATAGCCAACCCTGTCCAGCTTCTCCGCGATGGGGAGCATGTCATCCAGCCTCATCCGGGTTGCGAACAGCGACTGGTGCGCATCGCGCAACACAAGCTCAGTAATACCTAGTGGTCTTTTCCCCTTACTCATGACTGAACCTCTTTTGTTTTCTGATCCTATGGTAATCGGTTACGCAGTGCCAAATTCGCCGCTGTATGCCCCGGGCAGAGCTGCCCGGGGACTTGAGCGAATGGCAAACTAGCCCTTTATGATGCGAGGCAGAAGCATCTGGTGTACCGGCGTGATCGATTTTGGGTTCTGGTAGTTAGCCCCGGCAAATGCCTGGATATACTTGCGCAGATCCGTTAAAGAGACAATCTCGTCGACAAAGCCTTTTTTGGCGCTGTAAGCAGGACGCGACTTGTCCTGGTAGTCTTGAATCATCTGGTTCATCTTGTCGAGGGTCGGGGTGAGGTCGTTACCAGCCTCGCTCTCCTTAACCAGACGACGGGCATAAGAGGCCGCGGCGGCGGTTTCGCCGTGCATGACGTAAATTTCTGTCAGCGGCGTGCCGAGGGTAAAAGCATTGTTATTATTGGCCTGAGGTCCACACATAATGTAGTGGGCTGCAGCAGTTCCCTTGCGTAAAACAACGCACATCATGGCGAGATCAGTCTGTTCTATGGAATAGACCAGTGACTGGCCTAAAGCGAGAAGTTCCGCTTCTTCAGCAAGATCACCGACATCAATGCCGGTGGTATCCTGTAGCCAGACGATCGGCAGGTTGTCGCGCCCGCAGAGGGTCACAAACTCACCCTGTTTGATAAGGCCTTCACGATAGTGTTTGCCGCCGACGCCCGGGTATTCTCCATTGGCATATGCGGGATAGCCGGGGAAGACACCCTGCTGGTTACCAACAAAGGCGACCGGAAAGCCATCGATCTTGGCGATGCCGGTAAAAACCTCGCGACCGTAATCAGGGCGATATTCCATGAACTCGCTGTTATCAGTAAGACGCGCCAGGATCTGCACTGCATCGTAGGGGCGTTTCTGGTTGGCGGGGAGGAGCATGTTAAGATCCTCGCTATTCAAACTCGGCTCGGCAGGTTCGGCGACCCGGAACATAATCGGATCGTAAGCAGGCATCATGCGCATGTAATCTTTGATGCCATCGAGAACCCCTTGTTCGGTATCATGGGCTTCGCGGAAATAGGCGGTCTGATCGAAATGTGTTTCAACTCTGCCAGGAGCCTTACCGTGAAAGTTCTTGGTCCCTTCAATCAGCGCCTGAGCGGCCTCTTCATCGATATAGCCCTTGGGATTCATACCGCCAACAATACCGGCGCCGCCAACGGCGATGTTCGCGCCATCATGAGCCAACAGAATAGTGGGGCTGATCCCCTGGTAGCCGCCACCTGCCGGATTGGTGCCGTAGATACCGTTAAGAATCGGTATCCCCAGATGATTTAGATCGGCGTGACGATAAAAAGGCGCGCCACTGGAACGGCGACCGGCGTAAACAGTCTCCTGCTCCATGAGCTTGACGCCGCTGCAGTTGGTCAACCAGACCAGAGGGATATTCAAGCGTTTGGCCAAGTCAGTGACCATAAGGATATTTTCGGACTGTCCGGCGATCCAGGCACCGGCCATGACTTTATTATCAAAACCAATAATGACCGCCCACTTGCCTTCGATCTTGCCAAGCCCATCGACAACTCCGGTACATCCTTCTTCGTTATCAGTCGGGTTATAGAGGGTATGCAGAGGAGACCAGGTGCCTTCATCAACCAGATAATCGAGACGATCGTAAATAGTCATCCCACCGCGCTGATGAATCTTCTCGGCTGGAATTCCGGCATTTTTTACCCGCAGAACTTCCTTGGCAATGATCTCCTCCTGCTCGCGGACAAGATCAACGTTTGCCTGCGAGCGGCGCACCTCGCCATCTCTGAGTTCCTTACCGATTTCAGACATTTTCTCAAAATACGGGCGTAGCGGTGTTTGCTTGCGTGACATGGCAAATTCCTTTTACTGTTGGGGCTAAGATCAGCCAACCACGATCAGAAGATCTCCTTCGTTGACGGCGTCGCCTTCTTTGATTTTGATTTCAGTGATCGTCCCGTTATCTTCACTGAAGATGGGAGTTTCCATCTTCAGCGCTTCGAGAATAATCAATTCATCGTCCATTTCGACTTTATCACCCACAGCAACGAGAATTTTCCAGACATTTCCAGCAATAGGCGAGAGTAGTTCAGGCATTAGCTTTCTCCTTTTTTCCCAGTAGGTTAAAGTTTATTTTCGGTTTAACATTGATACTTTCGCAAAAAGCCAGGAATCGCCACAAAGGCTCCAAGGCACAAAGAGAACCCACCGGATTTATGCTTTCTATTCTTGGGGTCTTGGTGACTGGGTGGCTAATGCTCTGTTTTTGCGAGAACATCGAACTTATCCCAAATTCTTCAACAGGATGGCAGCGGCCACCACCGTTCCGATGACGCCAGCAACATTCGGCCCCATGGCATACATCAACAAATAATTGCGCCGGTTAGCCTCCGAACCGACCTTGTGAACACAGCGCGCGGCCATGGGTACGGCAGAGACACCGGCAGCTCCGATCAGCGGATTGATCTTGTCCTTAAGAAAAAGATTCATGACCTTGGCGACAATTAACCCGGCAGAGGTACTGACAATAAAGGCGAAGAGACCGAGGAAAAAGATGAACAAGACCTTGGGGTTCAGGAAAGTACCAGCAGTCATGGTGGCGCCAACGGAAAGCCCAAGAAAAATTGTGACAATGTTCATCAACTCGTTAGAAGAAGCTTTGGTCAGTCGTTCAACGACTTCCGACTCTTTAAAGAGGTTGCCGAGCATCAGCATGGAGATCAGCGGTGCCGCCGGTGGAACAACCAGCATAATGGTCATCGCGGTAACAATAGGGAAGCAGATCCGTTGCAGCTTACTGACCGGACGCAGTTTTTTCATCACAATCTTGCGCTCATGCTCGGTTGTCAATAACTTCATTACCGGCGGCTGGATGATCGGCACCAGAGCCATATAAGCATAGGCCGAAACCGCCGTGGCACCGAGCAGATGTGGAGCGAGCTTGGATGTCAGGTAGATGGTGGTCGGACCGTCTGCACCACCAATAATAGCAATCGAGGCGGCCTCTTGAAGATCGAAACCGAACAGAACGGCGGCAAAAAAGGTGAAGTAAAGGCCGGCTTGAGCTCCTGCTCCCAGCAGCAAAGTCTTGGGATTAGCGATCAGCGGACCGAAGTCAATCATCGCTCCCAGCCCCAGAAAGATGATTGGCGGGATGATATCCAGTTCGATACCGTAGTGGTAAAAAAACCAGATCAGGCCGTGCTCGGGCTCCATAAGGAAAGTCAGTGGCAGATTGACGATGAGAATCCCGAAGGCAATCGGCAGCAACAGCAGCGGCTCGTACTGTTTCTTGATAGCCAGGTACATCAGCACGAAGGAGATTAGCCACATGACCATATTGCCACCGGTCAGACTGAAGAAACCACTGGAGAAAATAAGATCTTTAAAGATATCAAACATGGTGTGCCCTCTTAGTCCTTCGCTGAAACGACCGACTGATCAGTCTCTACATCCGCACTCTTTCCCCGGTTTTCCACAGCGTCAATGACCCTTGTGCTCAACTGCGTCAGAATTTGCAGAAGAAACATGACCAGAAAAACACCGATAATTCCACTACCGAAGACTTCCAATACTTTGGACCAATCTGTCTCCATCTCTTACTCCCTTGGCTTACCTGTCATATCTGTTCGCGTTGCAACAGAAACAATTAGTGTGAGCAAAACTAGCGATTAGCAACATCACCCATGGCAATGCCAGCAATGATGGTCTTCTGAATATTACTGGTCCCTTCGACGACCCGGAGAGACTGGGCATCGCGCAGAAAACGCTCAGCCGGGTACTCCGTAGAGAAGCCGTAGCTGCCAAAAATCTTCATCGTATCGCTGGCGGCGTGAACAGCAGCTTCGGAGGCAAAGAGTTTAGCGATAGAAGTCTGTTGTTGGTTTGGCAGCCCTTGATCTTTGAGCCATGCAGCCCGATAAACCAGCAACTGAGCAGCTTCGTGCTCGGCAACCATATCGGCGATCTGGGCCTGAATCATCTGATAGGAACCGATTTTTTTGCCGAACTGGGTTCTTTCGTTGGCATAGCCGATGGCGGCGTCGATAGCGCCGCCAGCGATACCAAGGGCTCCGGCGCAACAACTGATCCGGGTGTTGTTGAGCTGCCACATACAGATTTGAAAGCCCTGGCCGACGTCACCAAGAACCGCGTCCTTGGGAATTTTTGCTTTATTGAAGGCAATCTCTCCAGTAGGCGCACAGTGCAGACCAAGCTTGGTCTCGATGGGGGCTGTGATAATCCCTTCGTTATCCTTGAGGTTGATGATAAAACAGGACATCCCTTTGTACTTTTTGCTCTTGTCGGTGAAAGCATAAAGCAGGCCCCAGTCGCCGACTTGTGCGTTGGAAATCCACATCTTCTGACCATTGATTTCCCAGTGGTCACCGCGATCGGTGGCCGTAGTGCCCATGCTGGCAACGTCCGAGCCGGAGTTGGGTTCAGTAATAGCGAAGAAACCGAAAGACTCAGCGCTGACCCAGTCGGGGATGAAGCGTTGCTTCTGCTCCTCGGTACCGAATTTGTTGACAGTTACTGCAGGCCCGATATTCTGCATATTGAAAGGCAGTCGCCACGAGCCACTGACCTTGGCGATCTGTTCAGCAAGGAGAACTGACTCGAGAAAGCCGAAGCCATTACCATCGTACTCCTCAGGCAGAGCGCAACCGAAGAAACCGAGCGAGGCCATATGTTTTACTAGCTCAGGGCGGAACTTGTGATTTGCCTCGTCTTCTTTGAGGGTGGGAAGAATTTCTTTCGCTGCGAAATCCTTGGCCATTTCCTGCATCATCCGTTGTTCATCCGTCAATCCGAACTGCATGTTAACCTCCCGAGCTTACTTTTGTGGTTTGTCGTCTGCCGCATACTGCACGTTACAGACTTCTATAAATTTTCAAGTCGTCGACTGATTTCTACCAGCCGCGGCCCAACATCCTTCTCAAGTTTTTCGGCACTGAGTTGCCATGACGGCCCACCACAATTGATTGACAGCACAGAGCCATCCGCCTGGATCAGCGGAACGGCTATAGAGTTCACGTTTTCGCGCCAGTCGCCAAGAGAGAAACAGAAGCCTTTTTCCCGGTAATCTATGGCACCCTGGTCGATCCCTGCCTTGATTTTTAGCCACTCACCTTTCGGGGTCGCCCGACGGATCTCGGCAATAAGCTCAGTTCGTTCTTCCGCATGCAAGCCACAGAGCAGAGCCCGACCCATAGCAGTATTGGCAATCCGGGTACGCGCGCCCACATCGATGCGCAAAGCAATCATGTTGGCACGGGCAACGCAGTTTTCCAGGTAAACCATGTGCAAACCGTCACGGGCTGCCAGAGATACGGAGGCTGCTACATTGTCGGCCAGATCCTGCATCAGCGGCCGGGCCGATTTGAGAATGTCCATATTGCCGAGCATGGAATAGCCCAGCGAAAGAACGGCGGTGCCCAGGCTGTACTGATTAAAACGTTTGGAGTGGTTCAGATAGCCCAGTGTTGTCAGGGTGTTGGTCAGCCGTGAGACGGTCGCTTTGGCCAGGCCAGTGCGTTCGGCAATCTCCTGGTTCCCCAGGAAACGATCCCCCTGGCGAAAGCTGCGCAGTACGTTCAAGCCGCGCGCCAAGGCAATAACGACCTGAGGTTCCTTCTCTTTGCTGACCGTTTTGTCCTCGACGCTCATGGTTTTTCTACCCTTGGCAAAAGCTCAGTTTCCAGATTTTAATTGTTGAATCGTGAATGTATGATTACACGGTAAAAAGACGCGAGTCAACACTTTTTTTGGAATTGAATTCCGTAGAGTGGAATTAGCAGGAGGTTTCAACTGCACCGCAGAAGAACATTATTTGGCAAACCCGCGACACGAGTTGCAGTACTTTAGCCTCCCTCAAAGCGAAGAACTGGCCGCTGGGAAGAAAAGTTTCATCTCCTTCCTTGCAGAGGAAAAGAGGCTAAGGGGCCTGCCCCCTAAGCGACACCTCTATAGCCAGTAGTTTCAGGTGCGCGGGTTATTGATAAGGATGGTGCTGAATAGTTACATTTGCCATCAATGTTGATATAATTTCACGATGCGATTTTAAATGGGGCAGGCCGTGCGGGGGAGTATGGAATCGATGTAAAGATACAGAGGTCTTGCGCATGAATAAAAGAAACCGTTTATATTGGATACCGGTGACCCTTCTGTTGATCGTTGCGGTCGCCGGCTGGATTGCCACGGACTATTTTGAAAATAGAGTCCGGGAGGAAATAAGCAGCGGAAGCCAGGCTTCCGTATTGACCCTGTCCGTGTATATAAACGCTATATTGGCAGACATCGAAGGGGACGTTATGACCCTGTCTGGATCTGCCCGAATCGTTGCCGCATTGAGCTCTAAAAGTGACCAGAGTCTCGAACAGGCCAATCGCGTGCTGGACCGTTACAATGCCAGCTTAATCCCTGCCGTGACCTATCTGATGGATGCCGACGGCATGACTGTGGCCGCCTCCAACCGGAACGCTCCGGACAGCTTTGTAGGAAAATCCTATTCTTTCCGTCCTTACTTTCAGGAAGCGGCCAAGGGTCAGCCCGCTCATTACTTTGCGCTGGGCATTACTTCCGGGACAAGGGGTTTCTATGCAAGCGCCCCGGTTAAAGATAGTCTCGGCAAACTGCTTGGCGTGGTCACGGTAAAAAAGGAACTAGACGAACTGGAGACATATTTCGGCAAGTACCCGTTCTGTTTTCTCGTCAATCCTGACGGCATAATTTTCCTGTCCAGTTCACCGGCGCTGGCATTAAAAAGTCTCTGGCCGCTGGACAAAGCAAGACAGGACCAATTGCTGGTTTCCAAGCAATTCGGCAATGAACTTATTGAAAGCGGTTTATTTAAAAAGGAAATTGCCGATGGCAGCGAAACCGCAATAAAAGGGCAAGATTACCTTGTCGCCAGAAAGTTGATTGACAAGGAGGGATGGTCGATCGTGCTTCTGAGCCTGGCAAATCGTATCCGAGACAGCAGGTTGGTCGGCATCCTGGCAACGGTTTCAGTGAGTTTTTTAATTATTCTCTTTTCAATCATCGTCTATCTCGCAGCCCGAGCCAAAGAAACTCTCCAACTCAATGAGGAAAAATACAGGACCTTGATCGAGACGACCGGGACCGGCTATCTCATTCTGGATCACCGTGGCAACGTCATTGACGCCAACCAAGAATATGTCCGGCTTACCGGCCATGACAAGCTGGAGGAGATCATTGGCCAACCCGTGGTTGAATGGACCGCTCCATATGACCTGGCGCGTCAGGCCGCTGAGGTTAAGAAATACAGCGAGCAGGGTTATGTCTGGAATCTGGAGATGGACTACGTCAACAAGCAGGGACACATTACAACTGTTGAGATCAACGCCACCGCTTCCGGAAGCGGAGTCTCCACCAGGATCATGTCGCTCTGCCGCGACGTTACCGAACGCAAGCGTGCTGGGACGTTGATGGCTGAGAAAGCGAAGTTAACGGAATTGAGTACGGAACTGGCCTCGATATGGATAAAGGGAGGAGAACTGCAGGCAGCCTTGCAGACGAGCGCCGAAAACGTTGTGAGGCACCTTGACGGGGCCTTTGCGCGGATCTGGCTGCTGAATCAGGAAGAAAACGTGCTGGAGCTTAAAGCCAGCGCCGGCATGTACACCCACCTCGACGGGGTGCACGGTCGGATCCCCGTCGGTCAATCCATGATAGGTGTCATTGCCGAAGAGCACAGGCCACAATTTACCAATACGGCTATCGGGGACCCCCTTGTCAATGATCAGGAGTGGGCAAGACGGGAGGGGATGGTTTCCTTTGCCGGTTATCCACTTATTCAGGAAGGACAGCTGTTGGGAGTTTTGGCCATGTTCGCCCGCCATCAGCTCAATGAGTTTACGGTTGACGCGCTGGGATTGATTGCTGACAAAGTCGCTATGGGGATCAGCCGCATTCATTCGAGAGACAAGCTGAACCACTATGCAGAGACGCAGGAGATGCTTCTGCGTGAGGTCAGCCACAGGGTAAAGAATAATCTGACGGCTGTCATCAGCCTGATCCACAAGGAAAGCGACCTGGCGAAACAAAAAGGCTTAACCAACTGTCTACCCCTTCTGGATAGCATTTACAACCGCATCGAGAGTCTGCTCATCGTGCATGGTTTGCTCTCATCCGCAGAGTGGCAGGAGATAAAGTTCAGTGAACTATGCAGACATCTTGTCAAGATGTTAGCAGCTTCACGCGTGGGCCATAATATGACTTCAAAAATCACAGAAGCGGATATCTCCGTCAACTGCGACCAGGCCCACTATCTTGCCCTTATGCTCAATGAGCTGGCGACAAATAGTTTTAAATATGCCGTCACATCTTCCTCGCCGCTGGAGATATCGATCGCCATTTCAAGGGTGGACGATAAAATCAGGATGGTTTATAGCGACAATGGGCCGGGATATCCGGAGGCGGTCATCAATGGAGACTATGCAGGGACAAGCATCGGCTTTGATCTTCTTAACGGAATTGTCAGACAGAGCCTGCGCGGCGCTATCGTTTACCGGAATGAAAACGGCGCTGTTACAGATGTTTTATTTCCCGGGAAGGTCTAGAAAAAAACAAGGAGCCTGATTGTGAATAAAGACCTATCCATTCTGGTAGCAGAGGATGATTACCTCATCAGTGAAGAAATAATCAGGTGTCTCAAGAGTCTCGGCTACAGCAACATAACCAAGGCGGCCGACGGGCGGCAAGCGGCTGACATGACCGGCTCAACCAGGCCTGACGTTGTTTTGATGGATATTGAGATGCCAGAACTGGACGGCATTGCCGCTGCGGCAGAGATCCAGGAACGCTATCCGACGCCTGTTGTCATTCTTACCGCCTATGAATCTGCTGATCTACTCCGAAAAGCCAGCGCGGCAGGCGTATCCGCTTACCTTACCAAGCCGCCTCGTCGCGGAGAGATGGAAAGGGCGATCACCATAGCCCTGGCGCGACATGCGGATCTGATGGAAGTCAGGCGCCTCAACAAAGAGCTTGCACAGGCGCTGGCAGAAGTCAAAACCCTGCGGGGCATTCTTCCGATTTGCTCTTATTGTAAAAAGATAAGGGATGATCTGGACACCTGGAATCAGCTGGAAAAGTACCTCAGCAATCATTCCGATCTGACGTTCTCCCACGGCATCTGCCCGGAATGCTTTAAAGTGCAACGGAAAATAATCGCGGAGCGTTCCAAACCCGCAACCTGACCAACATCGAGGTTGGCAGTCGGTTCGTCAGGCGGCAAGACTTTCGGTGGCAGTGCCAGAGCATACACCCTTCCTGTCTCAAGACGGAACTGCTTCACCTGCAGGGTAAAATAGCCGCGGCGAAGAGCAAGGTTATTTAGTTCAAGCTGGCCGTCATGTTTGGTTTCTTCAGTAGCCATTCGTGGCGATTCTAAGATTGCAACTGCTGCGGATGACTGTAAATTTCCATGGTGTTTCCACGCAGATAGCCGACCAGAGTAATCCCGGCTTGCTCGCAGAGATCAATCGCTTTATCCGTAGGTGAAGTACGCGAGGCAATCAGGCCAACACCAAGTCGCGCCGCCTTAGCAACCATCTCCGTGGAAACTCGCCCGGAGGTGACCAACATCTTGTCCTGCAGCTCAACACCCTGGAACAGAGCTTGACCGGCAAGTCGATCGAAGGTGTTGTGGCGACCGATATCCTCGGCATAGAGCAGAAGGCCCTCAGAACCACCAATGGCCGCAGAATGAATGCCGCCATGGTTACGATATTGCTCTGCTTCTGTCTGCAACTCTTTCATCAGAAGGAACAGGGCTTCGCTGCTATAACTGCGCGATCGCTGCTGAGAGATGTCGAGTAAATTTTGCGGCAGGTTGTACGCGATTCCGGTGCCACAACCGGAGGTCAAGGTCGGTTGCAAGCGCTCCGGCAATTCTGTCCTGATACGCATTTCGGCCAGGCCATAATCATCGCAAACCCCCATGGAAAGGATGTCATCAAGGCTGTCGATAAAACCTTGCAAACGAAAGAAGCCCGCAAGCAGAAAGTTGAGTTGGTGTGGTGAACAGACCAGCGTCGCCAACTCGCGGCCATTAACCCGCAAACGCAGAGGATATTCCTCGACAACATTGCGCTCGGCAGCTTGTCTTTGACCGTGCACTACACGGACAATTTTTCGTGGTGGTTGTCCTTCCATCACTCTTCACTCTGCGGTCATGTCAGTTATTATTAACCATCAGGAACGGAAGTTCTCTCCTCCCCTACAGGCTCCAGAGAAAGGCTTGGCGACCTTCCTCAAGCGTCTAGGATTGGTACCATACATAATATTTATACAAATCAGTACCATTATACCAGTTTATTTGTCAAGAAAAACTTGCCGTCGGTTTGGGGCTGATTTTGTCAGATCAACAGACGAGCAGAGACTAACGACGGCATCGCAGATTACGGATGGATAGCCGGCAATCATCTCTTAGTAGAGGAGCCTGTGCCGCACTTTTTTCGGTGCATGAGCTATGACCGAAGCGACAAAAAAGGCAAGGAGTACAGTCGCCTGCATTGGTAAATAACCATGGTATGCCGCCCCCAGGAGGAGGACTTTCACCACGGTGGTCATCCCCGACATTTCCCGGTAAGATTGGCGATGTCGTAGCCATTCAGTAAAAAAGAGCAGGCCGCCGCTGAGAAAAGCAACAACCACATATAACGTCGGTGGCCCAGGAATAGCATCAAGTAGATAGGCCGCAAGAAAAACTGCAGCACCGACCTGATGTACCGCTCTGATCAGAAGAGAAAGGTTGAGAACCCAGTAGGGACGGTGGCCGATCTTGCCCATTTTCATACTCTCTTCACAACCTTCGCCAGCCCTTTCCCGCATTGGTCACCTCAAAGTTCTTCTGCCCGATACGTTCTCGGACTGTCAGATGCGTCGACAACCGTTGTCGATCGAACTCTGTCAACATATCGCGATGCTTGTTTTTTTAAAAGGTAAACCCGTACAGAGACCAAGGTGAAAATTTGGCCGGTGCAGTGATGCAGTCGAACGTTTATTTACATCCGAGGGTTACCACATCCCCTCTCGCATCCTCTCCTGAATCAAGGTGTTGATTTTCGCATCGACATTTTCAGGAGTAATCCCGGCCTCGCTACAGAGACTCTCCACCTTGGCCAGGCGACCTGGAATAACCATGTCGCTGAGTTGCACAAAGTAACCGAGCCTTTTGCCAAGCTGATAGCAGGCCTGATCCTGCGGTTTCATCGCGAGGAACTTCTGCAACACTCCCAGCAAGGTATTTTTGTCCTGCGGCAAGGTTCCGTCTATCTCCTGGAAGAGGTTGTACATGTGGTCACTCTTAATACAGCTGGTAATACTATCGAGGTTTTCGAGGAACAGCAGGATCTCTTTTGTGACCGTTAAGTCGGTCGGTCGCTGCCAATTGAACTCCTCGGAGTTTTCGAAAAGATTCAGTGAGTCGCGGATGTGCAGCGTTCTGAAACGGATGAAATCAGGGTTGATCTGGTTGATGGCGTCGGCGGTTTCGATAGCGTGCTCACGCCAGAACTCCTCCCCGCCGATTCCGGTCAGGACATACTCGGAGAGTTCGATCCCGGCCTCTCTGGTCTTGACCCCGGCTTTGATATGAAGATCTTTGCTGGCACCCTTACGCACCATGTCCAGAATCTGATTAGAAGCAGTCTCCATGCCGATATGGACCCTGTTCAGTCCAGCATCAGCCATTTCTCGCAGGTTGTCGTCGCTGATCCGGGCGATTGTGTGGGAGCGGCCATAGGAGGTGATCCGTTCCACGCTCGGGAAGAGTTTGCGGATATGATGCAGGACGCGGATTGTCTGCTCCGGTTTTAGCACCAGGCTGTCGGCGTCCTGGAGAAAGACCGAGGTCATCCCCGTTGCGACCCAGCTGCGGGCGGCATAATAGGCGGACTCTTTCTCAGGGCTCAGGTTGCTCAACGAGAGCGTACGCCCCTGCTGCAGTTCACTTGTCAGCTCGTAGATGGTATCGATATCACGGATGATATCTTCAACCGGACGAAGAGAGAATTTGTGTTTCTTATAGACCGAGCAAAATGTGCACCGATTCCAGGGGCAGTTACGAGTCAGACGCAGCAGAAGACTGTTGGCCTCGCTCGGTGGCCTGATCGGCCCCTGTTCAAATCCTCGGTATGTTTCCATCGTATGACTCCTGGGCCTCTACTGCAGGCTGTGATCTGCAAGAAGGGGACACCGGTTATCCAGTGTCCCCCCCGATTTAAAAAAGAAAATTTACAATAACTGGTTCACCGTCAAGGCTACCCCCAGTTACTCGGAAAACAAGCAACAGACGATGATTCGCCGCACTATTTACGTCTGGCTCTTACAACTCCCCCCACACGACGGGGCGGGTGGCTCGGGAAGAGAGGCCAAAGCCTCAATTAAAACATATGCGGCCTGCAACGCTGAGGTCGGGCAAAGTTCAAAACATTCCTTACAGTCCCAACACTCTTTAGAGGCTATCTCAGGAATGAAGCTGATCTCTTTTTTGGCTCCCCTGTTGATAAAACCAAGAGCGTTAGCCTTCTTCACCTCAGCACAGTATCTTACACAAAGCCCACAATGAATGCAGAATGAAGCATCTTTCGCAAATCGATCTTTATCTGCACCATACTCTTCTGCCAATGCTTCCAACTGAGGTGAATCTGGAGCATGAGCCAGCATCATCTCCAACAGTGATTTGCGAATTCTATCCAGCTTCGCGGTTCTGGTTGTTACGACAAGATCTTGCTCGACTGGATAAAGACAAGCAGCAACGACGCTCGACCTGCCACGCGACTCTACTTCTACGGAACAAATGCGGCAACCGCCATAAGGTTCCATTTTCTCATGAAGACAGAGCGTAGGAATAGATATTCCAACACTACTGGCCGCAGACAAAATGGTCATTCCTTCTTTAGCGACAACTTCTTTTCCGTCAATTTGCAAGATGATTTCACTCATTTTTTACTTCCTCACCCTATTTTCCTTGCTTCTTCAGGGATGGCAGGTGGCACGGGCCCACCAGAAATCTTGCTCACCGCGCCAAAAGCTGCGGGACAAACCTCAAGACAAGAGCCGCACTTGGTGCATTTATCCTGGTCGATGACGTGAATCAACTTCTTGCCGCCTTCGATCGCTTCTGGCGCGCATTTCTTGACACAGGCACCGCACGCCTTGCACTTGTTCGGATCGATAGTGAACGCTATCAACTTTTTGCAGGAGAGCGCCGGGCATCTACCCTCGTTGAGGTGCGCCTCATACTCATCTCTAAAATGACGTAACGTGCTCAGCGCCGGATTGGGAGCGCCCTTGCCTAAAGTACAAAGTGCCGAACTTCCGGCGACCTCGGCCAGCTCTTCCAACAGTTCAAGATCTCCAGCTTTACCGTGGCCTTGAGTTATATCAGTCAGGATTTTGAGCATTTGCTTGACGCCTTCGCGACAGGGGACACATTTGCCACAGGATTCATCTGCCAGGAAGTTGAGGAAGTACCTGGCGAAATCAACCATACAGGTATCTTCATCCAGAACAATCATCCCACCGGACCCCATCATTGAACCAGCCTTGGTGAGTTGATCGAAATCGACTTCCATATCCAGCAGGCTCTCAGGCATACATCCACCTGCCGGTCCCCCGGTCTGCACTGCCTTGAATTTTTTGCCGTCTGGGAGACCACCGCCGATCTTATAGACTATATCCCTTAAGGTGATCCCCATAGGCACTTCTACCAGACCGGTATTTTTCACCTTGCCAACCAGGGAAAAGATCTTGGTGCCTTTGCTGCCCTCGGTTCCAACTGAAGAGAAAGCATCTGCTCCCTGATTTACAATTAAGGGTATATTGGCCCAGGTTTCGACGTTATTTATATTGGTCGGCTTGCCCCTTAATCCTTTCACCGCGGGAAATGGTGGCCGTGATTTTGGTTCACCGACATGGCCCTCAAGAGACATGATGAGAGCGGTTTCCTCACCGCAAACGAAAGCGCCAGCGCCCTGATGCACTTCAACAGTGAAATCGAAACCCGATCCAAGAATATTTTCCCCAAGGAAACCGAATTCTTCCGCCTGTTTGAGAGCGTTGGTCACATTCTTTACGGCTAAAGGATATTCCTCACGCACATATAGATATCCTACCTGTGCGCCAATGGCATAAGCCCCAATCAGTAACCCTTCAAGAACCGAATGCGGATTCCCCTCGAGAAGAGCTCTATCCATAAACGCCCCGGGATCGCCTTCGTCGGCGTTGACGATCACATATTTTGTTTCCGACGGAGTATTGCGCGTAAATTCCCACTTAAGACCGGCAGGGAATCCGCCGCCACCCCGTCCTCTCAGGCCTGACTTTTTGACCATTGCCACGACCTGCTCGGGACCTTTTTCAAATAAAGCTTTGGCCAAAGCAGAGTAACCACCAAGAGCTAAATAGTCTTCAATGTTGTTCGGGTCGATCTTGATATTATTGCCGATCAGGAGTCTCAACTGATTCTTGTAGAAGGGAATCTCAGATTCATGGACAACCTTTTCATCCGTTTCGGCATCGACATAAAGCAATCGATCAATGACCTTCTTGCCAAGCGCCGTCTCTGTGATGATCTCTTTTGCATCGCTCGGCTGCACTCGAAGATAACAGATCTCATCGGGATAAATAACCAGCAGAGGGCCTCGCTCACAGAAACCAGGGCAACCTGTTTCTCTGATATCTATTTTATCTTCCAGCTCCAGCTCTTTGATCTCGGCCCTGAAAGCGGCAACGACCTTTGCCGCACCAAGAGCGATACAACCGGACCCGGTACAGACAGCAATGCATGGTTTACTCGGATCCCTTTGGGAGAGGATTGCCTTGCGGAAGACTTCCAGCTCGGCAGGTGAATTTATCTTTGACATAATATTCCCTTACTCATTAGGGGGCTGTCCGAGGATAAGGACCGAAGCGAAAGCTCAGATGTTTGAAAACAGCTTTTAGCTCGTTTGCAGGCTCACAGCAGTAGCTATGGGACAAAAAGGAGCTGAAAGATGGGCCGAACAGCTGGGTTTGCAGCAGGTCATTCATTCTCGGATAGCTCACTCTTGCATGCACATGTTTTCAAGACATCGGCTATCTCGGTCGGCGTTATATTGCCATGATACTCGCCATCCACCACCACCACTGGCCCCAA
>JAGXHM010000082.1 GCA_024636155.1 Deltaproteobacteria bacterium
GATTGTGTCTCCGGATGTCGCGGGTTCAAGCCCCGTCACTCACCCCATAAATTTTCGGGCCTGTTTTTTCCCGTCAACCCCTCAGTCTGTGGCGGGTCTCCCGGGAAAAGTCGGGCCTTAATTGTTTGTAAATCAAATTGCGAGTGTGGTGGAATTGGCAGACACGCTAGATTTAGGATCTAGTGCCGTAAGGTGTGGGAGTTCGAGTCTCCCCACTCGCACCAATTATTTCAGCGAACAAATTCTTATTAAGATTGTTGCCAGTTTCTGTGCTAAGTCTGCACAGTGGTTGGGAGAGGAAACAAGGAGCGAGCGCATGAATGTCAAAGTTGAAGATGTCAGCAGTATCAAAAAGAAACTGATCTTTGAGGTCGCCTCAGAGCAGGTCGACAATGAAATTCGTAAAGCTTTCCAGAAGATCGGCAAGACAGCCAAGATCAAAGGCTTTCGTGCTGGTAAGATACCCGTATCTGTCCTGGAACAATATTATGGCGGTCAGATGGAGCAGGACGTTTTGACCAGCCTGATTAATGCGACTTATTTCAAGGCTCTGCAGGAGAATGACATCCCGGCTGTCGGTGAACCAAGTATTGTCGAGAGTAGTGGCATCAACAAAGGTGAAGCGTTTACCTATGAGGCTGAAGTTGAAATCAAGCCGGATGTGACGGCGAAAGATTACACTAAATTATCCCTTGAGAAAGAAACGTTTGTTGCCGACCCCAAGATCCCGGAAGGGCGACTTGAGGAGATGAGGACGTCCAAGGCTCAGGTCGAAGTCACCAAGCGTGAAAAAGCCAGCAAGGGTGATTCGGTTGTGATCGATTTTGAAGGATTTATCGGTGACGATGCGTTTGCCGGTGGTAAAGGCGATGATTACGTTCTTGAACTCGGCTCCGGGTCTTTTATTCCTGGCTTTGAAGAGCAGGTCATCGGTATGCAGCGCGAAGAGGCGAAGGACATCGAAGTTTCATTTCCCGAAGAGTATGGCCAGGCCGAATTAGCTGGCAAACCGGCAACATTTAAAGTCGTACTGAAAGAGATTAAGGAAAAAGTTCTTCCTGACCTCGACGATGAGTTTGCCAAAAGTTTTGGTGTCGATACACTTGCAGAACTCAAAGAGCAGTTGCAGAAGGACTATGAAACTCAGGAGACCAATCGGATCGAAAATGATCTGCGTGGAAAGCTGGTCAATACGCTGATCGAAAGCAACCCGCTTGAGGTGCCTGAAGCGATGATCGCCAAGCAGCTTGCTTATATGTATGAGAATATTACCAACCGCATGCAGTCACAGGGCATGACGCCGGAGATGTTGGGCATTACGCCTGAAAATTTCCGTGAAAATTACCGGACGACGGCGATTGAACAGGTCAGTGGCAACTTGCTTCTCGAAGCAATCGGGCGTCAGGAAAAGATTGTTGCCGATGAGTCAGAAATTGACGCCAAGCTGGAAGAAATTGCCACTATGGCCAACGCTCCTCTTGATATGGTGAAGAAGTATTATGCCAGTGCTGAGGCCCGCAGCGGTTTGATGGCACAGATTGCCGAAGAGAAAGTTGTCGCTTTTCTTCTGGAGAGTGCCAAAGTGAAAGAGGTCGCTGCCGAAAAAACCAAAGCGCCAAAAAAGAAAAGTGAGAAGAAGGCCGAGAAGGAGGACGTATGAACTTGATTCCGATGGTCGTGGAGCAAACCGGTCGCGGTGAACGCTCTTATGATATCTATTCTCGACTTCTCAAGGATCGGATTATCTTTCTGGGTGGTGGAATTGACGATCACCTGGCCAACCTGATCATTGCTCAGATGCTCTTCCTCGAATCAGAGGATGCCGAAAAAGATATTCATCTGTACATCAACTCACCGGGCGGTGTCGTCACTGCTGGAATGGCGATCTACGATACCATGCAATACCTCAAAGCGCCCGTGTCGACCATCTGTGTCGGTCAGGCAGCAAGTATGGGGGCTTTGTTGCTCGCTTCTGGTACCGCAGGTAAGCGCTACTCCCTGCCAAACTCGCGAATTATGATTCATCAGCCACTAGGCGGTTTTCAGGGGCAGGCAACGGATATCAGTATTCATGCTCAGGAAATTTTACGTCTGAAAGATTCACTCAATCACATCATGGCCGACCACACCGGGCAGGAATTCAGCAGGGTGTCGGCTGACACGGAACGAGATTTCTTCATGGGTAGCGAAGCTGCTAAAGAGTATGGTATCATCGACGACATAGTAATCAGGAAGAACTGAATTTCCCAAGAGGTGAAGCTGTGACGAAAAAGAGTGGCCATGGAGACCAATTGACCTGTTCGTTTTGTGGTAAAGAGCAGGAAGAAGCTAAGAAGCTGATTGCCGGCCCGGCAGTCTATATTTGCGACGAATGCATTGAGCTGTGTAAGGATATTATCGCCGAAGAGGCGCAGCTTGAAGAGGCTCCTCTGGCTAACGGCAAACTGCCGAAGCCGGTTGAAATTAAAGAAACTCTGGATGACTACGTCGTCGGCCAGGAACGCGCCAAAAAGGTACTGGCCGTTGCTGTATATAACCATTACAAGCGTGTCGAGGCTTCTGAAAAGGCTGGTGATGTCGAAATCCAGAAAAGCAACATCCTCCTGCTTGGCCCTACCGGCAGCGGCAAAACCTTGCTGGCTCAAACTCTGGCCAGAGTCCTTGACGTTCCCTTCGCGATAGCCGATGCAACCAATTTGACTGAGGCTGGTTATGTCGGTGAAGATGTCGAAAATATTATCCTGAGCCTTTTGCAATCCGCTGATTATGATCTGGAAAAAGCTCAGAAAGGTATCATTTATATTGACGAAGTCGACAAAATCGCCCGCAAGTCTGATTCACCTTCAATTACCAGAGATGTTTCCGGTGAAGGCGTACAGCAGGCGCTGCTCAAAATTATCGAAGGTACAATAGCCAGTGTTCCACCGAAGGGTGGCCGTAAACACCCGCAACAGGAATTCCTTAAAGTTGACACTACCAATATTCTGTTTATTTGTGGCGGTGCTTTCTCGGGCCTTGAAACAGTCATTGATCAGCGGGTCGGGTCCAAAACCATGGGGTTTGGTGCTGATCATGTGAAGAAAGTTGATCAGCAGATAGGTGAGATCCTCTGTAAAGTTGAACCTGGAGATCTGCTCAAGTATGGCCTGATCCCCGAGTTCATAGGCCGACTGCCGATCGTGGCAACGCTTGATGAGTTGGATGAGGAAGCGCTGGTCAGAATCCTTTGTGAACCGAAGAACGCTCTGATCAAACAGTACCAAAAGCTTTTCGATATGGAGAACGTTAAACTCAAGTTTACCGATGGTGCCTTGGTTGCCGTTTCTCAAGAGGCCCTCAAGCGTAAGACTGGGGCACGAGGGCTACGTTCGATCCTTGAAAATGCTATGCTTGAAGTCATGTATGATATCCCTTCCCAGAATCGTGTCAGAGAAGTTCTTATCAACGAAGATGTGATTTTTAAGGGAACCCAGCCTGTAATTGTCTACGAATGTGCCGAGTCGGCCTGATAGAACTTCTGTCGGGTTTGTGCTCAGCTGGAAGATATTGATATGACCGAAATCTCAGAAGACACCTTGCCTGAGCCTCAAAATCCAACCACCTTTCCGGTTCTGCCGTTACGGGATATCGTGATTTTTCCGCACATGGTGACACCGCTTTTCGTTGGTCGTCCACGGTCGATTCATGCTTTGGAGTGGGCAATGGAGCACGACAAGCTGGTGCTTCTCGTCACCCAGAGAGATCCCAAGACCGACGATCCGCTGGCCGATGACCTGTATGACCTGGGAACACTGGGGAAGGTCGTCCAGATGCTGAAATTGCCGGACGGTACAGTTAAGGTCCTTGTCGAAGGCGAGGTCAGGGCACGACTGATTGATCTGGAATATACCGACGAATGCATCTTTGCGTCTTTGCAGAAGTTGCCTGACCAAGAGAGTGACTCTCCCGAACAGGAAGCTTTGATGCGCAGCGTTAGCAACACTTTTGAAGCCTACTCCAACCTCAGCAAGAAAATTCCTGCAGAAATGGTGACCTCAATCGCCGGGGTGGAAGAACCCGGTCGCTTTGCTGATACCATCGTTGCACATCTGACGGTACAGATTGCCGATAAACAGGAAATCCTGGCAGAAATGGATTCTCTGCAGCGCCTGGAAAAACTTCTGGCACTCATGGAACGTGAGGTTGAAATCCTGCAGATTGAAAAGAAAATCCGCAATCGCGTCAAGAGCCAGATGGAGCGCAGCCAGAAGGAGTATTATCTCAACGAGCAGATGCGTGCCATCCAGAAGGAGCTTGGTGAAAAGGACGAATTCAAACAGGAACTACGTGAGCTGGAAGAAAAGATTGAGAAGTCGCGTATGTCTAAAGAGGCAACAGAAAAAGCGAATGCGGAATTGCGCAAGCTTAAAATGATGTCGCCCATGTCGGCTGAAGCTACTGTCGTTCGGAATTATCTCGACTGGCTGGTGGCACTACCCTGGAAAAAAAGCACCAAGGACCAAATTGATCTGGTCAAGGCTGAAGAAATCCTCGAAGAGGATCATTACGGCCTTGAGAAGGTTAAAGAGAGAATTCTTGAATATCTGGCCGTGCAGGCTTTGGTGAAAAAAATCAAGGGACCGATTCTCTGCCTGGTTGGTCCTCCTGGTGTCGGCAAAACGTCGCTTGGTCGTTCGGTCGCTAGAGCTATGGGACGAAAGTTTCTCCGGGTTTCACTTGGCGGCGTTCGTGACGAGGCTGAAATTCGCGGTCATCGCCGTACCTATATCGGTGCCATGCCCGGCAAGGTTATTCAAGGCATACGTAAAGTTGCTGTGCGTAACCCGGTCTTTCTTCTTGACGAAGTCGATAAAATGAGTACGGATTTCCGTGGTGATCCATCCTCGGCCCTTCTGGAAGTTCTGGATCCTGAACAGAACAACACGTTTGGCGACCATTTCCTCGACGTTGATTATGACCTTTCTTCGGTGATGTTTATCGCTACAGCCAACACGCTTCAATCGGTCCCTGGTCCTCTGCGTGATCGTATGGAAGTGATTCGCATCGAGGGCTATACCGAAGAAGAAAAAGCCCATATCGCAGAGCGTTACCTGTTACCAAAACAGTTGGAAACTCACGGGCTCAAGGAAGGTCAGATCAAATTTTCCGAGGGCGCACTGCTTGAGATTATCCGTCACTATACCAGGGAAGCAGGAGTGCGTAGCCTTGAGCGTGAGATTGCCAATGTGTTCCGCAAAATCGCCCGTGAGGTCGTTAAGGCTGGTCAACTCGGCAAGCGTTTTCAGGTTGGCGCCCGGCAGATCAAAAAATACCTTGGTGTACCACGTTACAGCTATGGAGCTCGGGAAGAGGAACACAAGATAGGTCTGGTCAATGGACTGGCCTGGACTGAAGTTGGTGGTGAATTGCTCAATGTTGAGGTGACTATTTTGTCCGGTAAGGGCAACTTGACTGTTACCGGTAAACTAGGTGAGGTGATGCGTGAATCCGCGCAGGCGGCACTCAGCTATGTGCGCTCCCGGTGGTTGGAGTTGGGTCTGGCAGAAGATTTTTATAGTAGCTTTGACATTCATATCCACGTTCCAGAAGGTGCCATACCAAAGGATGGACCTTCCGCTGGCATCACCATGGCAACGGCTATTGCTTCAGCACTGACTGGGCTTGCTGTAGATCAGGGCCTGGCGATGACGGGTGAAATTACTTTGCGTGGTCGAGTGTTGGCGATCGGTGGCCTCAAAGAGAAATTACTGGCGGCCAAGCGCGCTGGTATTCATCGGGTTCTGATTCCGCAAGAAAACGAAAAGAATCTTGAGGAAATCCCCATGACAATCCGCCGTGCTTTGAATATTCGCCCCGTCGCCCACATGGATGAGGTTCTAGACGCTGCGATTATAGGGCTTGTTCCTGTGTCAGGATTGTCTGATAACGCCGATTATGCAGCGAACCTTGAAAAATCGGTTCATCATTGACCGTTTCGTCCAATTATTGCTTGACTGAATTTTGAAGCGTCTGTTATAAATTAGTTCGTTTTCAGCAGGGCTTAATCATTCTTTTACGCGTGGAGGTATGTTGTGACTAAAGCAGATCTTGTTAATTCAATTGCAGAAAAAGCGGGGCTGAGCAAGGCCGATGCAGAGAAGGCACTGAAAGCATTTACCGATGCTGTTACAGATGCTCTGAAAGCTGGCGAGAAAGTCTCTTTGGTTGGTTTTGGTACTTTCAGCGTGGGCGATCGTGCTGCACGTCAGGGGCAGAATCCTCAGACTGGCGCCAAGATCAATATTCCAGCTGCCAAGGTTCCTAAATTCAAGGCTGGTAAGGCTTTGAAAGACGCCATCAACTAATTAAAGTTTGAGGTGCAGTGACATCAGGACCAGCCTTGATGACACTGTGGAAAAGAATGAAAGCAGGAAACGTTAAAAAGGGTTTCCCCTACCGCGTTTCCTGTTTTCTGTCTGTTGCGGGGCTGTAGTAGAGTCGGTTACAACATCGGCCTGTCACGCCGGAGGTCGCGGGTTCGAGTCCCGTCAGCCCCGCCATTTTAAATTTGGGCGAATAGCTCAGCTGGGAGAGCATCGGCCTTACAAGCCGAGGGTCACAGGTTCGAGCCCTGTTTCGCCCACCAATTAACATTTGTTCGGGGGCTGTAGTAGAGTCGGTTACAACATCGGCCTGTCACGCCGGAGGTCGCGGGTTCAAGTCCCGTCAGCCCCGCCATTATTAATCAAGGCGATTCCTTTAGTGGGAGTCGCCTTGATTGTTTTCTGACAAATTGACTTTGAAATTGTTGTTTTATATATTGCACACGTTGATCAACGTGTGCAGATTGAGATGTACATATTCAGAACTTTAGATTGAAACTTTAAGGAGAAACCTACATTGATGCGTTTTCTGAGCGGAATGATTTTCGTTGCGGTAGCCCTGATGTTTGTCTGTCACCCGCTTGCTGCTTTTGCTGAGCAGGATGCTCAGGTTGCGGTCAAGGTTGCCAAGGTCGGGAATTTGGTAATAACTCAAACAGATATCGATCTCCGGGCTCAAAAGATTTTGCCGATGCAGGTCAGCTTCCATGGCTCACTAGATAGTGAGAAAATTGCCAAGATTAAGCAAGAGGCTCTTGGTGAGTTGGTTGAACGTGCCTATAAGGTGCAGTATGCCATCAACAGTGAGATATCTATTGACGCGATTGCTTTTGAGACGGAATGGCAGAAGAGGTTGAGTGAGAATAAGCGGTTGGCAGACAATGCACATACCCCCCAGGCGAGCAAAATCAAGGCAGACCTTTACCTCGACTTGCTCACTAAAAAGGCCGAGGAGGTTGCCGTTGATGAACAGATCACGGTCACTGATGAAGATGTTGTTGCTTACTATGCAGAGAACAAAAAAAGATACTTTCGCCCGAAACAATTCACTGCCAGTCATGTCTTTGTGAAGGTCGACCCTTCTGACAATGCTGAGGAAAAAGAAGTGAAGCGTGCTCGAGCTGAAGTATTGTTTAAAAGAGCCATTGCTGGTGAGGATTTCTACAACCTGGCATATTATGAATCTGATGACCGGAGCAAGTATGTGGGGGGTAGTCTGGGGACCTTTCATGCTGGCCAGACAGTCCCTGAGTTTGATGCGGCCATCCAGAAAATGGCTCCCGGTGAGATTGTGGGACCTGTTCGCACCATGTATGGCTTTCATGTGATCAAGCTCGATGCGGTGGAAGATGAACGTCAGTTAGAGTTTGACGAAGTTTCCGCAAAAATCCGTAGTAGCCTTGTCGAGGCTGAACGCGAGCAAATCTACGAGCAGTGGATGTCGAAACTTAAAGAAAAATATTCACTTGAACACTTTGCGCAGTAATCATCCCACGAGAATGAGCAGAGCGCTATTTTCTCTCTTTCTTTGTCTGGTTTTGTTGTCAGGCTGTGCAGGGTCTATCTCAGGCCCGGTTCCCTGGCAAGACGAGACTGTTGATCTTGTCTGGCCAGAGTCCCCAGATAAGCCACGTGTCCGTTACCTCCGTAGTTTGTCTGGCCCTGAGGATTTTAAAGAGAAGAACAAAACCTCTGGTGCTTTGAGCTGGCTGCTTGGTGACCGACAAGAAGAGCCTTCATTGCTCAGCCCCTATGCTGTTGCTTCTAATCAATCCGGATCGGTTTGGGTTGCTGACAATGTGGCTCAGTTGCTTTATCGCCTCGATATGGACCGCCGCAAGGTTGACTATTTTCATGGGTTCTCCGGTCTGAGCCTTGTGTCGCCGAGTGGCGTTGCGGTTGATGATGAACGCCGTCGGGTTTTCTTGTCTGACGCGGGGCATAAGGAAGTCTTCGTCCTCGACGCTGATGGAAATTATCTCGACAGTTGGGCACCGCCAGGAGGATTTGAGCGTCCGGCTGGATTGGCCCTGGATCCGGCGGGTCGGTTGCTGGTTGCAGACGCTGCAGGTGGTGCGGTCTACATTTTTAACTCTGATGGATCAATGGCATCAAAGATCCAGAGCAAAGTGAACCCTGATGGGCGCTTTATCAGACCGCTGAACGTTGCTGTTGGGCCACATGGAGAAATTCTGGTCCTCGATGCTTTTTCATTCCGGGTTGAAGTCCTGGATGCTCAAGGTGAACTGCTTGGCACCATTGGTGAGCTTGGGGATGCCGCAGGCTATATGGCACGGCCTAAGGGGCTTGCTGTGGACCAGAACGGTCACGTTTTCGTCTCGGACGCGGCATTTGACAACATTCAGGTCTTTGATATGGCGGGAAATCTACTTATGTTCTGGGGGAGTGCAGGCAGCCAGGCTGGACAGTTTAATCTTCCTGCGGGCTTGTTTGTAGATCATGAAGGGCGGCTTTTCGTTGCAGACTCTTACAATCACAGGGTCCAGGTCTTTCAGTTGCTTCCTTGATATAAACCACAAACAAGCAGTGGGCTTTGATGGCGTGTTTTTTGCAAGTTTTACCAAGATCAAACTCCTGAATTAATGGTTTAATAGAGAACTATGAAACGAAACTTCATCATCAATCTTGTTCTGCTGCTGACCTTGTCCTCGGCTTCCTATGCGCTGCCAATTTCCGACAAGGACAACCCTCACAATATGTCCAACCTCGCTGGTCACTCTGGCCCGAAAGCGGCCACGACGCTTGCTGGCGGCACAGATCGGATCTGTGTTTTTTGCCATACCCCGCATTCTGCAGCGGCGAAATCGCCTCTTTGGAACCGTAAGGATTCAGTGACGGTTTTCCCTCTCTACGGCGATGCGGATCTTGCGATCAAAAAAGACGTTGGCAGAACCGGTTACGATGCATCTGACCAAACGAAATATCCTAATGGCGCTTCCCGTATGTGTCTTTCTTGCCATGATGGTGCGACCTCAATTGGTGTTCTTCTCACCGGAGCACCAATCGCAATGGATGGTGACTTCGTTACCAACGACACAATCACTGGGATCGTCGATTTATCCACATCTCACCCGATCTCTTTTAACTACAACGCTGATGTCGTTGCTAATGTTTTGCAAACTTACAAACCTGGCTCTTATCAATTACCCCTTGGTGTTATTGACGTTCCGCTTGACGGTGCCGGGAGGATGCAGTGTACTACCTGCCATGATCCTCATGAGGATACTCGGGGTGATGTGAACTATGACTTTCTGCCGTTCTGGCGGCATCAGGGAAATGCAACGTCATATTCTGATGTCTGTAACGATTGCCACACGGCTTCGACTGTCGCAACGCCACCTCCAATTCACAATATACCTTAATAGTTATAGTGGTTTAGGGCAGCAGTGCTGCCGATGGACATGATGATTATGAAGATCCTTGTTTCTTATAGAATGTTGACAGTACTGCTTCTCTTTGCTTTTTGTCTGTCTCTGTCCGTTAACTCGAGCTCTGCAAAGCAAGAAGGTAAGTTACAGGGCAGCCACGGTGACCGCTCGGTGATGTCGAAAAGTTGCCGGGCCTGTCATCGTGGGATGAATATGGCAGTGAGCGGCGAAGAGAACGTTTGTCTTACTTGTCACGGCCGTTCAGATGCCCGGACAAAGATGATTGATGCAGGGTTCCTGAAAAACACCGGTAATCTCAACTTGTCCGACATTTCTTCAGAACTGGCCAAGCCTTACAATCATCCTGTGCTGACAATCCAAGGCGTTCATCGCAAGAATGAGGCGCTTCCTGAAGACGTCGTCAATGCCGCACGCCATGCCGAGTGTGTCGATTGCCACGACTCCCACGTGGTTGAGAAGGACAACCCTTATCGTGGGTTAAAAGGGCGACGGGTTGGTAACTTTATGACCGATATCGAAAATGAATATGAGCTCTGTTACCGCTGTCATTCTGAAAGTGCCAATCTGCCTGGAAACTCCTCCGACAAACACGACGAGTTTAAGGTGACAAACCCGTCCTTCCATCCAGTCGAGGGGGAGGGTAAGAATACGTTTGTTATCAGTCTCAGGGATCCTTACGTGGCGCAGAAACAGAAGCCGAACGATGTCTCCCAGATTAGTTGCCGTGATTGTCATGGTAGTGATGACCCGTACGGGCCAAAGGGACCTCATGGCTCGAATTATCAGGGGCTGTTGGTCTTAAACTACCAGATGGGCGATGAACGCTCAGAGAGCCAACTGAATTACGCGCTCTGCTACAAGTGTCATGACCGCACGAGCATCTTGTCCAACGAGAGCTTCCCGTATCATGCTTTGCATATTGAGGGGAAGTCAGGGGGGCAGGACGGAACTTCATGCTACACCTGCCACGATGCCCACGGCAGTAATCAATATCCGCATCTGATCAAGTTCAACGAAGACGTAGTTTCTGAAAATATAGAGAACAAGTTGAAGTACGAAGCTCAGGGCTATTCAGCCCGACATGGAGCTTGCTTCCTCAATTGCCATGGTGTTGAACACAATCCCAAAGAGTATTAAGCTGGGAAAGAAATTTTTGAAATGGCTGATCTTTTTGATCGGCCATTTTTGTATTTTTGGTAGTTCTTTTAATGGGTTTTTCGTTCAACTATTCCGGGAAATGTGTTAGAAAGCAAAGTTAATGTCGACCTACCGTTGTAAAATTGGAACCTCTGATGGCCGGGTCCTCGAGAAGGAGTTCGAGGCGGAGAGTCGTGAGGCCCTTCAAGGGAGTCTTGAAGAGCAGGGTTTTTTTGTTTTTAAAGTTAGCAGGGTCGCTCCGCAGTGGTTCTCAAAGGGACCGAGTGGGGGAAGTTTAAACGGTCGTCGTTTCCTTGCTCTGAACCAGGAAATGCAGGTTTTGCTTCGTTCCGGCCTGCCGATTTTGCAGGTTCTCGACACATTGGTTGATCGCATGGAGGCCGGGGGGCTTCTCAATACCCTGCAAGACATACGCACCGACGTGAAGGGCGGTAACTCTCTCTCCGGTGCCTTTGGACGTTTCCCGAAGATGTTCCCGCAACTTTATGTGGCCTCGTTGCAGGCAGGAGAGCAATCGGGAGATTTGCCGGTCACTCTCGCACGCTACATTGCCTACCAGAAGCGAGTTGAGGCGATTAAGGCAAAGGTCCGAAGTGCAACCTTCTATCCAGCGCTTCTGGCTGTGGCTGTCACTGTGGTACTCGGCTTCCTCCTGCTGTACGTGATCCCGAGTTTTACCCAGATTTACGCTGATGCCAATCAGCAGTTACCCTTTTTGACCCGTATGGTTATCGCTCTTGCCGACGGTTTGGTGTCGGGGCTGCCGGTTTGGTTGCCGACATTACTGATTGGTTTCATTTTGTTGCGTCTCTATGCACGGACGGATAGAGGGGCTCTTCTGGTTGACAAAACCAAATTACGCCTACCTTTTTTCGGCGTGTTGCTGAGTGAATACGCTCTTTCCACATTCTGTCGCACTTTTTCGACGATAATGGCAAGCGGTATTCCGATCGTGCAGGCCATGCAGATGTCGCGGGGAACTTTGAACAACCGGGTCCTGGAACAGGGTATCTCTGGAGCGGTCAATCGCGTCATGGAGGGATCCCGGGTCTCCGAGGCCCTTGAGCAGACAGGCAACTTCCCGATCATTGCCTTGCGTATGATCGGCGTTGGCGAAACGAGCGGTTCGTTGGTTGATATGCTGACAGATGTTTCGGATTATTACGAAAATGAAGTTGAGCGGCGTCTGGATCGCTTGACCACGATGGTTGAACCGTTAATGATGATGACAATGGGGCTGCTGATTGGCGGTATCGTCGTTGCCATGTACATTCCGATTTTTCAAATGGCTGGAACGGTACAGTAGGCTGGGGCTGGGGCTGAAGCATGCAGTTTGAGCATCGCAAAATTGGTGAAATTCTGGTCAAGATGGGGGCGCTTGCTCCAGCTGAGGTACGCCTTGTTCTTGAACAGCAACGCTCGTCGGGAAAACGTTTCGGCGAAACGGCCATTGCTCATGGCCAGCTTTCCGATGAAGTTGTTGCCCAAGCCATAGCTGAGCAGTTTGGCCTTGTGTTCGTTGATCTCGATACGATAGTCCATGATCCGGAACTGGACAAAAGCCTGCCGCCTGATTTACCGATCCGTTACAACTTCATCCCTTTGAAAAAAACTGATGATGGTCTGGTGATTGCGATTTCGGATCCAACCAAAGTTGCGCAACTCGACGATCTGGGAATGCAACTCGATACTCAGCTGATTTGTCAAGTGGCTGCAAGTAGCAAGATTACCGCATTCCTTGAGAAGACTCAGGGCTCGAAACAGGTGCTGCAAGATGTCTCTGAAGACTTCAAACTGCAGTTGGTCAAGGAAACGGACAAAGGCGAAGAAGTCCTGTCTCTTGAAAAATTAACCAATGACAGCAGTCCGATTATTCGTTTGATCGACTCAACCCTTTTTGACGCCCTGAATAAGCGTGCCAGCGACATTCATATCGAAAGCAGTCCTGACGGCGTTCAAATCAAGTATCGTGTTGATGGTGTCCTCTTTCGTGCTACGGAACCTCTTGATGGACGCTTTCAAGGGCCGATCATTTCACGCATCAAGGTCATGAGCGAACTTGATATCTCGGAACGTCGCATCCCTCAGGATGGCCGCTTTAAAGTACGTATGGGCACCAAGTCAATCGACTTCCGAGTCTCCATTATGCCGAGCATCTTTGGTGAAGACGCGGTTATCCGAATCCTCGACAAAGAAAGTATCGCCAAAGATTTGCATGGGCTGACACTTGACGTGCTTGGTGTCGAAGGCCACGAATTAAAGCGTTTCCGGCGTATGATCCGCGAGCCATACGGCATGGTGCTGGTCACCGGCCCTACGGGGAGTGGCAAAACGACCACACTCTATGCGGCGCTGACGGAGATTTATAATGAGCAGGAAAAAATCATCACTATCGAAGATCCTGTCGAATACCAGCTCAAAGGTGTCGTGCAGATTCCGGTGAATGAGAAGAAAGGCCTGACCTTCGCCCGCGGTCTGCGTTCTATCCTGCGCCATGACCCGGACAAGATCATGGTCGGCGAGATTCGTGATCCAGAGACCGCCCAGATTGCCGTGCAGTCCGCCTTGACCGGACACCTGGTTTTTACCACGGTGCATGCCAATAACGTGTTTGATGTGCTGGGGCGTTTTCTGCACATGGGCATCGATGCCTATAACTTTGTCTCCTGTCTTAACTGCGTGGTTGCCCAGCGTCTTGTGCGTAAGATCTGTGTCCACTGCAAACAGACAATAATTTATGATCGCCAAGCTTTCGAGGACTCTGGACTCGATTACGATCAATACAAAGAACACACTTTTTACGAAGGGGCGGGCTGCCGTGAGTGCAACGGTCAGGGGTATCATGGTCGTACGGCCATTGTTGAGATCCTTGATCTGAATGATGATTTGCGCGACCTGATTATAAATAAAGCCCCGGTTAGTCGTCTCAAAGAGGCAGCGCGTGCCGCAGGGACTTCTTTCTTGCGAGATGCTGCTGTGGAAAAACTGCTTAAAGGGGAGACGACTCTTGCTGAAATCAACCGGGTCACCTTCTCTGAAAAGGTCGGAGGGGGACAGTGAGTAGCAGGTCTTTTATCGGTGTTGATATACAGCCTGGAGGGCTTTACCTGGCAGCGTTACAACGCAATCGCCCGTACCCGAAATTGGTCGGTCTGCGCTTTGAAAGCCTGGAAGGTGTTCTGGATGTTTCCAGCCGTCAACCGAACATTCGCGATGCGCGGCGCTTCGTCGAAGGGCTACGTCGTGGTATCGAAGCCTTGGCCGGTCCGGAAGAACGCATTGCCTTGAGTTTGCCGGACCGTGCCGGTCGAATCTATCTGACAGAAGTGGATGCCCCGTTCAAAACGCACCAGGAAGGGGTTGATATTCTTAAGTGGCGCCTCAAGTCCAACCTGCCTGCACCTCCGGGTCAAGTTAACCTTGATTATCAGGTACTTGATAAACATGATGATGGCCGTCAGCGCTGCATCGTTGCTGCCATTGCCGTACCGGTTCTCCAACAATATGAGGACCTCGTCAATGAAGCCGGTCGCCATGCGATCCAGATAGATTTTCATTCTCTGAACCTCTACAATTACTACCGTCCGCATCTCGACCTCGGTGGTGAATTCATCCTGGTGGGGTTGGAGCATGGCCTTTTGAGCATCCAGTATGTGGTTGGCCACAGCATCTGTTATCAACGTGTCAGTGAATTCAAAGCTGATCCGCAACGAATTTTTCGTGAAATCAATCGCACCCTTGTCGAAGCTTACGCGGCTTTCCCGGTGATGAAGCGATGTGCTGTCCTGGCCCATGTTGATCCCGAGATGGAAGGTGATATTGACAAACTTCTCTCTGCCGCATTTGAACGTGAAGTCAAGTGCCTTGATCCGGGCCTGAAACACTTTAGTGGTGTGGGTAAAACCGGTGGATTACAACCTGTCGGTTCTGTTATTGCCGCCCTGGGCGCGGCAGAGCGCATGATGTAAAGCCAATGGAAATCAAACTTAATCTTGCCAGTAAATCTTATTTGAATCGCCAGAAAGTCCGCTTCTGGCTGTTGCTCACCTGTGCCTTCATGGCGCTACTGTTGTTTTTTAACTGCTTCTACGGCTATCAGAACTGGCAACAACTGAGGTTACTCGAAAGCCATTTCCAGGAACTGGGAGGGCAGGTCTCTGATGTGCAGGGGGACTTGACAGGTTACACTCCGGAGAAATATGCAGAGTTAAAGAGTGAAGTCGCTCTGGAGAACGAAATTGCTGCAGCAGATCAGTTTCGCTGGACAACTTTGCTGAGCAGGTTCGAAGAACTGCTGCCTGCCGATGTCAGTATCCGCACTATTCAGCCCAATTTTAAAGAGCATTCCGTGCAACTTGCCTGTATCGCTCGCGATGTGTCAGCGATGACGCGATTTGTCGATAGTCTCCTGACCTCTGAAGATCTCAACCAGGCTTACCTTCAGAGTCACAGCGAGGTTGAATCTGACCTGAATGGTATAAAACTGGCGCAGGTTGGCTTCTCTCTGGTGATAAGGGAGGCCTTCTGATGCGCTGGAGAGAATTACTCGAACAACTCTGGAAAACCCAGCGTAGCTTGTTGATACTGATTGGTGTCTTGCTGGTTTCTAACCTGCTACTTGTTACTCTTCTTGATCAGTGGCTTGTGCCCAAGGTTACAGAACAGGAAAGCCGTTTCCTGCAACGCCAGACCGAAGTTCGGCAGATGATGCGTAACCAGAGCAGTGCTGCAATCACTCCGGAACAGCTTTATCTGCTGGCGAGTCAAGACATTGCCAAGTTTCAACAGGCTGTGCCGGACTATCAGGAATTCACTGGGCTGATCGAGGAATTACTGATTCTTTCCAGTCGCGCACACTTGAATATAACCCAGATCAATTATACTTCTGAGGAGTTGAAACAGAGTCCTCTCTTGAAATTTAGTCTGAGCTTCAATGTTGCTGGTGATTATGAACAGGTCAAAAAGTTTATTCACTCCCTGGAGCAATCAGTTCGCCTGATTACAATTAAACAAATCAGTTTACAGAGCTCGGATAACAATGGTGTCAATCTACGCTTGAATCTGGAAACTTTTTTTCGGCCAGGGAGTCGTGAGTCATGAATCGCAAACGTGTCATACTTGCGGCCCTGCTGAGCGTTCTGGCCCTTTGTGTTCTGTACGCTTATGTTGCGACACCAAGGCTTGCGAAAGCCCCGCCCAGGACAGAGAGCCAGCGAGTCCGTTCTGACGTTAAAGCGACTGAAGAGCTGCAATCTAAAAGTGCCCAGGCACGCATCAACTTTGATTTTCTGACTGTTGAGCCGCAGGATTTTCCTGGTGCGCAGCGTGATATCTTCCGCTTCAAGCAGATGCGTCCGGTACGGACTGAGACTCCCGTTGCAATTGTAGAGACTCCGGAACCGATTGTTGTCGTGATGCCAGAGGCAGTGCCGTTTGCAGTCGTTCAACAATCTTTAAGCAAATTCACCTTCCTTGGTTTTCTTGAAAAGGCTGGTGAAAAGACGGTTTTTCTTTCCAGTGGTGGTGATTTTTTCCTGGTTAAACGGGGAGAGAACTTTGGTGCCGATCAGGAGTTTCTGGTTGATGCTATCGATGGCAATATATTGAAAGTACGTCATGTCGGTCGTGATGACTTGGTGGAAATACCGTTGATTGAACAGCAGAAGCTTAATGCGTCAGTCAGTGCTCCAGCTCATAGAGCTTCAACGGCAGAGGCAACAAGCCAACCAACTCCGCGAACATTTACGCCGAAACGAAGAGTGCTGCGACCTGCTGCTCCTCAGGAAAAGGAAGAACCCTTTACCGAAATCAATGAAGAGAATAACCCCGCAGAAGAGCAGGAAGCTGAAGTGCCTGCCGAAGGGGATGTTTTAGAGGGAGATAAAAATAATGGCTCGAATCAATAAGATCCGCTTTGCCGGGTGGGTGCTCCTGCTCTTTGCTGCTCTCTGGCTAGGAGGGTGTACAGCCTCCATGCAAGCTCGTTCGGCTTTTGAAGAAGCTGAACAGCTTGTTAAAGAAGAAGATTTCGATCAAGCGATTGAAAAATATGTGGAAGCTGTTGAGTTGGAGCCTGGGAGCAAAACCTATAAGTTGAAAATGGTTTCTGCCAAGACCCGGGGCGCTGCAATGCATATCAGGAGAGCGCGAGCTTTAAAAGACGAAGGCAAGCTTGCTGAAGCAATAACAGAGTATCGTATCGCGCAAGGTTTCGATAAGAGCGTAGAGGTTGCTGCCCAGGAAGAAAGAGAGGTTCTCAATCTTCTTAGTGCCCAGAAACTCGCCGAAGAAGGCGCGGAATTTTGGGGTAAAAGAAGTCTGCCTCTGGCCAGAAAGGCAATCGATGGCTCCCTGAAGTTGAATCCTCAAAATGCTCGTGCGTTGGTGATTAAAGATCTTCTTGATCGCGATCAGAAGAAAATCGCTATGGACGGTATAGAACTGGATGTGGCCTCAAAGGAACCGATCACACTGAGTTTCAAGGATGCCAACATCAAGGATGTCTTTGGCATCCTGTCGCAACTGAGCGGAATCAATTTTATCTATGATGAGGAAATTCGCAGCCAATCGATTTCTGTGCTTCTGGAAAAAGCCAGCTTCGTCCAGGCCATGGAATTGATCATGCAAATGAACGGTCTGGACAAAAAAGTATTGAACAGTAAGACGATCATTCTTTATCCACAAAGCAGGGAGAAGTCCAAACAGTACGACGACCAGATTATTCAAACCTTCTACCTGTCACATATCGATGCCAAGAAAGCCGTCAATCTGTTGCGTACCATGCTGCAGCTACGCAAGATCTACGTCCATGAAGAGCGTAATGCCCTGGTGGTCCGAGACAAGCCGGAGGTGATCAAACTGGCAGAGCAGATTCTCCAAGCCGCTGATCGCTCAGACTCTGAGGTGCTCTTCGACGTCGAAGTGCTTGCAGTAAGAGATACTGACGCGCTGGATTTTGGGCCCAAGCTTAATTCTACATCGACAACGATCGGTTTTGGTGCCGTAACAGGGTCTGATGGTGTTATTGGCGCGATTCCCAATTCTATAGTCACCGGGAGTCTCAGTGGGTTAGAGACATTCTATACGATCCCCTCTGCTACTTTCGATTATGCGAAAACTTTAAGTACGACCGAGCTTCTGGCGAGTCCGAAAATACGTGTGAAGAATAATGAAAAGGCGAAAGTGCATATCGGCAAGCGCGATCCGATCGTGACGACGTCCGGGAGCACAAGCGATTCAGGCTATACAACCCAGAATGTCCAGTATGTGGATTCTGGTATCAAACTCGATATTGAGCCAACTGTACAGCTTGATGGAACGGTGCTGGCGAAGATTAAGCTGGAAGTCAGCACTGCTGAAAGGTTGGATTCTGGTGATACCACAGGGGAGTCACCGATTGCACTCACAACGACCAATGCGGAGACAGCCCTTGTGTTACTTGATGGTGTGCGCACTATTCTTGGTGGTTTGTACGAAGATAATAGCATCAGGAACAAAACGACAATACCCTTTCTCGGCGATATCCCATTGATCGGGAGTCTGTTTACAAATTTTTCAAATAATGATGAGAAACGCGAAATTATCCTGTCGATAACGCCCTATATTATCAAAAAGGTTGAACTTCCCGATAGTGATATCGCGACCCTCTGGTCAGGTGGCGAGGACAACTTGAAGACGGGGCCTAACTTTGGTTCTTTTGCTAAGCCTCTGCAGAGCGAAGTAGAAGCGACCAAACCGCATGCAGCGCCGGCTGTCAAGCCAATGCAGCAACAGATTGCAGATGTTGAGACTCCAGCTCTGATCGACGAATCTCCGGTTGATGTCCAGACGCCTGTGATAATTGCTCCAACAGCGGAAGTTGCACCAGCTGAAGAGGCTGTGCCAACAGAAGTGATGGAAGAAATTGAGGCACTTGGTACCCCCATTGTTCTTGAGATGCCAAAGAAAGCCCCTGCTGCTCTTAGTTTTGACGGGCCTTTGCAGGTTGATCAGGGTAAAGAGTTTGCTGTAACCGTGCAAGTTAAGGATGTCGAACAACTCTACAGCGCGCCTCTTTTTGTCAGTTACGAGCCGGCGGTTCTCGAACTGGTGAATATTACCGAAGGGACTTTCCTCAAACAGGATGGTCAGTCAACGGTATTCTCGAGCAGCCCCAACCGCACCACAGGGCAGGTGATTGTCGGTTATAAGCAAGGCACTGGTGGTAAAGGTGTCTCTGGTGACGGCCCGCTGTTCAACCTGAACTTCAAGCCGATTGCAGCTGGAGAAACCAGGCTTGAGATCAATCGGGTCAATTTTCGTAATCCTGAGGGAGTCCGACTTCAGGTCATTCCTGAAGCGGTCATGATTGAGGTCCGTTGAGTCTGTCGCATTACATATCGAAGTCAAGGGGGCAACGCGGTCTGACACTCCTGGAGATGATCATAGCTTTGGCGATTCTGGCTGTGCTCGCTACAGTGGTCATCCCGATGGCAGAAGTGACAGCGACGCGTGGCAAAGAGCTGGAGCTGAGACGTTCTCTGCGGGAAATTCGTACCGCGATCGATAATTACAAAGCGGATTTTGATAAGGCTGTTGCGGAGAAGAAGATCATCTCAGCCATTGATGAGACCGGCTATCCAGAAAATCTGGAAGTACTGATCGACGGTAGCGATTGGGGCGGACTCTACACGAATAAACGCAAATACCTGAGGCGTTTGCCGAAGGACCCTTTTGACGAGTATGATGAAGGCTGGGGGATGCGCTCTTACAAGGACGACCCGGACTCAACTTTTTACAGCGGTGATGATATCTACGATGTTTATTCCCAGAGCCAGCGCTACGCTCTGGATGGCACACTTTACAATACCTGGTGAAGTATATGAGCTTGCAATATAGAAAAGTATCGCAGAAGGGCTTTACCCTGATCGAACTGCTGATTGTTATGTCTATTCTCGGTATCCTGGCCAGCATCGCTGTGCCGAGCTACCAGCGACACTTGATCAAGGCTCGTGAAGCGGTTTTGATGGAAGACCTCTACCTGATGCGTCGTGCCATTGATGCATATTTCGCTGACCATATCAGCTACCCAGAGTCTCTGGATGATCTGGTCGCCAATAAGTACATTCGTGACATTCCTCGAGATCCATTCACCCAGGCAACTGATAGCTGGGAAGAGGTGCCGCCAACTCCATCTGTTGAAGGGGAGATGGCTGAAGGTGGCCTGGAAGATGTTAAAAGTGGCAGCGACCTGGTCGGTCTGAACGGGGTTCCTTACCGGGATTGGTAGAGCGTTGAATCCGTGAGCAACAGACGGTAAAAAATGCAAGTTATTGAATGGTCATGACCTCGCGAAAATAACCGCAGAACCTACTGGCACGGCTCAGGTTTCTGCAATGCTCTGCCAGTCCAAACCCTTACACTCTTTATCCACCATTTACTCACAGATTCAGGACTATGATTCAGCTTTTTAACGTCTGCAAAGCTTATCAGCGCGACCAGAACGCTCTGAACGATGTCACCCTCAAGGTTGAGAAGGGTGAGTTCGTCTACCTGACGGGAGCGTCCGGGGCCGGTAAATCGACACTGCTCAAGCTGCTCTACTGTGCAGAGCGTCCAACTCGTGGCCAAATCCTCGTCAATGGCCGTAATATCACTCGTTTCGGCGCCGCTCGCATCCCTTATCTGCGCCGCAATCTCGGCATCATCTTCCAGGATTTTAAGTTGCTGAAACGTCGCACTGTTTTCGAGAATGTTGCTTTCCCTCTCGAAGTTCAGGGACGCAAGCGTTTTGAAATCAGCAAAAAAGTTTATCAAACCCTCAAGGGTGTTGGCCTTGAACATCGTCTGAACCATCATCCTTTGCAACTCTCCGGTGGTGAGCAACAGCGGGTTGCTGTAGCGCGTGCGCTGGTGGTCGATCCGTTGATCCTGCTGGCCGATGAGCCGACTGGTAATCTCGATCCGGAAGTGACCCTTGATATCATGGAGCTTTTTAAGAGCGCCAATGCACGCGGTACTACAATTATTATGGCAACGCACGATCGCAGCCTGATCCGCCAGTTCCCGCGGCGGATTATTTCTCTGGAGGCTGGTACTCTGGCCATGGATGATCTGCCTCTTTTTCGGGGAGCTGCCGATATGGCAGGACAAGTCTGATGTTGTTACGCAGTGGTTATTTCCTGAAGCGCGCTCTGCGTAATATGCGACAAAGCCCGGTGTTGAGCCTGGCATCTGTTGGCACGGTTGCTGTGGCTTTGGCTTTGCTCGCATTCTTTGCCATCACGGTGTTGAATGTTCAGCAATTGACTGCATCCTGGGGAGAAAGTCTGGCGATTGTTGCTTACCTTGATGATGTTCCAGATGAGAAGATCGTCAACGGTTGGATCAAGGATATTGAAGGCTACCCCGAAGTAGCAACGGTCACGTTTGTCTCGCGTAAGGTCGCCTTTGAGCGATTCGCAAAGCGCCTTGGTGACGATGCTGGCCTTGTGGAAGGTCTTGGCCCGGATGTGTTGCCCGCGTCACTGGAAATCTCTCTTGCCGACGATTGGCGCAGTGAATTGGCGCTCACCGCTGTTGTTGAGCGCTTGCGCAAGGACCACCGTTTTGAGGATTTGCAGTACGGTCAAGGTTGGTTGGAGAAACTGGAAGCTTTTCTTCTGCTCTTACGAGTGTCCGGTTCAGCCCTCGGTGGGTTCCTGGTTTTCGCGGCCCTGGTGATTGTTGCCAACACGATCAAGCTGACACTGTATGTGCGTCAGGATCAACTCGAGGCCATGGCCATGGTCGGTGGTACCTCTCTCTTCATCAAACTGCCGTACCTGGTTGAAGGGGCCCTGCAGGGCCTGCTCGGAGGCGTGGTAGCTCTTGGCCTGAGCTTTATGGTCTTTCAAGTGATTCTGCAAAGAAGTCTGGGCAGCTTGCTGCTGATTACCGGGATTGACACGATTCACTATCTACCGCCGGTCTGGCAGGGCATGCTGGTTGTTGGTGGTGGACTCATTGGCCTTCTGGGTAGCCTCTTTGCTTTACGAAAATTTGTTCGTTTCGGATCGTCATGAAAGCCATCTCGGGTATGATAGGTAAGGGACTCTGTTGGCTCTTGCTTGCCAGCCTGATGACTCCATTATCTCTTGCCACAGCTGCAGATGATGAACTGGGTTCCAATCGAGACCGACTCGGCCAGATTCAGCAGCAGATCGAAGAAACCCTCAAAGGGTTGCGTAATAAAAAATCTGAAAGTGGTGCGCTGGCAGATGACCTGGAGCGCCTCGATACTGAGACCCGCCGAATCGAACGCCTGACAAAAAGCAGCACCCAGCAGCTGTCTGAGCTCTCTGATCGTCTGGAAAAAAAACGCCAGACTCTGTACAATATCGAGCAGCAACGTAATCAGACCGAGCAACAGATTCGTCACCGTCTGGTCATCCTTTATAAGACCGGTGAGGTTGGGCTGATCAAGGCCTTGCTCTCAGAGGTGGAAAGTCCGCGTGACATAGCTGAGAAGTACGCTTTTTTGTCGAGGATGGTAAGACATGATCGCGAGTTGCTCGGCGTTTATCGCCAACAGTCTGAAGACCACCGAGTGGCATTGAGTGAGCTTGAGGTTTTACGCAAGCAACAGTCCGCCGTAGTTCTGCGCCGCACTAAGGAGCAGGAAACGCTGAAAAAGGCGAGAGGCAGCAAAAAGGTTCTTCTGGCAGCAGTTAAACAGGATACTGAACTTCTGAATGGTCTGCTGCGGGAGTTGCGTGCCAAGGCTGCCAGGCTCAACGAACTGGTCAAAAAACTTGAAACGGCGCAATCGCAACCCTATACTGAAAACCAGAAGGGGCTTTTGTCACTAAAGGGGCGTTTGTTGTGGCCTGTCCCTGGTAAGCTCAGAGTTGGATACGGCACCAGTCGTCATGGTACCCTTGGCACTCTCATCGAGAGTCATGGCTTTGATATTGAAGCGGAGGTTGGTACTCCTGTACAGGCTGTTGCGGACGGAAAAGTCATTTTTGCCAATAGTTTGCGTGGTTACGGCAAACTGCTGATTGTTGATCATGGCAGCAAATATTACACCCTTTACGCACACATAGCGCGCTTTACCAAACAGATCGGAGATCCCGTCGCGGCAGCTGAGCTTATTGCCTACTCAGGCTACGAAGGCCGTGACGCAGTTTATTTCGAGATTCGCCAGGGCGGAAAACCTATCGATCCTACCGACTGGTTAAAACCACGTTGAAATTCTGGAGGCCAGTATGTTCAAAAACAAGCTCTTCACACTTCTAATTACTCTGACCTTTGTCTTGATTTTCGGCATGGTTTCTATCGGGCGCATTGAAGTACCACAGGCGAGTGCTGCAAACGATTACCAGGAATTGCAACTTTTTACTGATGTCCTGACCATTGTCAAGCGCAGTTATGTAGAAGAAGTGTTGATCAAAGATCTGGTCTATGGTGCGATAGAGGGCATGCTTGCTTCCCTTGATCCGCACTCCGGTTTTATGTCTCCTGAGATCTACAAGGAAATGAAAGTTGATACTCGGGGTGAATTTGGCGGGCTTGGTATTGAAATATCTTTACGTGATGGTGTCCTGACGATCATTGCTCCGATTGAAGATACCCCTGCCTCACGCGCTGGGTTGAAGTCGGGCGATCATATCCTGAAAATTGAAGATGAATACACCAAGGGTATGGAAATAATGGAAGCGGTGCAACTGATGCGTGGTGTACCTGGAACCTCTATAACCATCACCATTATGCGCTCTGATTTTGAAAAGCCACAGCCTTTTGCCTTGAAGAGAGAAGTCATCAAGGTGAAAAGCGTTAAGTCGAAAACCCTTGATAACGGTTTTGGCTATGTTCGCCTGACCCAGTTCCAGGAGCATTCCGGCGAAGATCTCGTTAAGGCGCTGGATGGGCTGCGTGAAGTCAATGGCGGTTCTTTACAAGGATTGGTTCTCGATTTACGCAATAATCCTGGTGGCCTGCTTGATCAGGCTGTTGATGTTTCCGACCAGTTCCTCTCGGAAGGTCTGATTGTTTACACCAAGGGGCGTGAAGATGATGCGCAAATGGAGTTTTCTGCAATGCGTAGTGGCACCGAGCCCAATTATCCAATAGTCGTCCTGATTAATGGTGGTAGTGCCAGTGCTTCGGAGATTGTTGCTGGAGCCCTGCAGGATCATGGCCGTGCAGTGATCATGGGTACTCAAAGCTTCGGCAAGGGTTCCGTTCAGACCATTATCCCACTCAGTGACGATTCTGGGTTACGTCTGACTACGGCCAAATATTACACGCCGAATGGCACTTCCATTCAGGCTCGTGGTATCATGCCAGATGTTGAAGTGATACAAAGCGAAATCAAGGAAGTTAATGAACTCAGCCACTTCCGTGAAAAAGATTTGAAGAATCATTTCGATACGGAAAACAGTGGTGAGAATCCCACAACAGAGGACGTAATCTACCCCGATGAAGAGACCCGCAACGATTTCCAGCTGATGCGGGCTCTTGATCTTCTGAAAGGTTGGAAAATTTTTCAAGGGATGAAAGCAGCCTGATTCCTTGGCATGCTGAGAAGAGCCGTCAATGACAAAACCAACCAAGCGGCGCCGCTCGAAGAAGCGGCGCCCTGATTTTTTCCAGAAAAACAGATTCCTGTTGATTTTAATGGGCTTGGCTGGCTTTGCTGTGTTCAGCCTGGTTTTGCTCGCTCGTATGGAAGAAGAGCCGCAGGTACCAGTGGCTCCGCCTGTACCAAAACCACAGGTTGATTATAGTAAAAAAGTTCATGCTGAAGTTGAAAAGCTCATTGCTTCGCTCAACGTTGATACGGCTGATATTCAACGTGATCTCGGACATGAGCCAGCACGTTACACTATCGAAAGTGAATTCCCTTCTTCTGAACTAATTGCTGGTTTTCAAGCACGTTTGAAACAATTTCCAGACGATTATTCTGCACGCCTAAGGGAAGCGAACTCACTGACCGTTGAAAAATCCCGACAAACGCAAATCATTATTCATTTTACCCCTCCTGCCCCGGCGGTTCCTGATGGTCCGCTGTTGACGATTATTATGGACGATCTTGGTCGGAGCACGCATACCGCTGAGGTGTTACTCTCAATTCCTCAGAGTGTGACCTTTTCTATCCTCCCTGATGAACCGCACGCTGTTCAAGTTGCTGAGATGGCCCATGCTGCTGGTCGCGAAGTTATGCTGCATGTGCCGATGGAACCACAAGGCTATCCCGCTGTTAATCCCGGTACCGAAGCATTGCTTGTTAAATACAACGACGCTGAAATTCGTAGTCATTTTGATCAACTCCTTGCTAAGCTTCCGTATGTGTCAGGTACCAATAATCATATGGGGTCTCGTTTTACCGAGGATGCCAGGGCTCTGGCGCCAGTAATGGAGAGTTTACACGAAAAGGGATTGTTCTTTATTGATAGCCTAACGACTGGACGTTCTAAAGTGTCTGAAGTTGCGCACCGGTACGGAGTGCCGACGATGGATAGGGATGTTTTCCTCGACAATGTTGCTGAGGTCGATGCGATTGTTCGTGAGATCATACGGCTTGAAGGAAAGGCGCGCAGACAGGGTATGGCGATCGGCATCTGCCACCCGTATCCGGAGACCTTGGAAGCATTGATGAAGGAGTTGCCAGCTTTGGCAGCCCGCGGCATCACAGTCGTCCCTGTCTCAGTCTTGCTGCAGAGGCAGGCTATGATGGCCCGTGCGGCTAATCCTAGCCTTTAATTCTGGCCCTTTTGCTCGCTGTCTGCGTTGAACCTCTTTGGCTTAAAGCAGGCTAGGCCTTCATCGGCACGCCTTGACAGCAACCAAAATGTCTCAGAATTATACGTCACGATTAACCGCAGGGGCTATTATCAAGGGAGTTGAGTGCTGATCTTGGACATAATGGCGGAAAAGTTCCCGAAGTTCTTGTCGAAGAGGATTTCTTCGGGCAGGTCTGAGCTAACCTTGCGTATTAGCAGAAACGTGTCATTAAGACGGCCTTGATCGTCGAAAAGGGTTCGCTCCAGCAAGGGGAAGAGATCTGAGCGTTCTTTAGAGAGCAAGCGCTTTTCAAACTCCTGAAGTTCGATGGTTTTATGCGAAACTTCCAGCCCATTGTCGTCAAAGCGATAGAAGGAAAGTTTCTGCTGGTAGAAATTTCTGGTGTGAGGGGCGCGCTGCAAGATGAAGAAAGAGCGCTGTGCTGATTCGCGGAATAGATCCCAGATTGGGTCATGTGCCTCAATGGCGCGTTTTGCACCGTAAAAGTAGCGGAAAACCAGATTGGTAAAGCACTCCTCTTCGATAAAACCAGCGACCTTCTGATCGGAACTCTGGGCGAAGTAACCAGCTGAATCGACTTGATTGTTCTTGACCAAAGGCTGACCACAGACCAGGCAGCCGATCTCCAGATTTTTGCAGCGGGTTACGTAAGCGCTTTGATGTTCTTCCTCTGCATGGATCATGTCCATGCGATACTCATCCAGTCGCCGCATTTCAGTATCGATAGAGTTGAGGTAGACTTGGCGAGCAATGTGGGCCATTTGCACATGAACTTCGGTTTGGCGACCGTGCGTGAGAACAGGGTAAATTTTTCCTTCAGGGTTGGTGTTGAGTGACTCTACTTTGGGACTTTTGGCGATGAAACCCTCCATACAGCGATAGCCCCGGTTGATCGCATAGGCTTTTAACAGCTGATATGGATCGCGGAAGGGGCCTTCATAGTGAATGCGGCCATCAACCAGGCAGGGCAGGATGCGTAATGGTCGGCGGGAGAGACCATGTAAATCGAAAAAATCATAAATATGCCGACAATTGTCCATCGATGGCGCATCTTTAACCGGAACGATAACCCGGTCAGCGGCATAGAGAGAGCTTTGGGTGAAAATGTCCAGATCAGGGCGTGCGTCAATAATCACAATGCCGCCAAGGCTGGATTTAGCCAGCGCTCTTGCCAGGGCGGTCGGGTCATCAAGCTCACGGCGCAGGTCGCTCAGTTGATTGCTGGAAGGAATGAACTGAACGCCGTATTCACCCATCTCAATCAGGCTGTCTGGGTTGATGCCAGAGAAGAGTCCACTGACATCACCCTTCGCGGGTCGTCGGTTGATCCGGAACATCTGGTCTACGGAAAAATGGTTGTCAAAGCTCAGCAGAGTAACCGGCAGATCCTCGTGCAGGGCTTTCAGGTAGATCGCCAGATTGGTGGCAAGAGTGGTTTTGCCGACGCCTCCCTTCTCGCTCGAAATTGTGACAATATATGGTGCAGACATAGTATCCCTTAGTAGATTCAAAGTCGTCAATATATAGGGGGAAATCAATGAAAAGTCAAACAAAAACCACAAGATATGGGGTGTGTGCCGAGTGACTGACGGGTCTCGAAAATTAACTGTCAGCGGTCTGGTTATTTTGCTCCAGGACGTTGTGGAAACCAATTTTGTCACGGTAACGGTAGAGGGCGAAATCTCCAATTTTGCCGCACCTGCGTCGGGACACTGGTATTTCACACTGAAGGACAGTGGCTCACAGTTGCGCGGTGTCATGTTTCGCAACCAAAACCGTCTGGTGGATAGCCCCCCCCGTGATGGCATGCAGGTCGTCTGCTCCGGAACCGTGACAGTTTATGTCGCACGCGGTGAAATGCAACTGGTCGTTAACAGCCTTACACACGGCGGGCAAGGGCAGTTGCAAGCGGCTTTTGAAGCTCTCAAGGAGAAACTAGCTCATGAGGGGCTCTTTGCTGTGGATCGCAAACGTCCTCTGCCGACTTTCCCACAATCAGTCGGTATCGTGACCTCTGCGACCGGTGCTGCAATTCATGACATTCTCAACGTCCTGCGGCGGCGTGCACCTGATGTACATCTGTTGCTGAAGCCAGTCAGAGTCCAGGGCGACGGCGCTGCCGAAGACATTGCCAAAGCGATCGAGGCGTTGAATCAGTTCGGTGGTCTGGATGTTTTGATTGTCGGACGGGGAGGGGGCTCTCTGGAAGATTTGTGGGCCTTCAACGAAGAGGTTGTTGCCCGAGCCATTGTCGGGTCCCGAGTGCCTGTTATCTCGGCCGTAGGCCATGAAACAGATTTCACTATTGCTGACATGGTCGCTGACCTGCGCGCTCCAACGCCGAGTGCTGCCGCCGAGTTGGTCGCAAAAAACCGACAGGAGCTAGAAGCACATCTCGATCATCTCATTATACGTTTACAGTCTCGTCTTGATCAGTCCCTCAATCTGGTTGCCGAACGCCTTGCCGGTTTTGAAGGACGACTCAAGCGGATAGCTCGTGATTTTGCCGGTCTTCCTGATGATGTCGCGGATCTTGAACGGAGGCTCTCATTGGCAATGAGCAGCAAGATTCGACAATACGATGATCGCCTGGGGATGACCGCTGGCCGTCTGCATGCATTATCACCACTTTTACAACTTGACCGGGGTTATGTGATTGCCAGTCACGAACCAGGCGGCGCAGGTCTGGTCTCAGCGGCAGATCTTGAACCGGGTGATCACCTTTGGCTGCGTTTTTCCCATGGTCAAGCATGCACACGAGTGGAGGACATTGATACGTGATACGTCTGATCCTGCTGATCTTTGTTCCTCTTCTGCTTACCTGTCCTGCCTGGTGCGGTGAACTCTTTCTGCTCTCCAACCAGGTCAATAACGGCGAAGTGGCAGTGATGTACTGGCAAGGAGAGCCTCTCTCTTTTGGTGTGGTGCGTTTCAGGGATGAAGTTTTTTACCTCTATCCCGATAGTGCGGGCGCCGTGGTCCTGTTACCAATCAGTCTGGACGTTCCTGAGGGTGACTATCCCCTGGCTGCCGCCTTGGTTGATCTGCAGGGTCGGACCACCGTAACGGAATTGATGTTGCGTGTTGACTACAAAAATCGCCCAGAAGAACAGTTAACTCTGCCAGAGCGAATGGTGACGCCGGTGGCGCAGGATGTCGCTCGGATTAATCGGGAGGGTAGCCTTCTCAACGAAAAGTATGATTTGAGATCTCCACGGCTCTGGACGACTTTCCAGAGACCGGTTGATGATCCTGTCAATAGTGTTTTCGGCAAGCGCAGAGTTATGAATGGCAAACCGAAGTCGCCACATAGCGGCACTGACTTCAGAAGCCCCGCTGGAACTTTGATACATTCCATCAGTAGCGGACGGGTGGTTCTGGTCGCGGATCTTTTCTATACCGGGCAAACGGTGGTCGTCGATCATGGGGAAGGCCTGTTATCTATCTATGCCCACCTCTCAAAGGTACTGGTGGAAGAAGGGCATGAACTCCTGGTTGGTGATACACTTGGCGAAGTTGGTAGTACTGGTCGGTCGACCGGAGCTCATCTTCACCTGACGGTTAGACTGCTGGGCGAACGGGTTGACCCGCTCGCATTGCTGGATATCTTTGAAGGTTCGCTGAACCCTTGAATTGCTGTTTGAATCAGGGTCTAAGTTGCTTGACACAACGCTGTGAGCGTGGTGTCTTACAGATGAAAGGAAAGAATGCATGCCGGAAGAGACGACATTCGAACAAGCGCTGAAGAATCTGGAAGAAGCTGTGGCCCGTCTGGAAAAGGGACAAATCCCTCTGGATGAAGCGTTAGATTCATTTGAAGCAGGAGTGCAGAGTGCTAACCTGTGCCGTAAAAAGCTGCAAGCCGTTGAGGCGCGTATCGAAATACTGACGAACAAGAGTGATGGCTCTTTTGCCACCGACCCTTTTGGTGAGAGTGAAGATCAGGACTGACCAGTTATATGGAACTTAAAGAGTATCTACATGACCGTTCTGCTTTAGTGGACCAGGCTCTGGACCACTGGCTTCCAGGCGAAGATCTGTGGCCTGGTTCCCTTCATCAGTCCATGCGCTACTCGGTTTTTGCCGGTGGTAAACGTTTGCGGCCGATCCTGATGATGGCCGCCAGTGAGGCGGTCGGTGGCACTGCGCAGCAGGTCATGCATGCCGCATGTGCTATGGAGATGATCCACACCTACTCCCTGGTACATGACGATCTGCCGGCTATGGACGATGATGATTTCCGCCGCGGACGCCCCACCAATCATAAAACTTACGGTGAGGCCACGGCTATACTTGCTGGCGATGCTCTGCTGACTGAAGCCTTTCGCCTGTTGGCAAACGCTGATGCCAATCGGCTGATAGCCCCGGCGACAGTGCTGCGAGTCATTGAACTCGTCGCCCGGTATGCCGGATCACAAGGCATGGTCGGTGGGCAGGTCGTTGATATGGAATCTGAGGGTAAGGTGATTGATTTTCCAACCCTGGAGTATATTCATACCCATAAAACGGGTGGCTTGATTCTGGCCTCGGTGCAAGCTGGTGCTCTGCTGGGTGGTGGCAATGAGGAACAAATAGCCGCACTGACCCGTTTTGGTGGTGCTGCCGGATTGGCTTTTCAGATCGCAGATGATATTCTGGACGTTGTTGGTGACCAGACTGAACTTGGTAAGGACGTTGGCAGTGATCAGGCGCGTGGCAAGGCGACTTATCCCGCCCTGCTTGGTCTGGCAGAGGCGCGTCAAAGGGCAAATGAACTCTGCGACATTGCAGTGGAATCTTTAACGCCCCTGGGAACAGCTGCGGAAACCCTGCAGCTGTTGGCCCGCTACATTGTTAATCGAAACTCTTGAAACAATATACGTGGTGAATATGTCTGAAATCTTGCAGCAGGAAAACCCCATTGCAGCACTGAAATCTCTTCCCGAAGCAGAGCTGCCGCAGTTGGCCGCAGAGTTGCGAGACGTTATTATCACAACCGTGGCAGAAACTGGTGGACATCTGGCCAGTTCGCTTGGCGTTATAGAGCTGACTATTGCCTTGCACCGAGTTTTTAATACTCCCACAGACAAAATTGTCTGGGATGTCGGTCATCAGGCTTATGCTCACAAACTGTTGACAGGCCGTTATGCGCGATTTAAAACCTTGCGTCAACTGGATGGTCTTAGCGGTTTCCCCAAACGCGAGGAAAGTCCCCACGACTGTTTTAATGTCGGTCACTCCAGTACTTCGATTTCAGCCGCGCTTGGTATTGCGACAGCTCTCGACAGCAAGGGTGGTAACGAGAAGGTCGTTGCTGTGATCGGTGACGGCTCTTTAACCGCAGGATTGGCTTTCGAGGCACTGAACCATGCGGGTGCTCTCAAAAAAAATCTGCTGGTTATTCTGAATGATAATGAGATGTCGATTTCGCCGAATGTCGGTGCTCTTTCATCCTTTCTCAGCAGACAGCTAACGTCTGATTTTTTTGTGCGTCTTAAGCGGGAAACGGAGAACTTTCTCGACAGTGTCCCCAAATTTGGTAAAGACCTCAGGCGCCTGGCAAAGAAGGCAGAAGAGGCGGTTAAAGGCTTTTTGACACCCGGTATGCTTTTCGAGGCGTTTGATTTCGACTATGTGGGGCCGATTGACGGTCACAAACTTGAAGAACTGATTCAGACGCTGGAAAACATTACCCATATGGACGGCCCGATCCTGATGCATGTGGTCACAAAAAAGGGTAAAGGTTTCCTGCCGGCTGAGAATAACCCGCATCTCTACCATGGGGTCGGGCCCTTTGACCCGGTCACAGGTGAAGTAAAAAAAGGCAGCGCTGTCCCCCCCAGTTACACCTCAGTCTTCGGCAAAACATTGGTTGAGTTGGCTGAAGAAGATGAGCGTATCGTGGCGATTACGGCGGCAATGCTAGAAGGAACAGGACTTCATGTTTTTGCTGAGCGTTTTCCCGAGCGCTTTTTTGATGTCGGTATCGCAGAGCAGCATGCTGTTACTTTTGCGGCGGGCATGGCGACTCAAGGACTCAAACCGTTCTTGGCCATTTATTCCACTTTTCTGCAACGTGCCTACGACAACGTTTTGCACGATGTTTGTCTGCAAAACTTGCCAGTGACTTTTGCCCTCGATCGTTGTGGCTTGGTCGGCGCTGATGGTCCAACGCACCACGGTGTGTTTGATTTTTCCTATTTGCGACATATCCCCAATATGGTGTTTATGGTTCCCCGTGACGAAAATTATCTACGTCATGCCACGGCAACGGCGTTGAGCTTCAATGGACCTTTTGCCTACCGATATCCTCGTGGAGCGGGGACCGGCGTTACGCCGGTCAAGCCACGTTCTCTTGTTGTGGGTCAGGGTGAGAAGTTGCGAGAGGGGACGGATGGGGTCATTTTTGTTGTTGGTACTATGGTCGCAGATGCGTTAGCCGCTGCAGAGGTGCTGGCTGGTGACGGACTTGAACTCGCGGTTGTTGACCCAGTTTTCCTCAAGCCTCTTGATAAAGATTTGCTGGTTGCTGAGGCTGTCAGAACCGGTTTTGTCTTTACCGCAGAAGAGAATGCCCTCCAGGGTGGTTTTGGTTCTGCGGTTTTAGAACTCTTATGCGAAGAAGGTGTCAATGTTCCTGTGAAGCGAATCGGCTTGCCGGATAAGTTTGTCGAACAGGGTAGTCAGGCAGAGTTGCGGGACAGGTACGGTCTGGATGCCAAAGGCATTGTCTCTACAATTAAGGGTGCGCTGGGGAAATAATCAGAAGTTGAAAAAAGTTTAAGCAGCAACGGGGGACAGAAATTTCTGTCTCCCGCTTTTTTTTGATCAGGGTGTTTATCCCTTCCCGCCTTTGCCTTGTCGTTTTAGCTGATGGATGATCCCTGCTTTTTCGAGAGCAATGGCGGCATGGTGTGCCAGTTGCACCAGAAACTGCAAGTTCTGATCGGTAAATAGTGTGTCATCAGCGTGTCCGAAGAGGATCATCACGCCGATGGCACGATCGCGGTGGTACAGCGGTACAGAGAGAAGTCCCGGTTCTGTCACCAGATGTTGTTCGTCTGCATTGACACGATCCATCATGTAAGCTGGAAGGGTGCCGGGAACAACCATTGGACTGCCGCTGCGAGCGATATCAAGCAGGAGCCCCTCTGGCAGTTTATCTGGATGCTTCTTGATAAAGTCTGATGAGATGCCACGACTCATTTTGAGGCCAAAGTGGTTACGGCCATTGCTGCTAATGAGTGCAAGTAAGCCTCGTTTGGCATGCAGGGATTCGAGAGTAACGTCAAGCAGTCGACTCAGAAGGTCACCCACCTCAATGGCCGAATTTATCGTTTCAATGGCTTTACTGAGAGCGGTCATCATGGATAATGACTGTGCCATCTCCTGATTGCGATGTTCCAGTTCAGCCAATAGGAGCTGATTTTGTTTGCGCAGGTCAATCTGAGCGAAGGCGCGATCGATGACGTTAAAGAGAATCTCCGAGGTGTCGATGGGGCGGACGATGAAATCAAAGGCGCCATGTCTTAAGGCCTGCAAAAGGCTGAAAGAAGACGCATTGTGCGTGGTGAGAATGACCTCGGTTTCCGGGTAGCGCCGCTTGATCTCCTGAAGCAGGTAAAGGCCACTGCGTGTAGGCAGTTCGGTCTCGGTGATGACCAGATCAGCAGGCATCTTCTGGACCATTTCCAGAGCAGCCTCCGCTGTGTCCGCCTCGAGGATGGAATCCTCTCTTTCCAGCAGCATGGACTTGAGATGTAAACGACGCTTGGCAACATCGTCAACAATCAGGATGGTGTGATTCTTAGTTAACATAGGAGGTAAACCCGGGTAGATGGTCGATAAGCTTTTCTCTCTCACTCATGTAAACGTTATTGTGTTCAACTGGCGTTCAGGCTGTGCGTGATTGCAGTACGCCTGCTTTAACCATCAGGTATAGGAAACGATAGACCTCGTAGTCCATCATTGATGATTCTATGCAGAGGTCATTGATTGTGCATTTACCGTCAATCAGTGACAGCGTTGCCTCTTGCTGAGAGGAGATGCTGACTTTCTCAAGCTTACTGCGGCCATCGAGTGAGAAATCCAGTGCTGTGTTCAGGTTGGGTAACGCTTGGCGGATTGCAGACCACTCTGATTGATGCTGAGAAGCCTCACGGATCAGGTTGGTGATCTCAAGCGAGACACTCTCTTCTGGTGGCAGGGAGTCATCATCGGAAAGAATCTGATAGCGACCTTCTGGAAAGAGAATCAACGAGTAAATTGTTACCTTGGTCTGGCGGGTGAGAGCATGTCTGAGGGCTGTCAAGTCAATCAGGCCAAGTTTTAGCAATGCCTCACCGAAGCGCAGTTTTGGCTCGTTGATGAGCAGAGCCATGCCTTGATCGTGTTCTTCCCTGGTGATCAACTCTTCCCGAACCAGAAGGTTGCCGAGTTTGTTCCAGCGCACTCCTGACTCTGATGTCGCAGCGTTCTGTGTCAAAGCTCCGGAAACCTGGCCACCGGCAAAGTAGATCAGCTTTTCGCAGGAACCCTTGGTGATTTGCAGGACGACAGGCTTCGGTAGATCAGCGCAACGCTTGAGGAGTGCCGGAACTTTTCCGGGGCCGAGTCGACCCTCTTCTATGACCAGATCCTCCGAGGCAGGAGTGTCTTCTGGAGTTGCTACAGGGGTGGCAACTTTTTCACTCCAGAAGGTCGTTTCCATGGTCGGAGCCGTTTCCGGCTTGAACACTGATTTTCTTTTGTTCTGCCAGCGCATGACAAACAGGCCAGCTTTAAGAAGCATAACAAGCAGGAGGATTAGTGCGGCAAAAAGAGCCAGCCTGTTGTCGGAGGCAGCTTTTGGCTGCGGTAACTCAGCTTGTGGTTCTTGCTTGCTTGGTTGTGGTCTGGCTTCAGGCTGTTCTTTCACTTCTGCCGGCTTGGGCTGTTCTGCTGGTTTGGTCTCAACCTTGGCTGGTTCCTGCACTATCTGTTTCTGCGGCACTTCTGCTACGAGCTTTGGTTTGCTAGATGTCTTGATGGTTGTCTCAGAAGCAGTCTCAGGCTCAGCGACATTTCCTTTGGGACGCTGCTCCTTGACCATGACAACAGTCTGTGGTTTTTCTACAACCTTTTGTGGGGCGGAAATGGCTTCTGCGTGAGGTTTTGGCGCTACGGATGGCTTTATCTTTGTCGCCGGTAAAGGTGTCTTCTCTTTGACTGGTTGAGCCGGAGGTGGCTCAGGCCTGACTACCCTGCGTATGAGAGCCTCTCCGGGGGGAGTGACTCCAGCCAAACCCAGAATGCCCAAAACTTTACGACCGTTATCGCTCGCGCCTAGCTTAAGAAATGCCTCTTTTATATTGCTGGCCTGGTCGTTGCCCAGGTTGCTGCGAACCACCAGTGCCAGTGGCGAAGCTGTGCTGTCTTTGGCGTGAAGATCCGCAAGGTGCTTTAGTGTTCCTGCCGGTTGTTGCTTGATGAACCAGGGGGCAACGATGGCAGCATCAATTTCCTGGAAACGCAGCAGCCAGTTGGTGATGGCGGCATCATTGTCAAAACGGCGGATCTTGACGTCTGTTGCAGCAGAAGTCGCAAGCTGCTTGTTCAACTGGTTGAGAGCTGTCTGATCAATTGCGGAGAATGGTGCAACCGGAGTCAAACCAACGATTATGCGTGCTTCAGCAGGAAGGGATAAAGCAACCAGCAGGACTGTATTGCAGAGACAGGTCAGAATAAAATTTTTCATAATCCCCAGTGGCATAGAATGTCACCATATTGATAGGCCTGCAAGGCTTGGTGACGATAGTTGTAACCGCCAAATAATAGCGAATACCGCTGGTTGAGACAAGTGCTATTCGCTATTAAACTTCCGGCCGATCTCCCTGTACTCTTTTTCGATAGAACGAAAAGAAGGCAAAGATGACGCCAATTGAAATACAGAGGCTGCCAGTTAATGCCAATTTGTCTCCAGGATCCCGGTTGATTGTCAGCAGGCTGAAGGTTTTGTTGATCGGCCCAACAGGGCGAAGAAAAACACCTGCTTCTCTTAGTGCTCCTGGTAATGGATTATGCAAGAAATACCAACCTTGCCAAAGTTGTCCACCAGAGCCTGATAAAGAAAGTTGCATAGCAGGATTGTTGAGAAGGTTGCCGGTCTGCATAACTCTGCCCTGACTGTTCTGACGGGCATCGGGTAACAACTTGCGAACTTCAAGGGTGGTGTCAGGTGAGATCGACAAACGGCTGCCTGGTGAAAGGTCAACAAAACCACGATCCGGCATGTGGAAGCGAAAGCCTTGTAATTCCTGACCAAAAGAGGCTGGCAGTATGACCAGGCCATCAAATATGAGTGGGTGGTTGATGCGCACGAGAGCTTTAGCGACCGGTTCCTCGTTTTTCCAGAGCGAGACCCGATTAATCATGTCCAGTGGACGACCTGAAGGCTCAAGCCGAGGTGTGAATTCATCCAGCTGTAGCGCATACCCCGGCATCTTGGGGATGGCAATGCGATCACCTGGAAAAATACGATGCGGCCCTGAACGGAATCCGCTGATATTCCCCCAGAGGTAGGCAATAACTAACAAAATGAAGCCAGTATGGATCAGATATTCACCTGTCTTGCGCCAGCGTGTCTTGATCTTAAAAAGCCAGTCGATCAAACAACAGAGAGTATTGATGCCGAACAGTAAGACTAAAAGCCCGCTAAGTGGAACCCAGAAAACCAGCCGCGGTGTTTGAGACCAAGCTCGTGGTAGCCACTTGCTCATGATTTCCTGTTCCATGCCAGCGAAAATCGCTGGATTGAAATGCATGACCAGCGAGCCGCCCATGATCAGAATGGTTGCCGCTGAGGCCAGGGCGATGGCCAGCTTCAAGGAACAGCCAAAGCTCCAGATTCTCTGTAACAGCAATTTGGATTGTTGGCCCATGAGCTCCATTATCTACTCCAGAGGGTGGTTGCTTTCCAGCAACAGACCAATACCAAGATAGGTAAAGAGCACAACTCCGAAACCGGCGATCGAAAGCCAGGCGTACACACCACCTTGCCAACGTCTTACGAACTTGGCGTGGCACATGCCAGCATAAAACATCCAGACCAGAACCGACCAGACACTTTTGATGTTCCAGCTGAACCAGTGTCCCCAGGCGATGTGCGCCCAGATGCTGCCAGCGATCATGCAGAGGGTAAAGAGGCCGAAGCCGAGAAAAATCGCCTCTTCATTGATGCGTCGTAGTGTTGGTAAGTCAGGCAACAGCTCACTGTTCAAGCGTGATTGACAGAGATAGAGTGCGCCGATTGAAAAGGCCATGGCAAAAAATGCGTAACCGATAAAGGAGAAGATGATATGCAGGCTGAATAGTGGTGTGTCGAGGGCCGGAATTAATGCAGAAACGCTGGTATTTCTGGGGAGAGCTCCTCCCAATAGAACCAGGTTGAGCAGCATGACAAAAAGCCCTGTCGCCCGGATGCGGTAGCGTAACTCAAAGTAGAGATAGATCAGGGCGAGCGCCCAGCTGAAAAAGAAGAGTGTGGCAAAAAGGTTGGTGACTGGTAGATAACCGGCCATCCACCAACGATGCCCCAAAAGCCAAGTCTGTAGTAGGACTCCAGCAGTAATCAGGATTAGTGATGCTTTTGGGAGAATGGGCCGCCTCCAGATAAGGTGAACCATGTAACCGACAGTTGCTGTTGCGTAGATCGTAAAGAGCACATATAGAAGTGTTTTCGACATTGTTATAACCAACCTGCAAAGTCTGATTTTTGTATAGGAAAAGCTAACATTGTCATGCAATTAACCCAAGCGAAAAGTATTGTTAACTGGTTTCTTGGCGAGGTTGACAAGCCTTGGCAGCAATGATAATTTATTTGCCCATGAATACCCTCCTTTACTCTGTGCGTATGCGGGCGTCTCGCTATGGTCAACACCTTGCTGGCGCTGAACGAATTGTTGCAGAAGCCGCTGTCAGCGAAGTGACTGCCGCTATGACTGCGCGTGCAATGAATTGTTCCAATGAAGCGGTCGATGAAATCCATTGTCGTGTAGAGAAAATTGATCCAGCAATCATTCGCTATGCACGGCTTCCCGATGTTTCCACCTGTCTGGTGAATGATTGGACGGAGGGGCGTCGTGCCGCCAGTTGTATTCTGGTCAAAGCCGGGGTTCGGACCGAGATTGCAACCCGGGCGTTAGAACTGCTTGCCGACGGTGCCGGGCCAGAGGGTGTTGTTATGCGCGGGGCTGTGATCATGGATGCAAGTACCGGTGAACGTCTCGAAGCTGATCAATCTCGTGGTGTCAGGGTTTCCCGTATGGACCTGTCGCCAGAGTGTCGGTCTGTTCTGGAGCCTGCTCTGGTAGCGACGGGTCTTGGCCATCATCGTTTCCTGGAGGCACTGGTGTTGGCGGGTAAGGTCCTCAGTGCGCCCGGAATCGTTGCAGAACTCTGCTGGTCTGACGACTCGAATTATACA
>JAGXHM010000083.1 GCA_024636155.1 Deltaproteobacteria bacterium
AATCAATGAACTGGCTGCAAATTCGCCTGTTTGGACCATATCTCAGCTCCTTTTCGACCAATAGCTACGGCTATTACTCTCAAATGAGCTAAAATCTGGTCTCAAACATCCAAATTTTCGCTTCAGCCCTGATTGTCCGACAGACTGCTAGGCGATCGACATTATTTGGTAGCAGCGTTAGCGATGACCTGGCTGGCAAAGTTCAGTCAGGACTCCACCACTGGCCTTTGGATGCATAAACGCAATGTGGGTTTTATGGGCTCCGATGCGCGGACTCTCATCGATCAAACGAACCCCTTCGGCCTTAAGCTGCACCAGTCGTTGCTCTAGATCAGCGACTTCGTAGGCAACATGGTGCACACCGGGTCCATTCTTTTCCAGAAATTTTGCGACCGGCGAATCGGGTGCTGTCGGTTCCAGCAGTTCGATGCGGCTCTCACCAACCACAAAGAAAGCTACCTTGACTTTCTGTTCGGCAACCACTTCGGTTCCTTCGAACTCCATACCGAGGACATCCCGGTAAAAGGGGGTGGCTGCTTCGATGCTGGTTACGGCGATGCCAATGTGGCTGATTTTTTTTAGCATTTTATTTACCTCTTTAGAAAAATGGCTTTATTCAACGCGGAGGTGCTGAGGCGCTGAGGTCATCACTTGGAGAAAGACTATTTACTACGCGACGAACGCCATGTCTGATCTGGGTTTCACCAAAGTTTATCAGCAAGCCTACATTCAATTGAGTCAAGCGCAAGTATGTTAACAACTGCGATTCGAACAATTTTGAACATTTCTCCACGGCTTTAAGCTCAACAATCACACGACCTTCAACAAGAAGATCCAGATAATGCGGCTTCTTGATATTATGCCCTTTATACAATACAGGAACAGCAACTTGCTGCTCCACCGCAAGACCTCGGAGCCTAAGTTCATACATCATTGCTGATTCGTAGACTTCTTCCAGTAATCCGGGTCCACCTAACTCACGATGCACTTCAATCGCAGCACCAACGATTTCTCCAGTCAACACATTAAGCTTCATATTCCCCTCCTAAAGAGTTCATTAAATACGCTCCGCGACTCTGCGCCTCCGCGTTGAATCAATTGTATTAGTCAATTTCTCTTAAACACCTCCAGCAACCTCCGCGAAGCAGCACTCGGTGTCGTCGTTCCGTTCGTCACAGCCTCCTGCACCTGCCCCAGAAGCCCCTCAACATTGCGATCACGCAGAAACATCTCTTTGAGATCATCCATCAGCAGGGTCCACATCCAATCGCTGGCCTGCAGCTTGCGTTTGCCTTCCAGCTCACCACTCTGCTGCATGCGTGAACGAAAATCTTGCACCATCGTCCAAATTTCCGAGACGCCTTCATTGTAAAGCGCACTACAGAGCAGCGACGGAACCTGCCAATTAAGACTTTTGGGTTTGAGCATATGCAAAGAGTTGGCGTATTGCTGGCGGGCCAGCTCGGCGCGAGGGCGATTGTCACCTTCTGCTTTATTGATAACGATAGCGTCAGCGATCTCCATGACACCGCGTTTAATTCCTTGCAGCTCATCACCGGCGTTGGACAACTGCAGCAGGAGGAAGAAATCAACCATTGAGGCGACGGTAATTTCGGACTGGCCGACCCCGACGGTCTCGACAATAATCACATCATACCCGGCAGCTTCACAGACCAGCATCGTCTCGCGGGTCTTGCGAGCCACACCACCCAGAGTTTGCCCCGCAGGTGATGGACGGATAAAAGCGTTGGTTTCACGAGCCAGCTCTTCCATGCGTGTCTTGTCGCCAAGGATACTCCCGCCTGAGAGCTGTGAAGATGGATCGACGGCCAGTACCGCCACCTTATGCCCCAACCGGATCAGGTGCATACCGAGGGCTTCGATAAAGGTACTTTTACCAACACCGGGCACGCCGGAGATGCCGATACGGATCGAATGCCCCGTTGCGGGGAGGAGTTCATCAAGCAGTGTGGTTGCGGCCAAAGAATGGTCGAGGTTACGGCTTTCAATCAAGGTGATTGCCTTGGCCAGAGCACGAACGTTTCCGGCGCGAACGCCGCCTGCTATTTCGTTGAGTTTGATCATGATTAAAACCTGAAAGAACGTTTCAACGCCCGTTCGCTTCGCTCACTCAAGACGCTGAGACGCGGAGGAAAACTCAACAGTAAAAGCAAAAAACAGGTTCAACTTATAAGTCTCAACCTGTCTGCATATGCCACAGTTCAAGAACCTCTCAGCGTCTCTGCGCCTCCGCGTTGAATCGCTCTTGAGTATACCAAAAAAGAGGGCAAGCTCACGCCCGCCCTCCATTTACAGTCATTGATCAGCTACTTCTGCTTCTCTTCAATCGCATCCAGCGTCTGCGTGGCTGAAGTAACAATCGGCGTGCCGGGTCCGAAGATCCTGGCAGCACCGGCGGCAAAGAGTTCGTCATAATCCTGACGAGGAATGACGCCGCCACAAACAATAGCAATATCCTCAGCGCCAAGCTTCTTCATCTCGGCATTAAGCTGCGGCACAAGGGTTTTGTGCCCGGCGGCCAGGCTGGAGACGCCGACCACGTGGACGTCGTTTTCCACCGCCATCTTGGCGGCTTCCTCTGGCGTCTGGAAGAGCGGACCAACGTCAACATCAAACCCGGCATCAGCGTAAGCGGTTGCCACAACTTTGGCGCCACGATCGTGACCGTCCTGACCCATTTTGGCGATCATGATACGCGGGCGACGGCCTTCTTTCTCGGCAAAAGCCTCGATACGCTTTTTCAATGCAGCAAAATTTTCGTCGTTTTCGACCACGGCTCCGTAAGCTCCTGAAACCAACTTTATCTCAGCCTTGTGACGACCAAAAACCTCCTCCATAGCATCGGAGATTTCACCGACACTGGCCCTTAAGCGAGCAGCCTCGACACAGAGGCTAAGCAGGTTCTGTTTATCATCTTCGCATGCTGCGGTGATCGCGGCAAGAGCCTTTCGACAAGCTGCTTCATCTCGCTCGGCACGCATTTTTTCGAGTCGGGCAATCTGTGATTTACGCACGGCGGTGTTATCGACGTCAAGGACTTCGATCTCGTCTTCTTCGGCGAGTTGATATTTATTAACACCGACGATGACATCACGACTGCTGTCAATAGCAGCCTGTTTTTTGGCAGCCGATTCTTCGATACGCAACTTCGGCATACCGGTTTCGATCGCCTTGGTCATACCGCCCAGCCCTTCGACTTCATCCAGGATCTTCTGTGCTGCTTCGATCAACGAAGCGGTCAGGCTTTCAACGTAAAAGGAACCCGCCAGGGGATCGACGACATTGGTGATACCAGACTCTTCCTGGATGATCAGCTGGGTGTTACGAGCAATCCGTGCCGAATGATCAGTTGGCAGGGCGATGGCTTCATCGAGTGCGTTAGTGTGTAGCGACTGGGTCCCACCCAGTACTGCGGCGAGGGCTTCGAGAGTCGTGCGCACAACGTTGTTGTAAGGATCCTGCTCGGTCAAACTCCAACCAGAAGTCTGGCAATGGGTGCGCAACATCAGCGACTTCGGGTTCTTCGGTTCGAAGCGCTTCATCAGATGCGACCAGAGGTAGCGGGCGGCACGCAGCTTGGCGGCCTCCATAAAAAAGTTCATGCCGATACCAAAAAAGAAAGACAGGCGCGGCGCAAAAGCGTCCACATCAAGCCCTTTATCGATAGCAGTCTTCACATATTCGAGGCCATCGGCAAGCGTGAAAGCCAGTTCAAGTGCGTTGTTGGCTCCGGCCTCCTGGATATGATAGCCGGAGATAGAAATCGAGTTGAAGCGCGGCATATATTTGCTGGTGTACTCGATAATATCAGCAATAATGCGCATCGATGGTGCCGGTGGATAGATGTAGGTGTTGCGAACCATGAACTCTTTGAGGATATCGTTCTGGATGGTGCCGGCCAACTGCTCCGGAGCAACGCCCTGCTCTTCCGCGGCAACAATGTAGTTGGCCAGAATCGGCAAGACTGCACCGTTCATGGTCATCGACACCGACACCTTGTCGAGCGGGATGTCACCAAAGAGAACCTTCATATCCTCAACCGAGTCGATCGCTACGCCCGCTTTGCCGACATCGCCAACCACGCGCGGGTGGTCAGAATCGTAGCCACGATGGGTTGCAAGGTCGAAAGCAACCGACAAGCCTTGCTGACCTGCAGCCAGGTTGCGCTTGTAGAAGGCATTCGACTCTTCGGCAGTGGAAAAACCGGCATACTGACGTACTGTCCAGGGGCGCCCGGCGTACATCGTCGCCATCGGTCCACGAGTAAAAGGGGCCAGTCCAGGCAAGGAATCAACGGTTTCCAGCTTCTCGAGATCTGCTGCGGTGTAGAGCGGCTTGACCGTGATCCCTTCCGGGGTCTCCCAATTAAGACTGGAGAGGTCGTCAGACTTTTTCTCTTTTTTCGCCAGGGCTTCCCAGTCAACGAGATTCTTCTTTTCGAAACTATTCATATTCAGTCCTTTCATAGAGCCAAAGCATTGGCACGCCTGAGTATTTACCGTGTCACAATCGCCAGAACCTGGGTTCCCCCGTCGCCGACAGAAAGCAGGCGATGCCGGAGTGTTGCATCAAAATAAATTGCATCACCCTCATCCAGAAAGATGCGTTCGTCTTCGAGGATGACCTCTGCCTTGCCTTTAAGAATCAGGAGAAACTCTTCACCATCATGGTTGTATAACGTTTCTTCATCAGGTCGGCTAGCAACTGTAACCACAAACGGTTCCATCTTTTTATTGCGCTTGCGGAACGAGAGTGCTTCGTAAGTGTAACCATGACCGGTGCCAGCGACCGAGATCACCCGACTGACTTCACGACGATCGGCCTTTCGAACCACTTCGTACTTACAGTCAATTTCATCTTCCTCAAAAAACAAACCGATTTTGACGTCAAAGAAACGGGCAATCTTGGAGAGGGTTGCAATCGGTGGGGAAACATTATTGTTTTCAATCTGTGAGATCAACGCCGGCGAGAAGCCTGTTTCTCGAGCGACAGCCTGCAAAGTCAGCTTGCGCGCTTTACGCAGTTCCTTGATTTTTGAGCCAATGTTGTATTCCACGTTAAACCTTCACAGTGAAAATAAGGATTTAGCCGCCTATTGGAAAAGGGATCGCACCCAGCCAGAAGCTCCAGATGGGTGCGACTTAAAAAATGAATCACCTGTAATCAGAGTACAGCGTCAAGATACTCCGAGGTTGTTGCCCGTTTCTCACGCTCAATTTCCTTAGGGTCAGTTTCAACAAATTTCTCATCAGGCGTGATCTTGAAGATCGGTTGCCCCTTCTGGACGATGACGCCGTCACCACCCTCAATGAGGATTTTATCGATTGTGCCTGAGAAAGGTGCCGGAATCTTATTGAACATTTTCATAACTTCAAGGATAAAGAGCGGCTGACCCTTTTCAAAATGCGCACCTTCGGTGACGAACTTGGGCATACCGGGAGCTTCCTGAGAATAGTACATCCCGCCCCCCGGAGTAACGACCTCATCCGCCCTGGTTGATGGCGGCGGCACCAGAACCTTTTTCATCGCCGCTTGCAGGTCTGGGTCATTAAGATAATCAGGAATCGTCACTTCCAGGTCGTCTTCTACTTTAAATGCGTAGAAATCGGTCTTTTCAGCAAGCATAAAGAGCAGGCCGAAGAGCTCATTACCAATTTCAAAACCGAGATGTGACGCCTGAATGCTTGCCCAGGTTTCGGCATCGAAACCCGCTTGCGGCTTATCTTTACCGAGCATGGCATCCAGTTTGACAAACTCTTCTTTCTTGAGACCGAGCTTATCGCGCAGCGTGGCATAGAATGACAGGGCATTCTGCAGCAGATCCCGGTCATGGGTCCAGATCACCTCAGCGGCGGGAGCTTCTTTACGCCAGGACATATTGAGGTATTCATAAGTCTCCTCAAGGATCACCAGCGGATTGCGCAACCAGACCAGTTTGCCGCCTTCATGCTTGAAGGTCTTGCGATTGAGGCTCAGCCATCCGGAAAGCATATGTGGATCTTCCAGTAATTTTTCCATTGGCCGGGTCAGAAGAGTTCCCTTGCGATCGAGTGTCTCCGAGATCGCCTTGGAGAGCTCACGATCCTCTTTATAAAGCTCGGCGTAATGCTTCTTCATCGCCATAAAGGCAAAGACCACATCGAGTTTACTGGCCTCTTCTTTGAGTTTGCCAACCAGAGTCAGGTAAGGCACCACGAAGCGAGTGGTCGGCTTGGCCATGACGTTCTGGCCGAGAAACCAGTTGACCAGGCCATAGTGGAAATCAAGGTTAGTGGCCAGATCGGTGCCACGCAGCACCGTGCTGCTCAGGACTTTGGAAAGATGTTCATAGCTGGAGAGACGATCCTCGCCCCTGGTCAGCAGCAGAGCGATATTGGAATCATAGGCACCCGCAACCGTGTAGCGCATAAACTGGCCGGTATCCGGGTTGACCATACAGATGCCCTGATCATCGCGGATTTCACCATCGATGGGCTTTGACCAGTAACGGATCACGCCGCCAGCACTTGGTGACAACGAACAGTCCGTCGCGTTAAGACGAGCTTCAGCAGCAGCGCCGAAGCGTTGCTGACGTTCCGGACGCGGCAACCTTTCTTTGTGCCTGGCCAACAGGGCCATTGCTTCAACCAGCGACTCGACAACGAAGAACTCTTTCTTGTTTTTCGGGTTGGTAAACTTGAGCTTGTAAACCAGCTCGGTCACCCGGTGCTCGACCTGGATGCGAGTGTTGACTTCCATGAAATAATGGCGGGCACCATCGACAATACACTCGAAGGTCGACGCCGAATCGAGTCCAACCGCCACACCGAAGCGTTCGGATTCTTCTTCCATGCGTTTGAGAACGTTGAGATCTGACTCCAGCGCCTTGACTTGAGCCTTAAGACCAGCTTTCTTCGCCTTGGCGATCTCCAGAGCCAGACCTTCCTGAGTCACCGAGATCTCAAGCAACTTCTGCTCGTGCATCTGCAGGGAGCAGTCACGACCACCGAGTGCGACGCACCACTCACCATTGCCGAGCAACTGGATCTCGTTATGGCGGGTTTGCTCAATGTTCAGCTCAACAAGTACGTTCTTGTTGTCGCCAACACCGTTCGCCTTGACCTCGAGCAGAACTTCACGGACCAGTTCCGGCGCAACAGCAGCAGCCTTCTTGATGTCGGCATCGGTCGGGCTCTTTTTGACCAACAGAGAGGCGCCGAGGATACGCTGACCCTTACCACCACCACCACCAATCGCTTTGAGGCGAATGCGGGCGCCGGGATAGCCCTTAAACATCGCGATACACTCTTTTTCGACCTGCAAGCCAAGTTCATCCATGGAGAAGAGATCAATGCCCTTCTCGTAGGAGGCCATCAGGATATGGCCGGCGAGATCGACAAGCTCAAGCTTCTTGTCACCGAGAATTTTCTTGTCGCACTTGAGTCCTTCAGCCTTGACCAAGGCCAGCAAAGCTTGACGGCTCGGGTGTTTGGTAACCAAGGTTCGGGAAGTGGCGTTGTCGATACCCGGAGTCACCGAAACGTTCACACTCAGAGCGGTCCGCTTTGCTTCATCCTTCTTGCCAGCGCCCCGCTGAGTCGCCGCGCAAGGACCGATAAATTTCAGATCGGCAGCTTCGATAGCGGCAACGAACTCGTCATCCTCGGCCATGAATCCATAACCGGCGAAAATCGCATCGTAACCATTGTCCTTGGCGATCTGGATAATCTGACCGATCCTTTCAACGCGTTCTTCCTTGGAGGCTCCAGTGTAATCCGGCACCCTGTGAACGCGACTGTTTTCAGTCAGCATTCGCAGCTCAGGTGACAGGGCATTGGGGTAAATAATCGAATCTTTCTCAGAGAGCAGGATGCCGTAGTGGCTGATCCCCATCTCTTCGTAGACGGTCATTGCTTCCAGCCGGATCGGGCCACGGCAAACGATCAGCGGCTTGAGGTCTTCACAAGAGAAAGAACGAACCCATGCTGAGTCTGACTTACTCAAGCGGCGATCGCTGTGGATGAGTGGATTGTTCGTGTAGTTATTATTCTGTGCCATTACTTTATCTCCAAATCGAAACCTTGATTCGCTTATATCAATAGGATCCCAAGTTATCAATGGAACTCACGCTGGACATCCTGCCAGGACGATGGCTGGTAGTGGCGCAGCAGGAAATTCATATTCTCACCGAGAACCTTGCGCAAGTCAGTCGGCATAACCAGTGAAGAGATAGAGCCAAGGGCCAGCCCCTCTTTCGGATTCATAAGCTCTTTTTCATAGCGCAGGTTAAGCTCTGCTTCCTGCCCCTTGAGCCATTCGGCGGTTTCGGCTTCAGCATCTTTTTTCGCTTCCGGGCCGTCCATGCCAGCCTTGATGCGGGTCTGGACTCCCTCAGCAACCATCTGCTTGATGGCACCGCGAATCTTACGCAGGTCATCCTTGTAAACAAACTCCTTGCCAGCCGGACCCATAACCGCCAGGCGGGTGGTCGGCAGTGCCAGCACCAGATCGGCACCGGTAGGATAGTTGTTGTAAGAGGCATAAGCGCCACCATAGGCATTGCGCAAGATCAACAGAATGCGCGGTGTGCGCACATCGATGATCGAATCAAGCATGGAACGACCAGCCTGGACGATACCGCGGGCTTCCTGCTCACGCCCCGGAAGAAAGCCGGTGGTGTCTTCCATGAAGATCAGCGGAATATTGTAAATGTTACAGAAGCGAACAAAACGAGCGATCTTGACAGCCGAATCGCAGTCAATCTGGCCGGAGGATACAGCGCTGTTGTTGGCGACAAAACCAACCACGTTACCACCGAGACGGCCAAGAGCGGTGATCGCCTCGCGGGAGCGCTCGGGCTGCAACTCAAAATAGTCGCCATGATCGCAAATCTGCTGAATAACGATCGAGACGTCAAACGGGGTATTGAAACCGGTCGGCGAGTTGAACGCTTTCTTCAACAAGGTATTTATCTCCCAGGTCTTGCGATCGAGTGGATCACTGGTCTCCTGGTATGGCGCCATGCTGAAGTTGTTATCAGGCAGGTAGCTGAGCAGGCGCACTGCAGTGCGCAACGCAGCGGTCTCGTCGGCCACCATCAGGTCGGTCACGCCTGAAGCGCTATGAACCTTGGGACCGCCAAGCTCTTCCGGGGTGATGTCCTCACCAAGCACAGACTTGACGACGCCGGGACCGGTCAAACCAAAAAAGGTATCGTTGGGCTGAATAAGGAAACTGCCCTGACGTGGCAGATAGGAACCGCCACCAGCGTTAAAACCGAACATGCACATGATGGTCGGCACAACACCACTGATCTTGCGCAGGGCGGTGAAGGCTTCAGCGTAGCCGTCAAGACCACCGACACCGGCGGGAACAAAAGCACCCGCTGAGTCATTCATGCCAATCAGTGGCAAACCTTTCTCGCCACACATCTTGAACATACGAGCCAGCTTGTTACCATTGGTTGCGTCAATTGAACCGGCCCGCACCGTGAAATCGTGGCCATAAACACCGACATCACGACCGTTGATATTCAGGATTCCAGTGACGAGAGAGGCGCCATCAAGATTCTTGCCCCAGTTCTGGAACAGAATATTGGGTTGGACCTGAGTCAGGACATTGATTCGCTCCCAGACAGTCATCCTCTTTTTGAAATGCTGTTTTTCAATCTGTCCAACAGCAACGGATTTAATCGGACGCTGGATCAGGTCATAACCTTCCTGCATCACATCTTCGTAGCCACCGCGCACTCCGGCGACTTCGCCAGGAATGGTGAATTCTACTTTTTCAGGTGGAGCGAATGGATTCTTCAGTGACGGTTTAATCGCTTTTTGGGCCATCTTTGAATTCCTCTATTGGCTGGAGTTTTCAAGAAGCAGACAGTCAATGCTCTACCGACCGATATTTAGCTAACAGTGCTTTTCAACACTTGAATTAATCCAAGAAGGAAATTTTCATAACTTTGCACAGTAGAATAGGGTTTTATCCACGGCATGGATATAGCCCAAGTACACAAGGATGTCAATGCTAAATTCATTTTAGATAAAACATATTTACTTATATTAAACATCATTTTAGCGAAACATGATTACATTTCATAACTCTTTTCTGCGCAGGGCATTAAAGTGCCGTGGAACTGACAAACACGCTATTCTTGCAGCCAGTCCATTGATTGTCCAACAGATTGCTTGCCTCAGGAAGAGTTCGCGATTCGACTTACTATTGACTTCGTAAAGATGATTGCCGCATCATAAGCAGGTAATCCCAGACGAGAGGTTCTCCTTGCCCAACATTCTTACAAATTTCCCGGCAGGCTTGCAGTTCTGGTCTCAGGCCCGCCGTCGAGCGCGGAACCTGCGCGAAGGCTACAACTTTTCCTTGTTGGAAAACTCCGGCGACACCTATCATTTTTCAGTTTTAGCGGGCGCATCGCGCATAGGTACGGCTTTTAACGCATTCGCCAAAAGCATGCCGGAAGAAGCATTCTTCATTCTCGAATTCTACACCACAGAACCAAACGCAAACGATCAGGAATCACCTGCGCCGACAATCCACTATTCCCCTTACATGCCGGTCCCGGAAATCATTGCCACTATCGAGCCCTACTGGGACCGCATGGTGCATGATGGTTTCGTCGGCTTTGGGTTAGCTAACAATCGCTCCAGCCAGGAAATGTTCTATTCGGAAGAAAAGGTTCTGACCTTTTTCACCGACAACCACCTGCGGCTCACCAATCAGCTCGGCAAAGCCGGAATTTCACATTGCCCGGAACTACTCCTGCATACAGAGCTTGGCCACGACCACCTGTCGTTGCTCTGCCTGGAACGCGAAAACCTTCCAGAATGCCTGCAAGACTTCAGCGACCGCGATCTGGACTACGCATACTTTTGCCGCGAGTTGGTTGACACACTCGACATGTATCCGGTGGAAGAGAGCCTTTCTTTTTTCTTCTCGCGCAAAGAACAGAAACAGATCGAGGAGATCCTCAGCCAGAACCCGAGCTATGAAGAATTTGCCGAGGACGATTTTGGCGGCCTGCTCCTCGACTGGAACGACTTTGTCCAAGAGTGTTGCAATCATTTCGAGGGGGATTTGTGGGAGTATCGTATGGGCCTGCAGTTGCGGGACATACTGCACCATGTCATTTCAGCCTGTGAAGAACCACTCAAAAGCCGCATCCTTGAGGTTATCAAAGAGCCGGATGAAAATTTCCGTCAGCTCCTGATTAACAATCGCAAGCGACTGGATGACCCTGGCACCACCTCCTCAGACGAACACTTCTGGTACAACGGTGTGATCCGCAACGCCGGACACGAACTGCGCCGCGACCTGATTCGTGACGACTGGTATAAACCTTAAACCGGAGTCTAAAGGCTGGGGACTGGTCATTTCCAGCCCTTAGCCCCCAGCTTCCAGCCTCTGATTCTATGCTTGCTCTACTTGCAGCGGTCCCCGAAGAAACCAACCTGATCAGGCAATCCCTTCAGGATTTACAGCACCACTCTGTCCTTGGCATCACCCTGATGACAGGCAGACTCGCTGGCCATGAAATCTGTCTGGCACATAGCGGCATTGGCAAAGCGGCCGCAGCTGCAACCGCAATCGCCATGCTGAGCAACAATCGGCCGGATGCCCTCTGGTTGTTTGGTTGTGGTGGCGCCTACCTTGGCTCCGGCCTTGCTGTCGGCGATCTGGCTCTTGCCAGTGCAGAGATTTTCGGTGACGAAGGTCTTGCGACGGCCAAAGGCTTCCGTGACCTTGCCGAGATGAAGTTGCCCATGCGCGATACTTCCAGACAGTTTTTCAACAGCTGGCCGATTGATCAGAAGCTGCACGACTGGGCGCGACCACTGCTGGCAGAGCATGCAGAAAAGACGAATTCGAGCCTGTGCAGCGGGCCGTTTGTAACGGTCTCCACGTGTACAGGAACTACGGCAAAAGCAACAGAAATTGAGCATCGTACCGCTGGTATCTGCGAAAACATGGAAGGGGCTGCTGTCGCTCTGGCTTGTCAGCAACTATCAGTGCCTTTACTTGAGCTCCGTGGTATTTCCAATCAGGTTGAAGATCGCGACACCCGTCGCTGGGATCTTCCAGCGGGTATGGCCGCAGCGCAAAACGCGATCATGGCACTTCTCCTCGCACGACTCGAGCCAAGACCATGACCAAGACCTTAAGCCTGGGCTACTCGCCCTGTCCGAACGACACCTATATCTTTTACGCACTGACGCATAACAAGGTCACAATTCCTGGGCACATCATTAAAGAGCATCTGGAAGATGTGGAGACGCTCAATCAACTGGCACTTAACAGCCTGCTCGATCTGACTAAAATCTCCTACCACGCTTTCGGGCATCTTCGTGATCATTACACTTTATTACACAGTGGCAGTGCGCTCGGTCGCGGCTGTGGTCCTATGGTCATTGCTCCAGTCCGAACAGAGATGAAAAGTTTGCGTGGCAAACGCATCGCGGTTCCCGGCAAGCTGACCACTGCCAACTTGCTGTTGCAACTTTATGAAACAGGCTACGAAGAGTTGCTGATCCTGCCGTTTGACCAGATTATGCCAGCGCTCAAACGTGGCGATGCTGATGCCGGAGTCATTATTCACGAATCGCGTTTCACTTTCCAGCAAGCAGGTTTTCATGAAGTTGTTGATCTGGGGGCATGGTGGGAGGAAGAAACGGGGTTGCCAATCCCGCTTGGCGGGATTCTGGCGCGGCGGGATCTGGGCGCAAAGACAATCCGGGCCGTCGACCTGGCAATTCGAGCCAGCCTTGAATATGCTCGTCAGAACCCTCGGCAGCCACGTGCCTATATCAAGAGTCACGCCCAGGAGCTTGATGACCAGGTGATTGAGGCGCACATCAACCTTTACGTCAATGACTTCTCGCTTGATCTCGGCGCAGAAGGGATCACCGCTGTCGAAACTCTTCTGGCCCGTGCCGAAGCGCGTGGTTTGATACCGAAAAGCAGAGAAGCACTCTTCCTAAATTAAAAAGAAAGAAGGGGCTGGAATTAATTCCGTCCCCTTTATTTCTTAGGTTTTTAATGCTCGGCCAACCCGCCTTCGGCCCAACTGGATCAAAACGACACTTTTCTACAACGCACGTCCAATGACAAATCTATTCATCTTTGTTTGTCGGCACCAAAGCTCCTCGGGTTAACTTGTTGGAAGAGTTGTATGCTTTCAATTGAATGGAAATTTCATCAGCAACAGCTTCATGTCCCTTCGTTGTCAGATGGATGAGATCATTTCGAAAAAAGGGCCTCATAGAAGGAGAGATACTCTCGAATTTTTTTTGGGCGTCCACAAAAACAGCATTGGACTCTTGAGAAACCCGAGCAACAACATCAGCATAAGCTTTGTGGGTTGCCGGTATATTTTTTATCTCAGCAACCGTCATCCGGTAATATTCCTGGTAAAAAGGCAGCGCCCATGAAGGCATCCCTTTCTCGTCATAGCCAGCGGGCGCAGCGATCAGAACAGGGACCACATTGTTGGCTTTAAGCTCTTTTACCATTGCAGTCAGATTAGCCTGATAATCATCCAACGGGACGCGATAGTCGCGCATGTCGATGATCCGTGCCCACATGATTTGGGCAAGCTGCACCACTTTAAAGCTGTGGATCAGATCGAAGTGAAACTGATCACTGTATCCCGAGGGCAAAATCCAGTGATCGTTCCAGCCAAAATAGATACAGGCATAGTGCGGCTTATACTGCATCAAACTCGCTAGTACTTTTTCCCCCTGAAAGCTTGTATAGCCAGGCACCGATGCGTTGATTACTTCAAAGGATAACTCCGGGTAGTCTTTAGAGAGCTGATCATGCAAAAAATCCACATATAACTTTCTACCTAAAAATGAGCACGAGTCCCCCAAAACCAAAATCCGAATCGCATCATGACGATTTTCTACCTCGACATCTTGGTCTCCACGAAAGCCCTGGCTATTGGTAAATTCGGTACCAGGAATAGTTTCCCAAAAGAGCTCCTCATCCTGCTGGAACAATTTAACCTTGACCGGTTGAGCTTCATCCAGAACGCCATCTTCATCCCAAATTGGGACTCCAGTGCTGTAACCAAACTGTAAATAGTCGCTGGTTGACCTTTGGGGAGTCCAGTTGATCGCAACAAGGGTGACTTCACAGACGATCAATGCAAGCGAAACGCTCACAATGAGAGTAATGATGTTGAAAACAATGTTTTTATTCTTCATAAGGGCAATACTCATTTTTCAAGATCAACAGCACAGGGCATACAATCTGCGGCCACTTAATCAAGCTCATAAACATGCTGCCAATAAGTTTTGTCTTTCGTCTGTGGTTGCGCCAATTTTTCAAAGAGAAGATTGCCCATCACCAGATAATCCATTTCGGTACCCATAAAGCATCGATATGCGTCTTCAGGCGTACAAACAATTGGTTCTCCGCGGACATTAAAGCTTGTGTTTACAACCACCCCATAGCCAGTCAGCTCCCTGAAGCTATTGATCAAGTTCCAGTAACGTGGATTGGTCTCTTTGTTAACGCTCTGAATGCGTGCTGAATGGTCGATATGAGTAATAGAGGGGACATCTGAACGCAAGTGATAGAGTCTGTCGTAGAGCGGTAGATCATGGTAGTCGTCAGGCAACGGATGGCACCTTTGACCCTGCACAGGGGCAACCAAAAGCATGTAGGGCGAAGGACGATCTAATTCAAAGAACTCGTTGTTACATTCTTCCAGAACCGAAGGAGCAAAGGGCCGAAAACCTTCACGATACTTGATCTTGAGGTTTAACTTCTTCTGCATATCCGGCTGTCGTGGGTCTCCGAGGATGCTGCGGTTACCCAAAGCTCTTGGCCCATATTCCATGCGGCCCTGGAACCACCCGACGACATTGCCTTCAGCAAGCAGCTGGGCAACATCAATACAGAGGTTATCAAAGTTGTCGTATTTGTTAAATGGGGCCTGGTATCGGCGGGCAGTATTGCAAATCTGCTTTTCGCTAAACTCAGGCCCCAGAAGAGCGCCCTTCATCTGGTCTGGAAGAGACGGCGTTCGCTGCTTATCCATCCAGATATGCCAACCAGCCAGGGCCGCACCTAAAGCACCACCCGCGTCTCCAGAAGCCGGTTGAATCCAAATATCCTCAAACAAACCGCTACGCAGCAGTTTGCCATTGGCAACACAATTCAAAGAAACTCCGCCTGCCATCACCAAAAACTTACAGCCAGTCAGATCTTTAGCGGTCTTCGCGAGCTTTAAGACAATCTCCTCAGTGACCTCCTGGATGGCCAAGGCCATGTCCATATAGTTTTGATCGAGTTCAGTCTCTGACTTGCGTCGCGGGATACCAAAAAGCTTCTCCCATGCACTATTGTTACACATGGTCAAGCCAGTCGCATAATCAAAGTAGTCCATATTAAGCAAGAACGACCCATCTTCGCGGACATCAACCAACTGGTCATAGATTTTGGCTTTCCAATCCGAAACGTTCTTTCCGTCAGGCGCTCCGTAAGGGGCAAGACCCATGAGTTTATATTCGCCGCTATTGACCTTAAATCCACAATAGTAGGTAAACGCGGAGTAGAGCAGACCGAGAGAATGGGGGAAATCAAGCTGCTTAAGAAGCTTGATTTGGTTGCCCTGCCCGATACCGATTGTCGTCGTAGCCCATTCACCAACGCCGTCTAAGGTCAGAATGGCAGCGGTTTCAAATGGGGAGGGGAAAAAGGCACTGCTTGCGTGAGACAGATGGTGTTCCGGAAAGATGAGTGGCGGGCAATAACCGCCGAGTGCATTGAACTCAGCTTTGAGGTTATGTCTCGTGAGCAGTTTTTCCTTGATCCATACGGGGATTCCGGCCAGGAAGCTCGTTAGGCCCTTCGGCGCGAAACTGTGGTAGGTTTCGAGTAACCGTTCAAACTTGATATAAGGCTTATCATAGAAGACAACGGCCGTGATGTCAGAAAGTTGCAGGCCAGCCTCATCAAGCACATAATTGACCGCATTAACCGGAAAGTCAGAGTCTTGTTTTTTGCGCGTAAAGCGCTCTTCATGAGCAGCCGCGACAATTTCGCCGTCGACGATCAATGCCGCAGCACTATCGTGATAGTAGGCAGAAATCCCTAGTATGGCTTCAGTCATAATCAGTCTTTAAAAAAGTGTGTAGATAAACGGTGCGATTGCGGTTCCACTGGTCATTACGATCAAGACACCGAACAGCAGCAAGGTCAAAATAATTGGGAGTAGCCAGAATTTTTTCCTGGTCTTTAGAAACCCCCAGAGGTCTTTGAGAAGATCCATCTTTCTTTCGTCCCTTTAATATGGATTATCAAGATCTTGACGTTTGAACAGATGATCTCGATTCTGGAATACGGATGTCTGTCCTTTTTTCCATCTCTTTACTTGCATAGCATCCTTGCCCAAAGCGCGGCGAAAGAGTCCAACCGGGGTCACTAAAGCAAAGAACAGGAAAGTCAGGAGTATCCGTGAAACGATTGTGCCCAGCACGTGCGAGAACCCAAACCAGACCATCGCAAAGGGCTTGTATATGTTTGGGACCGTCATGGTGACGACCAGGAAAGCGATGCCAAACGGCAAAAAATATTTCGGCGAGATAGCCACCGCCAGGATCAAGCTGATAAGGACTAATGCCAATCCGGAATCTTTGCATTGAGACGCTGAGATATTTCTGGCCAAAAATGTCATAGCACTAAACCATCCGTGAGTGATTGAAGGTTATACATATAACAGAAGCATCGACGTTTGAGAACATTTTATGGCCTTGCAGTCACAAGTACGTCTCAGGGTTAATTGCTACGTTCCATTGCTTTTTAATACAGCTGGCTCGACAGCTTTTGCGACGATCTTTTTGCTCTTTTAGCCTTTGAGCAAGGCTCTTGTGGTTTTTCTGACAGCATGCTAGAAGTTTTCATCAATGAGAACCAGCCTTCAGGGGGGATAATTTACCGGCAAGGTGCTTCTCTAAAATTGCTCCAGACAATGTTGTCCCCAACTTTTAAAGTTTGTGATGGTTATGACAGAAAAACCCCCTCAACTTAAAGCCTCTTCAACCTCAAGCATTTGGTCACACAGTGCATGGCCTTTTTTGGCGATCTTCATCTTTGCCTTGGCGTTACGCCTTATATATCTCTTTGAAATCATTGATCACCCGATTATCTCTATCCTCCTTGGAGATGCAGAGAGCTATGATGCTTGGGCTCAGGAAATCGTCCAAAAGGGCTGGATCGGAGAACGAACCTTCTATCAAGCTCCTTTCTATCCATATTTTCTGGCACTCATCTACACCATAGGCGCACGGGACTTCATCCTCGTGCGTCTGGTACAAATTGTAATAGGATCCGCTTCTTGTGTTCTTCTGGCTGCAGCTGGCGCACGGTTTTTTGACAAAAAAAGTGGTTGGGTTGCAGGCCTCCTGCTTTCCCTGTATGCACCCTCACTCTTTTTTGATCTATTGATCCAAAAAGCAGTATTGGCTATGTTTTTTATGTGTACCCTGCTCTTTCTCCTGAGCAAGATAACACATCTAAAAAACCATAGGATTAGACTTGGCGTATGGATTCTCATAGGAGCAACGTTGGCATGCTTTGCTCTGGTCCGGGAGAATGCCCTGATTCTGGTACCGGCCACTATCATCTGGCTGATAATTCATTTCTGGAAGAGCGGTTGGCGACAAATCTTGATCAAAGGAACGTTCTTGGTTGTTGGCTTGACTATCGTCTTTTTCCCCGTGACACTTCGCAATTATGTCATCGGCGGAGAATTTGTATTGACCACTTCTCAGCTGGGGCCCAACTTTTACATTGGCAACAACAAAGAAGCCACAGGCTTTTACCGTCCATTAATTTGGAATCACAGCGACTGGAAGTTTGAACGCATTGACGCCCAGAACCTTGCGGAGAACGATTTGGGGCGAGAGCTCACCCCCAATGAAATCTCTGACTATTGGCTGGCTGAGGCCCTCTCCGATATGCGGGAAGATCCAGCAAACTGGTTGAGGTTAATGGGTAAGAAATGGTTGATGGTGTGGAACTCCGTAGAAATCAGTGATTCGGAAAGCATCTACGCTCATTATCGCTTCTCCAGCCTGCTCAATACCTTGGGCCAGATATTTCATTTTGGAGTACTCTTCCCACTTGCCAGCATCGGAATTTGTTTCGGCTGGAGAGATCGCAGGCAGCTATGGGGCGTTGCCTGGTTGTGGCTTTGCTTTGCTGCAAGCGTGGCTCTCTTTTTTATTTTTGCCCGCTACAGATATCCCATGGTAGCGCCAATGATACTCTTCGCCGCCTCCGGACTTACACACATTTATCAGCAGGTACAGAGTAAGCACTTAAAGGGCCTTGCCGGTAGCGCGTTAGTAGCTCTGTTGTCTGCCACAGTTGTCAACTGGCCGATGATATCCAAGGCCAAAATGGAAGCCCCGACCCATTTCAACATTGGATACGAGTTGGAAAGACGTGATGAGTTGGACACTGCGCAAGACTCTTACCTGACCTCAGTGGAGTTGGACAGTTCGAGCACAATTGCATACAATAATTTAGGCATGGTGGCAATGAAGCAGAAGCGACCAGAAGAAGCAATCACCTACTTCAGCAAAGCAGTGAGCGCGAAGCCAAACAACTGGGACGCAAGGGTTAATCTAGGCATTGTGTTGTGGGGGTTGGGTCGCAAAGCTGAAGCAGTTGAGCAATACAAACAAGTTCTTAACAATGAACCGGACTACAACCCCTCTCTGGACTACAACATCGCCTGCTATTATGCTTTGGCAGGACAAACCAGACAGGGCATGGAGTGGCTCAAAAAAGCCATTGATCATGGGCACAACAACCGGGAGTTAATTCAAACAGATCCCGACTTGGAAAACCTTAGGAAGTTGCCAGAGTTCTTAGAATTACTTAAATCATCGCAGTGAGGGTTTGGGCTAACCTGCAGCGACGAGCAAAGAGAATCAACCCTGACTCTTTTGCGAAAAGACCAAATGTCTACGGCCGAAGAAATTCAAACTGAGCGCAACTGCTGAAGCAGTGAGCTTTGCAAGCCAGGCAGGAGCACTGCTAGCAAAGAGAAATTTAGTTGTTTGCATGTCAACCATGGCAATGACCGTGACAAGAGCAACATAAGCGACAATCTCGCCCGTACTTGTCCAGCGTGACCGGCGCTTGAAAAGCAGGCCAACACATAGCAAATAATTAACACAGGCTGCTGCAAAAAAAGCGGCTATCGCAGCGACCGTCATGCCCAATCCTGAGCTCAACATCACCAGAAACAAAAGTAAGTTAACAAGCGCTGCTGTTCCACCAATGGCCACATAAACGAGAAACTGCATTGGCAACGGTAGGGCTGGAGCATTGTAACGGATAATGCAGTAGAGAGCTCTGACGCCATCGCGCCACCCAATCTTTTTACCTTCCTGATACGTTCTGCCACTATACGAAATGCCCATCTCATATATTGACAGTTTTTTTTGTGCCAGTTTAGCAGTAATCTCCGGTTCAAACCCAAAGCGATCTTCTTCGATAGTGATGCCTTGAATCACATCACGCCGGAAAACTTTGTAACAGGTTTCCATATCGGTCAGATTAAGGTCTGTAAACATGTTGGACAGAAAAGTCAAAAATGTATTGCCAAGAAAGTGCCAAAAATATAGAACGCGATGAGGACGACCGCCCAGGAAACGGGAACCGTAGACAACGTCGGCGCGGCCATCGACCAACGGAACTAAAAGTTCCAAGATCTCACGTGGGTCATACTCAAGATCAGCATCTTGAACCACAACAAAGTCGCCGGAAACTTTTTTGAACCCGGTACGAAGGGCCGCACCTTTACCTTGGTTGTACTCATGTTGAAGAACTTTTATCTCCGGAACATCTTCCCTCAACTTCTGGGCAATGTCATAACTGTTATCGGAAGAGGCATCGTCTACAATAATGATTTCAAGAGAAAGCTCTTCGTTTCGAAGTTCAAGGACTTTTTCTATGCAAGAGCGAAGAGTTGCCGCTTCATTGTAGCAGGGCACAACGACAGAGAGTGTTATGGAATCTTTAGACATTTATTGTCCAGCTCCTGAAAGAGGTATTGGGAAAAAAGGCGAACCAACTCAAGAAAGCAGAATGCTTCAGACTTTGGCCTGTTGTCAATTAATCCCCAAGGCTTGCCAACAGGCTGACTTACTCCTTCGGCAGAGCGACGTAATAAAGGAGAGACAGGCCTACGACTCCGTTCTCCATTGCATGTCGACCGTTTACTCTCTCAACAGGAGTCGTGCTAAGGCTTCAGATGTACCGCTTTAACAAAACGGGCACCAATAGCTTCCGTCAGACTGGTCAATGTCGCCTCATCAACCGGAGAGTCAACAGAGAAGACCACCATTGCCTCACCACCCTTACCGCTACGGCCAAGGCTCATAGCGCCAATATTGACTTCAGCCTCACCGAGGATTGTGCCAATTTTACCGATCAAGCCAGGCCGGTCTTCGTAGGACAACACCAGCATATGCTCCTCAGGAGTAAAGTCGGTGGCAAAGTCACGCATTTTGACGATCTTCGGTGTTTCTTCAAAAAGAGTACCGGCGATCGTTCGCTTGCCTTGAGGAGTTTCAAGAGTCAAAGTGATCAGGTTAGAGAAGAACTCCGACTCTGTTGAGCGGCTCTGCTCAATGACCAGACCGCGGCGTTCAGCAACCAGACTGGCATTGACCATATTAATTTCCTGATCGGCACAACGATTGAGCAATGCCGCCAATCCAGCCATAGTAATCGGCATGCAGTCATGCGCAGCAAGCTTGCCATTATAGTTGAATGAGACCTTACTAGGGTTCTCTGGTGCCAGTTGTGAGATGAAATCACCCAGGACAGCGGCCAGCTCCATAAAGGGGCGCATCTGGGCGATGAGGTCCGGATCGAAACGGGCGATATTTACAGCATTCTCAACCGGCTTGCCATCAAGCAAGTTGAGGATCTCCCGGCTGACATCAACCGCCACATTGGTCTGCGCCTCAAAGGTGTTGGCGCCAAGGTGCGGGGTAACGACCATGTGCGGGTGAGCAATCAATTTTTTCAGGGTTTCGCTATTGGGCGGTTCCTCGCTCCAGACATCAAATGCAGCCTTAGCCACCTTACCGCTTTCCAAAGCATGCAACATGTCCGTTTCGTTGATAATGCCACCCCGGGCGCAGTTAACGATCAACACACCGTCCTTCATCTGAGCGAAGTGCTCTGCCCTGACCAGATCGTTCGTCTCATCATTCAGCGGCGTATGCACCGAAATGACGTCAGCCATGCGGACCAGTTCGTCGAGTGAGACCAGACGCGCGCCAAAGTCTGCCGCTCGTTTCTCGCTGATATAGGGGTCATATACCACCACATCCATTTCAAAAGCCCGGGAGCGGAGCGCCACTCGGCCGCCAACCTTACCAAGGCCGACAATACCTATGGTTTTATGCTTGAGCTCGTAGCCTGTGAATGGAGCCCGCTGCCACAGGCCGCTTTTCAGGCTGGCGTTGGCATCCGGCACATTACGGCACATGGAAAGCAGGAGCGCCATAGAATGCTCTGCCGCAGAGTTGGTGTTGCCAAAAGGTGCATTAACAACAATGATGCCCCGTTCACTGGCCGCTGGCACATCGACGTTGTCGATACCAACTCCAGCGCGGGCGACCATTTTCAACTTTGTGGCATAGCTCAGGAGCTCTGCATCGACCTGGGTTCCAGAGCGGGTAATGATGGCATCATAATCAGCGATCAGCCGAAATAGCTCGGCCTTCTCCAGGCCAAGGCGTACATCCAGCTGAATACGGGGATCCTTCTCCAGCAGTTCAAGACCCTTTTCCGAGATCTCGTCGGTAACGATGACTTTCATCTCTATCAATCCTTTTTCAGATTATCAGCGGTGATCTTGATACAGAGGGCTTCGCCGGTAGCGAGAACAATCCCCTCGAGACTGCAGACCTCGCCATGAACCATGATCTTACGACCCTGCACTGAAATCAGGCGGGTATTGACCTGCACCACGGTCTGCAGCGGCAACAATTGGCGAAAGCTTATATTGAGATTGCCGACGACAACCGGGTGCCCTTCCGCCCAGGCGGCCAAGCCGAGAACCTCGTCAAGCACCGCCGCGATACTGCCGCCGTGAGCGTGACCGGGAGGACCTTCCGTGACCGGGCCAAACCAGACACGTGCGATGAGATTCTGCTTCTGATCGCGAAAGTAGTTCATGCGAAAGCGGTTGCCGGTCTGGTCTCCCGAGACAAAGCGTAAGGTTTCACCAACCAGCGCAGGAGCATCGAAGGCTTCCCAACTCGACTCACCATCAAGCTGCAGAAGAGAGCTGTTTTTCTCTTTCATCTGTCTTTCCTTTTAAAGGCAAAGGGGGCACTTCCCTACTGGTAAGTGCCCCCACATTTAACCAAACGTCCAGTAAACACTCAACAACTCAACCGTTCTTGCTCTCAAAGTCCTTCATGAACCGAGCAAGTTTTTCAACACCAGCCAACGGCATGGCGTTGTAGATGGAGGCACGGATGCCGCCAACACTGCGATGACCCTTGAGTGCATATAGACCCTGTTCGCCGGCTTCCTTGAGGAACTTGGCTTCAAGTTCTTCACTGGCCAGATTGAAACTGACATTCATGGTGCCGCGACACTCCGGCAAGATCACACCACGATAGTAATCGCCCGCGTCAATGAGATCGTAGAGGGTTTTCGCCTTCTGCTCGTTGATCTGCTCAATAACAGCGACACCGCCCTGCTCCTGCAACCACTCCAAGACCAGGCCGGTTACGTAGATCGCAAAGGTGTTAGCGGTGTTGGTCAGGGAGTTGTCCTTGGCGCACTGTGCATAGTTAAGTAATACAGGAGTCTCAGGAGAAGCATGGCCAAGCAGATCTTCACGGATAACAACAATCGCGGTTCCCGAAGGTCCGAGGTTTTTCTGCAGTCCGGCATAGACACAACCGAATTTACTGTAATCGACGACACGGGAAAGAATTTCCGAGGTCTGGTCGGCAATCAAAGGCACCTTGCCAGCATCAGGGAACTGATTGTAGCGTGAGCCGTACAGGGTGTTGTTCGTGGTGAGATGCAGATAGGCTGCATCCTGGTCAATCATCTCCGAGGTAATTTGCGGCAGACGATCGTAATTGGTATCAGCACTACTGGCAATGACCTGGATATCGCCATAACCTTTGGCATCCTTGTTGGCTAGCTGGGCAAAGTTGCCAGTCTCTACGTAAAGACATTTTTTACTCGCTGAGCGTCCGGCCAAGTTCATTGGCAGAGCCGAGAACTGCATGCGCGCGCCGCCATGCACAAAGAGAATCTTGTAGTTCTCCGGCAAATTGGTTAACTGCCGAAAGCGATCCTGAGCCTCAACCAGTACTTTTTCAAACTGCTTGGCACGGTGGCTGATCTCAATAATGGAGACCCCCATCGACTGAAAATCGAGAAATTCATCACGAATCCGTTCCATCACAGGAACAGGTAACATCGCCGGACCGGCACCGAAATTATAAACCTGCTGGGACATAATCTTCTCCTGTTTTCCTACATGCTTTTTAAAAGGTTTTATATCCGAAACAACTCTTTAGCCACCAAGGCACCAAGTCGCGAAGGAAGTCATGAGGCCATAGGCGGAATATCTATTTTCAGAAAAATCTCCTTAAGGCTGTTTAAGGATTCTTTTGGTTTTCTTGCGCCTCCGTGACTTGGTGGCAATTTCAGTCTTTGTTTTGGTTATTAGGTGTATTGTTTAAAGAATCCGCACCTTGATAACCCCGTCGATACTTTCCAGAGCTTCGACGAGCTCTGCAGACGGTTCTTGTTCGATATCAACAATCGTGTAGGCCGCTTCGTCGCGGCTCCTGTTGATCATGTCGATAACATTCATCTCCCTATCGGCCAATACGGAAAGGACCTGATTCAGCATTTTCGGTACATTGCGGTTGGAGAATGCGAGGCGATAGCCACCATTGCGCTCCAATACAATATTCGGGAAATTGACCGAGTTTTTGATGTTGCCGTTCTCGAGAAAATCAATCAACTGATCAGCCACCATGATGGCACAGTTCTCTTCCGCCTCTTCGGTGCTGGCACCAAGATGAGGGATCAGCACGACCTTGTCGTTGCCCATCAATTCCTGAACGGGGAAATCGGTCAGATACTTGCCAAGTCGACCGTTCGTCAGACCGAGCAGGATCGCCTCAGTATCGGCGATTTTTTCCCGTGACAGGTTAATCAGGATTGCTCCTGGCTTGAAGCTGTCGATCAGATCTTTATTAATCAGGTTGCGGGTTGCGTCAAGAACCGGCAGGTGCAGAGTGACGATATCCGATTTGGCGAGCAACGACTGCATATTCTCCATGCGCTCGACATCACGCGAGAGGCGCCAGGCCCCAGCTACGGATAGGGCGGGGTCATAACCGAGCACTTTCATGCCGAGCATCAGACCCGTCTCAGCAACCAGGGAACCAATAGCACCAAGACCGACGACCCCGAGGGTCTTACCCTTCAGTTCGGTCCCGCCATAGGTCTTCTTGCCATCTTCAACCAGCTTGTGTAACTCCTCGGCATTCTTGCCTTGGCCTTCTTTGCGGACAAACTCGATGGCGCCAACGATATCGCGCGTTGAAATCAGCATTGCAGCAAGAGCCAGCTCCTTAACAGCATTGGCATTAGCACCCGGCGCATTAAAAACCACGATGCCACGCTTTGTGCAATTTTCGACCGGGACATTATTGACTCCGGCACCAGCTCGGCCAACCGCTTTGACTGAGGTTTCGATGTCTTCTGGCTGCAAAACGTGACTACGCAACATAAGGGCATCCGGGGTGCCGATCTCGCTGGCGATTTCATATTTAGCGAGGGAGAATTTCTCCAAGCCCTTGACAGAAATTTTGTTGTAAGTACGAATCTTATTCATCACTGACTCCTAAAAAAATATACTGGCAGCCTGTCGGACAATCAGGGCTGAAGCGAAAATTTGGATGTTTGAGACCAGATTTTAGCTCATTTGAGAGTAATAGCCGTAGCTATTGGTCGAAAAGGAGCTGGGATATGGGCCAAACAGGCGAATTTGCAGCCAGTTCATTGATAGTCCGACAGGCTGCTAG
>JAGXHM010000014.1 GCA_024636155.1 Deltaproteobacteria bacterium
CTATCAGCGTGCCCTCTTTCAGGCAATGCAGAATCAAACCAACCAGGAGCTCCGCCAGCTGGACGGGAGGCGTCATCTCCTGCCAGAGGCCTTGCAGGCAGACGCTGACAAAGTGATCGCCCTGCATGAAACGATCATTGCCCAGATGCGCCGCATAACCGGTCGCAGGCTTCCGGCAAAGAAGATCCGTATCCATGGCGACTATCATCTCGGCCAGGTCCTCTTCACCGGCAATGATTTCATGATCTTCGATTTTGAGGGCGAGCCGTTGCGCCCATTGACCGAACGCCGCATCAAGCGCTCACCGATGCGTGACGTCGCCGGGATGATCCGCTCATTTCACTACGCAGCCTATACCTCTCTGTTGTCGGGCTCCTCGGTAAGGTCACAGGATATCGAAGCTCTCTCACCATGGGCCGATCTCTGGTACCGTTATGTGTCGGCCGGCTTCCTGAATGGCTATCAGGCGTCCATGGCCGACAGTGACCTTCTGCCACAGGAGAAGGAGCTCCTTGAGAGCCTGTTGATTCCATATCTGCTGGAGAAGGCAGTTTACGAGCTGGGCTACGAACTGAACAACCGCCCTGATTGGCTGGTGATCCCGTTGCGGGGCATTCAGCACCTTTGTGGAGATTAACCCATGGCTAACAATGAAGTGACATACGGTAAAGGACTGCTCACCGAACATGACATCTACCTGTTCAAGGAAGGTCGCCACTATCGTCTCTATGAGAAACTCGGTTCGCATATCGGCCGGGTTGGCAGGCGCACCGGCACGCACTTTGCCGTCTGGGCTCCCAATGCCGAACAGGTTCATGTCATGGGCGACTTCAACGACTGGGACATCAAGAGTCATCCACTGGCTCTGCGCCAGGACGATTCCGGGATCTTCGAAGGGTTCATTGCCGGGGTCAAGCATGGCACCCGATACAAGTACCACATCAGCGCACGTGGACAAGACTATCAGGCAGAGCGTGGCGACCCGTTTGCCCTGTATTGGGAACTGCCGCCGAATACGGCCTCCGTGGTCTGGGATGCGCAGCATGCCTGGGAAGATGACAACTGGATGGCTGCACGACAAAACCGGGAGACCCTGAACCAGCCTCAGAGTATCTACGAGATGCATCTCGGGTCATGGCGGCGGCCGGGAGATGACCCTGACCGTTTCCTGACCTACCTTGAGCTGGCAGAGATCCTGCCTGATTACCTGGAGAAAACCGGCTTCACCCACGTCGAATTTCTGCCGGTTATGGAGCATCCTTTTTACGGTTCCTGGGGTTATCAGTGTCTCGGGTTTTTCGCTCCCTCGTCTCGCTTCGGTACTCCCCAGGAGCTCATGACGCTGATCGATATCATCCACCAACGGGGATTTGGCGTCATCCTCGACTGGGTCCCGTCACACTTCCCCAACGACGCGCACGGCCTGGCCTACTTTGATGGCACACATCTCTACGAACATGCCGATCGTCGACAGGGTTTTCACCCGGACTGGCAGAGTGAGATCTTCAACTACGGCCGCAACGAAGTGCGGGCCTTCCTGATTTCCAGCGCTTTTTCCTGGCTGGATCGGTTCCATGCAGACGGTTTGCGTGTGGATGCCGTGGCATCAATGCTTTATCTGGATTATTCGCGCAAAGCTGGAGAGTGGATTCCCAATCGCTACGGCGGAAGGGAAAACCTGGAGGCGATCGAATTCATGCAGGCCATGAACGAAGCGATCTACCAGGAGTTCCCTGGGGTTCAGACCACAGCCGAGGAATCCACGGCCTGGCCGATGGTTTCGCGCCCCCTCTACGTCGGTGGCCTCGGTTTTGGTCTCAAGTGGAATATGGGCTGGATGAATGACACCCTGGAGTACTTTTCCCAGGACCCGATCCACCGAAAACATCATCATAGCCAGGTCACCTTCAGCATCTGGTATGCATTCAATGAAAACTTCGTCCTGCCCCTGTCCCACGACGAGGTCGTTCACGGCAAGCGTTCCCTGCTCGATCGCATGCCAGGGGATACCTGGCAAAAGTTCGCCAACCTGCGCCTGTTGTTCGGATACATGTGGGGGCATCCCGGCAAGAAGCTTCTCTTTATGGGCGGGGAGTTCGCCCAGGGACGGGAATGGGACCATGATCGCAGCCTTGACTGGCATCTGCTGGATTCCGACTCTCATCATGGCATGCAGCGCTGGGTCGAGGATCTCAATGCCCTGTACCGCCGGACCCCAGCCCTCTATAAGCTTGATTTCAGCAAGGAGGGATTCCAATGGATCGATTTCCACGATGAGCAGAACAGCGTACTCTCCTGGCTGCGACGGGATGGTGACGGCGGCCTGCTTCAGGTTGTGATAAACGCCACCCCGGTGGCCCGAACCAATTACCGGGTCGGAGTACCGGAACCCGGTTTCTGGCGTGAGATGCTAAACAGTGACAGTCGCGAATACGGTGGATCGGGTTGGGGTAATCTCGGTGGTGTCGATTCTGTCCCGGTTCCAGACCACGGCTTTTTCGACTCGGTCTCCCTGAACCTGCCACCCCTGTCGGTCCTCTATCTGGCTTTGGACAGAAGTTGAAGGGCCAACTGGCAGAGGATTCCATTTGGCCCTGATCCGTCGGACATCGTACTTTCTCAATTTCTGAAAGGTTCGTATCGGGTTATTCCGGTTGTGCCGTTTAAATCTGAATTTCGGGCAATATTCCCCGTAGCTTGCTACGAGGTATCAACTGCCTCCAAACAAAACCAAAAAAATATTACCTCGATGAACATGATTAACTTGATAGTTAAAACTTTAGAATATCTCGTTTATCATGTTCATCATGGTTAAAAAGTTTTCAGTGCTTAAGCTGTATAACCAAAAGACATCCCCTTGGTTTTGGCTCTAGCCATAGACCTTGATAGACCTTCATCGCGGCTAAATGAAGGTTATAGCTTTTAAGTTAAATAACGTAGCAAGCTGCGGGGAATAAGGCCCAACTTTTCGATTCAACTGATCGACGCTGAAGCTTTTTGCAAACGAGTCACAACAGCATCCTGGCCAAGGACGGTCACCACGTCGTAGATGCTCGGGCTGACTGTGCCTCCTGTCAGTGCCACACGTACCGTGGGGCCGATTTTGCCGAGCTTGAGACCACTCTCTTCCATAACGGCTTTAAACGCATTTTCGACGTCTTCGAAGGTAAAATCTGCCAGTGCGCCCAAATGCTTTATTAATAATTCAAGAACTCCACGCTTTTCTGCATTGAGAAACTTTGTAGCGGCATCCTCATCGTAAGAGATCGGAGCCTCAAAATAAAAACGGGCACCCTCTGCCATCTCAACCAGAGTCTTGGCACGCTCCTGCAAGGTTTTGACCACAGATGCCATATCGGGGCCATCGCTGACGACAACCCCCTGCCCTTCAAGCAACTCTGCAACCAACCCGCCAAGGCGTTCCGGATCACCTGTCTTAATATAATGCTCATTCAACCACAACAACTTTTCCGGGTTAAAGACACCGGCGGAACGGCCGACGTTATCAAGACTGAATTTATCGATCAAATCCGTCATTGAGAAAATCTCTTCATCGCCACATGACCAGCCAAGGCGCACCAGATAATTGACCAGGGCTTCCGGCAGATAGCCCATGACTTTATAGTCCATCACCGAGGTGGCACCGTGACGCTTGGAGAGGCGTTTCTTATCGGCACCCAGGATCATCGGCACATGGGCAAACTCCGGGACTTCGTAGCCAAGAGCCTCATACATCGGGATTTGTCGTACCGTGTTGTTAACATGATCATCGCCGCGCATAACCAGAGTGATCCCCATCTCGGCGTCATCAATGACCACGACAAAGTTGTAGGTCGGATTGCCAGCAGTGCGCTGGATAATCAAATCATCAAGCTCAGCATTTTCAACGCTGATCGTGCCTTTGATGCGATCGACAAAAGCAGCGCTGCCCTCCTGAGGGGTTTTAAAACGAACGACAAAGGGAGCATCGGGTTGATCGATGCGCTCACGGCAGGTGCCGTCGTAGCGTGGATGACCACCACTCTTGGTTGCCTCTTCACGCTTGGCATTCAGCTCGTCCGAGGTGCAATAACAACGATAGGCATGCCCCTTCTCCAGTAATTCAGACACTTTGCTTTTATACAGATCGTAACGATCTGACTGGTAAAAAGGACCTTCGTCATAGCTGAGGCCAAGCCAATCCATCGCTTGCAGGATGGCGTCGACCGATTCCTGAGTGGAACGCTCTACGTCGGTGTCTTCAATCCGCAAAACAAATGTACCCTGTTCTTTCCGGGCCAGCAGGAAATTAAAGAGAGCGGTACGGGCACCGCCAATATGCAGATAACCGGTTGGGCTTGGGGCAAAACGAACGCGTAAATCAGACATCAAAGTACTCCAGAATAAAATTGTTAACCATAGGTCAGTGATATGAATCTAAAAAATGTATGAGCCACAAAGGCACTAAGACACCAAGGAAGAAATATGAGGGGGAAAATAAGAGATTTCTTAGTGTCTTGGTGACTCAGTGGCTAGCTGTTGCGTTGTCTCCCGGGACGGAAAACAAAAACGCACGTTACAGTGACCCGCTTTATACCGGAATCTATTCAGTGTGGCAAGGTTGATGCGTTCGTAAAAGCTCATGAGATGGCTAAGTAATCCGTACACCGGCGTAGCCAACCACCTCGGATTGATCCCCGCTCACATCACCGGAGTTGCTATAAGCGATCAATTCAGCGTTTTGAGCACCAAGAGCAACTGCGGCCTGAAGCATGACTACGGTCGGCAAGACTCCACACATGGAAATTCTGTTTTCCTGCACAACGTCATAGAGCCCTTCCGGGTCAAGAGCAAGCACCCTTTCCAGAGCTAAGAAATCCTTTTTGCGAGCAATTTCGCCCGATTCATAATGAGTCATATCGGTACTTGCAACAATAAGAGGTTGAGTGCTACGCGATAAAATGGCGCGCGCCAAACCGTCTCCCAATTGTAACAGTATCTTCAATGGCAAGTGACTGATGCAGATTGGGACGATAGTGGTATGTGGAGCTCGAAACTGCAGGAAAGGCAGCTGCACTTCGAGGGAGTGCTCAGGATAATGAGCAACAGAATCTTCGGCTGCCATTGGACATTCAGCCAGTATCCGCTTGGCTAATTCAACCGAAACTCTGGTTCGCCCAAGAGGGGTCTCCCATTCCCCGCTGGCACAGACGGCAGCCATGTGGCCGCGACCATGATGGTTCGGACCGAGGATGATAACTTCTTCAGGGATCTTCACACCGGAAAAGGTGCGACCTGCGACCCCTCCGGAATAGACGTACCCGGCATGGGGTGACATCAGGGCAATGGCAGGTTGTTCTGGAGCGGTTGAAGAGACCAGCGAGTCGATAGTTTCAAAAAGACTTTGTTTCTGTCCGGGGTAAAACTGACCCGCAACCACAGCTGAGCGCAACATAGACTGACTCCATCAAGAAGAAGATCAGGATAACCAGGCGCTGTAGATCATGCGCAGGCCAACGAGTACGAGCAAAACAGCGAATATTTTGACAAGTTTATCATGGGTAGTGTGGCTGGCAACACGGACGCCCAGACGGGCCATGCCTATGGCAAAAGGCGCAACGAGCAGGAAGACCAGGCAATTGACGTAACCGAGGGAGAACGGTGGCAGAAAATCCGCATGCCAGCCATGGTACATATACGATAAAGTCCCGGAGAGGGAGGAGATGACAATCAAGGCGCTCGAGTTGCCGACCGCTAAATGGATCGGGAAACCGAGAACGATGACCATCAGAGGCACGGCGATGACACCGCCGCCAACTCCGAAAAAAGCGCTGAACAATCCGCCGGCGAAACCGACAACAACCAGGTGAAAAGGCTGCACGGGATCGGAACGCTCCGGTGGCAGGCGGAGGCTGAAAATCACCAACTGCAAAGCGACCAGAAGTTGCATGGTGCCGAACAGTCCTTTAAGCCATTCACCGCTCAGCAGAGACGCCAGCCAGGCCCCACCAAAGGCGCCCACGGCACCGCCCAGGCAGAGTGCGGCCACCTGGTGCCAGCGGACATTACCGCGTTTACGATGGCCGAAGGTGCTGCTCAGCGCGGTCGGTATAATTACCGCGAGACTGGTGCCAAGGGCAATGTGCACTAGAACTTCGGCAGAGAATCCAGCGGACTCGAACACCCACAGGAACAGGGGCACGAGGATGATCCCGCCACCGATGCCGAGCAGACCGGCGAGGAAGCCCGCCAGGCTTCCAAGAATAGCAAGCAGCACAATACTCAAAAGGCCGAACGAACCCATAGTCACCTATTGACGAGGAAAGCTTTGGAAGCCTTCCTCGCAAAACTAATATCATCACCAATACAGGCAGTTAATTCAACCAAGCTAAACCTTGGAGGAACAACAACCCGATTGAATTTTGAACCTGACAGCCCCTGCTCTTGCATTCTGCAAACATTTGAAGGGTGCAACGGTCCGGGCGCCCCGAACAGAGAGCTACGTCTTGTTTTGTATATATCTTGGCATGTCATCGCTCAAGACAAACCAATCGGACACCGATTCGCAATATTGTTGATAATCTGGCGGCGGGATCTTGCCGCTGGTCACTGTGCCGACCCGCAAGCGAAGAACCTCAGGCAAGTCAATTCTCTGGCTGTATAGAGGGCTGCCGCAATTGAAGCAAAACACCCGCTGTTTCTTTTCGCTTGAGAAATAGGCTTTCAGCAGGTCTTTGCCAATTACGATGCGAAACCCCTCAAATTTGATTGGAGAATTGGTCACAAAGGGAGTGCCTTGCGCCCTCTTGCACATCTCGCAGTGACACACGGCCAGCTCCGTGAGCTCTCCATCGTATTCGTATTGAACGCCTCCACAGAGGCAGCTCCCCTTTATCATATTTTTTCTCTTTGCCGTAAAGCAGGGGTACCCATGCGACTGGATTCCCAGTCACCTCACCTTCAAGGTATGAGCACCGTCGAGCCTGTTGTTTTGCGTGATTCAAGGTCGATTTGAGCCTGAGCTGCATCACGGAGAGCATAGGTCTGGTTTATTTCGATCTTAACAGCCCCAGAGATAACGACGTCAAAAAGTTCGGCAGCACTGGAGAGCAAATCCTCTCGCTTGGCAGTATAAGCCATCAACGACGGCCGAGTCAGAAAGAGGGAACCTTTTGCGCCAAGGAGCCCTGGATCGACAGGTTCAGGCTTCCCGGAAGACTGGCCAAAGTAAACCAGCATGCCCAACGGCGTCAGGCAATCCAAAGATTGCAAGAAAGTATCTTTACCCACGGAATCGTAAACCACCTGTACCCCTTCGCCACCGGTCAGCTCTTTGACCCGGGCGACGAAATCCTCTTCATGATAAAGGATAGTATGGTCACAGCCGTGCGCCTGTGCCAGAGCCGCCTTTTCAGGGCTGCCAACGGTGCCGATCACTGTGGCGCCGAGGGCTTTGGCCCACTGACAGGCAATAAGGCCGACCCCGCCTGCGGCGGCATGCAGCAGGATGGTGTCCCCTGGCTGCACACGGTAGGTGCGGCGCATCAGGTACTGCACGGTCATCCCCTGCAGCATCATGGCAGCCGCCTGCTGATCACTGATCTGCGACGGCAGCTTGACCAGGCGATGGGCCGGGATCAGTCGCTCGGTGGCATAGGCACCGGCCGGGACCCCGGCATAAGCCACCCGGTCTCCTGGCTGAAGGTCGCTGACCTCAACGCCCACTGCCACGACTTCGCCGGCGGCCTCCAGGCCCGGAATCGCCGGTAGGGGCAAGGGATACAGTCCAGTTCGATGATAGATGTCGATAAAGTTGAGCCCGACCGCAGTGTGGCGCAAGTGGACTTCCCCAGGACCCGGGGCTGCAACAGTGATCTCCTCCCAGCGCAAAACCTCTGGCCCCCCGGCATCATACATTCGAATCGCTTTTGGCATGGCGTTACCTCTCATGAATAAGGGGAACAAACAACCTTCCCCGTTGTTTTCCGTCACTGGAACATTTCCAGCAAGGTCGATTGCCTGACGGATCATTCGTCTGGCAGGAGCTTCGGTCTGACAATTTCAAAGTGGTCCCTGATAGTTGTGTAATGGTTGCCCACGAGACGCCCGACTGTATCAAGAGCCTCGACGTCGACTTTGCCGTCCTTGTAAATGTCGGGATTAATGTGAATATGGCAGATGTTCCCTAGAATCAGATTACCAGCCAGCGGTTCTGAACCGAAAGAGATGATCTGCTGCAGGGTGCATTCAAATCGTACCAGAGATTCTTGTACACCTGGTGCGTCGATCACAGAAGAGGGTTGAGAGGTAACTCCTGCTTTGACAAATTCGCTGACTCCGTTTGGATACGGGGCGCTGGTTTGATTCATTTTATCGACCAGACTGTGACTGACGATGTTTACGACGAACTCGCCTGTTTGGCGGATATTGACAAGGGTGTCTTTTTCAAGCCGGTCGTCATCGACCAGCGGCGAAAAACACAAAACAGGTGGATCAACACTGGCAACGGTAAAGAATGAAAAGGGGGCAAGGTTCATGTTGCCAACGGCGTCACAGGTCGAAACCCAGGCAATCGGACGTGGCAGGATGCTGCCCGTCAGAATCTTATAGATTTCCTGGCTTGAAAGATTGATCGGACTGATCTCCATGATGACGTCTTTCCTAAAAAGTTAGCTTTCAATTGATCATACTATAAACACTGTTTTTCCACCCAGGCAACGACGCCTTCCAAGGAACGAAAGTCCTCAACTGATCGTACGCTTATATCAGGAAAAGCGTCCTGCAGCATTTTTGCCAGGGCATTGCCAGGGCCCAACTCCAAGACCACGCCACATCCCATTTCAACGGCAGTCTGCATGCAAGCCATCCAATTGATCGGGTTCGATATTTGTTGACCAAGCACACTGATTGCCTGCTCACGGGAGCGAACCACCGAACCGCTGACGCCAGCCAGGACAGGATAAGGGGGATCATTAAGGGAAGAGGCGTGCAGCTCATCAGTAAACTGTCTGCTGGCCTCGCGCAGCCATGATGTATGCGAAGGGACATTGACCTGCAGCCGCCTGACAGTTGTGGCTTTTGCTGCCAGGGAGCTGTTCTCGCAACGGTCCAAGGCCTCTGCCGGGCCACCAAGGACAAAATGGTCTGGATTGTTGACAATTGCAATCTCGCACCCTGACTCGCTGCATAATGCATCAGCCTGTTCCCTGCCGAGTCCTCGAACAGCCAGCAAGCCAGCGGGCCTAGGCGAGGCTTCATCCATCAGCATCGCCCGCCTTGCCATCAATGACAGGGTTTCTTCGAGGCCCAATGCTCCGGCACATCCGTAGGCCGCAAGCTCTCCCATGCTGTACCCGGCGAAGACGTTCGGCAACGGCAGCCTTTCGCACAAGGCCGCCCAAGTCGCCATTTGCAGCGTACCGATCAGGAGTTGTGCCGGGCGATTACAGAAAAGCTCTTGTGGGGCGAGTTGCTGGAGGTATGTGCAAGGATGACCGTCGAAAGCAGCTGAGGCCTCCCGCATAGCGATCTGCGCAGCAGCACAGTTCAACAATTTGTCAAACATGGCCGGATGCTGGTTGCCCTGTCCGGGGCAGAAGATGCCGAGTCCTTTCATTACTCATCCTTGCGCGGGGCGAAAAAGGGCTAAAACTCAGTGAAGACTAACCTGACACCGTCACATCCCAGGATTGCAGGCGATTGACAAACACGGTGGCGGCCAGCAGGTCAGCACTGCCGCCTGGACTGAGATTGAGATCGACGAACTGCCGGTGTATTTCGACGGCGTGTTTTTGCCAGCCAAAACGATAGACTCCCCCTTCAGCAAGAAAACTTTTGGCTGATTCCTGAGCGAAGCGCAAACCCGGCTCTCCGCCTCGGTACAACAGGTTCGTATCAGGGAGGACTTCCATCAGACTGAACAAGCATTGCACTGTGGCACTGTTCGGGTCGACACCTCTCTCAAGGCTTTTCTGCAATGCCGGAAGACCAACTTCGAACAGATGCGGGAAACCGTCAGCGGCTTCATGCAATGCACCACCGGCGCCGTAACGGGAAGCGACCTGGCTGCCGTGACTGGCTTTAGGTAGGGAATTGCCATGCTGCCTGATGGCCTCACTCCAACAACTCATGACCACGTCACGGAGAGCGTCTTTTTGCAAGGACAGGTCAGCTTCACTAAGGTGCCCGGCGGCGGCGGCCAAAAGTCCGAGGTTGAAGATAGCGCCACGATGGGTATTGATCCCCTGTGTCGCCTTGAGCATCCGCTCCTCGGCAGTAATACCGAGCTGTTTGAGAAGCGCGAATGAAGCTCTGTGGGAACCGGCATGTGCAATCTCGCAAAAGTACCTGCGCAATGAGAACAAGCTGCGGAAAAACAGCGCCGCATCCATGTCCTTGTGACTGCCGCTGTCGACCGGACTCACCAGACCCGGTTTGGGATAGGCTGCAAGTTCCTGATGAAGAGACTGCAAAGCGTAGCGACCGATCGTCTGTGGAACATGACGACCGGCGCGATATCGGCAGACCAGTGGGGAAATCCCCTGGCAGCTATTCAGCTTTAACTGTTGGTTCATGACATCCTTGCAGTGACAGCCGGCAGACGTGGACTCAAGCTGTCTACATGCTCGCAATCAGATCGGCGAAACGTTCGCCTTGGACAATAACATGGCTCCTGAGCAGCTTCGCCGCCAGATCGCTGTCACCGGTGACGATCGCCATATAGACATCGGAATGCTCCTCATGGGAGGTTTTCATCCGGTCCCTGACCCGCAGTTGCAGACGTCTGTAAGCACTCAGCCTCCGCTTCAGGCTTTTGCATTCATCAAGCAGGAAGCCGTTGTGGCTGGCCACGTAGATCGCCAGGTGAAACTGTTCGTTCCTCCGATAATATTCGTCAGGATCGTTTTTTTCGGCAGCTTCCTTGCAAGCCTGATGTGCGACCAGCAACGCGTGTTGGTTATCATCAGTCATGCGCCGGGCCGCCAATCGACCGCACATGGCTTCCAGCTCAGCCATCACCTCGAACATTTCGCACAGGCGTTGCGGACTGATGGCGGCAACGACGGCGCTGCGGCGCGGCTGCATATCGATCAACCCTGAAAAGGCGAGTTGCATAAGCGCCTCGCGAATCGGCGTGCGCGACACCTCGAATTCGGTTGCCAGTTCGGTCTCATCAAGCTGCATGCCCGGCAGGTAAAGGCCGGTTGCGATACGCTCCTCGATGATTTCCCGCAGTTGCTCAGAACGGCGTGAAGGGATGGTCTGATTAGACATGGGTGATCTCTTCCTCAGGGTTCCTCTGCTGTTACTCAGTTATTCAATAACCATCAGAACATCACCGGCATTGATACGTGCGCCGGGAACGGCTTTTATTTCAACGACCGTACCGTCACAGGGGCTGGCCAGAGGAGTTTTCATCTTCATCGCTTCACAGATAAGCACTTTCTGGCCCTTTTCCACCGTGTCACCAACTTTTACGACGACAGTTTCCACCTTGCCTGGCATTCTTGCTTTGATTTCCACAATAGATCTCCCTTGAATGATGTCTTGAACCGATTATTTCATGTTTTTTATAACCATTGATTTTGCAGTGACTAGCAACCATGTGTGCGTGAATTGAAGGTCGCCTCCTGCTTCGTGCAGTTGGATGCCGGCATGCAGGCCTGATCGGGACAAGACACGCATGACCTCCTGGAGCGGCTCGGTTCGGCCTGGCACCGAGACGATCCTGGCCCATTCAGAAAAACTGCGTTGCTGATCCCAGCTCTCTTCAAATTCAGGCTCAAAGCCAGCATTACACAACTCGGCCAGGCATTCTTGGCGCGACAACATGTGAACGTGGGTCGGGTCGCGCAATTGCTCGAGGGCATTATGCAGTGTCGACTCTTCCCGGTTTGCAGAGGAGGTGACATCCGCCGTGATCAACCGGCCATGCGGGCGCAAGACGCGACGACATTCGCCAAGTACCGCCTGGACGTCGTTAAAATGGTGAAAGGACAAGCGCGTTACGATGGCATCGAACTCGGCATCGCCAAACGGCAAAGCCTCGGCAAACGCCTGCTGAAAGGTCACATTTGACAGCCCGGACTTCTCAAGCCGCGCCTCGGCCAGGGCAAGCATCTCTGGCGTTGCGTCAATACAAACTAATTCTGAGACGAGTGGAGAAATAGCTTCAGCAACGATACCTGGGCCACAAGCAACTTCAAGGACTCGGCCGACCGGCGCTGGACCTAAAGCAGTACTGATCTGTCGCAGTGTTTGCTCTTCCTGGAATGCCGGCGCTGTGGCCATGTTGGCTGCCTGGCGGCCAAATTCTTTTTGCATTTTCTCAACCATATTGTCCTCCTGCAGCCCTTGAAAGGATTTGCCCGAACCCTTCTTGTGGCAGCTCCGCCAATATCTGTTTACGAGATAGCAGAGCCACATCGGTCAAGCTTTTGCCAAGGACAGTACGCCCTTGGCCAAAGAGTTCTTTCAGATGCACCCCATAACCATTGGCAAGGTCCAGTTCAACATCGATGCGCAGATTTAAATGTGCTTCGATCGACTCAATCTTGTGTAGAAATAGAGACAACGACTGCTGGGGTGCAACCGCCACCAACAAATCGAGATCCGAGTCTTGGTGGGTGCATGGCAACCCGGTATACAGTTCTAATGCGGCAGAACCCCACACTCCAAGAACAAGGTGTAATCCCTTTGCCTGGTCTCTGGCATGAGCAAGAGCCGTATTACAGGCATTGCGTGGTAGGGCGGCGGTCAATGACAAGAGCTCGTAGGGACTGGTTGTTCGCACGACATCTTCCTCTCTGATAAAGGCTGCCACGCGCAAACGCCCTTCATTATTAATCATGGGGGCACTGAAACCGACCGGGATAAAACCAGGACGCAGTGTTCCCTCTTCACGTCTGGCAATGCCAGGAACCCGAGCACCCGCTTCCTCTGGCAAAAGAATTTGAGCATACTTTTTTCTGAGCATACCGCTGTCGGGGCCGCTTCCTGCCAACTCAACAAGAATGTCCTCACGTCCACGGTCAGTGATGTCAAGTAAGGTATGCCGCTTAACGTCCATGAATTTCAATTACCTTTATACTTGTGGCTTGCAACTCAGCGAGTCTTGTGCCAGGTCGGATCAGTTTTGGCCGTTTGCTGCAAATCAAGCTGGGCCTGGATCATAATATCAAACATTCGAGTCTTTTCTGGTCCAGTGAAGATGGCCGCCACCTCAGGACAACAACCACGCTCTGCAAGTGCGGGTACAAGCTCCAGTACGGTGGCCGGTGCGCCAAGCTTCAGATCAGGCCGCACCTTCACAACACGGCCTTTGATACGCAGGATGGTCCTTGCAACACGATCCACCGTTTCTGCTGAAGCAAGTGTGGTTGCGGTTACATAGACCTCATATTCAGGATGCGTACGCTGTCGTCGATAGGTGATTATTTCTCCCGCAAGCTCACCTGTCACCCGACAGACATGCCCGGAGGTGCTAATGGGAAAGCTGTCCCCCATAGGCAACCCGCCGACAACGAGTTCGTTGTAATGTTCGTGGTGAGGAGACGGGATCAGGCTGATATCGTCACGCAGAGGAATGCCATCCAGGGTGAGCCAACCAAATTCCTGACAACCGTAGAGATCATGCACCTGCCAGCCAAACTTTTCTGCAGCAGGGAGCAGTTCCAAATCGAGGGTCGTGCCAGCAGTGAAGACGATAATATCGCGAGGGATCAAATCTTCCAGCCCCAGCGAACAAGCATCCGTTAACGAAGCACGAAGGAAGCTTGACTCACCCAACACAACGGCAGGTTGGTCCTTGCATAGAGTCAGGATGAAAGCATCGCGACTGGAACGCTTGGGGAAATTCCAGGTTAGACCGAATTGTGTTAAGGCGTCCGCCGGAAACACGTTCACCAACGGAGCATAAGAGATTAGGACATGACTGCCGGGGGACACTCCTGCCAACTGAAAGGCTTTAAGCGACGCCTTAGCTCTTTCTGGTAGCTCAGCATGGGTGACACCGACGATATTCTGGAAAGCTGTGGAACCGGTGGTGAAGCTCAAAAAGGCCAGGTTGTACGGAGTATGGATCTCCTCGATGACGTGTGCTGCAGTCGCGCCAGCAATCCCTTTGTCGACGAGGGTGCGCCGATCAGCCGTTTCCAGTGTAGGCGCTGTAGCGAATTCATCCACCATGTTCTCGAGATCTTTTAATAAGTCTGACATGGTCAACCCCAAGGAGCACAGGTTAAGACAGATATCTCTCGGCAACAGCGGCAAACTCGTCATCCATGGTCTGGATAACCTTGCTCCGAGCCACACGACTGCCGCGTTCGACACTCAGGGCTCCCCTGCCCCACGGACCAAGTTCGTCGTCTCTGCCGGCAAGTTTTTTGGTACGCACTTCTGCGACATGCGCAACAACCCGCTCACGTATCAATTCGATGCTGTCAATAAGTTCTTCCACACCACCAAGCTTGTAAAAATAGTCTGGCCCAGCAGCAAACACCGGGTTGTTCTCAGCCAGTTCCTGAAGCCACTCAATATCGAGTTTGGTGATGCGAGAAATACTGGTAATCGGCATAACGTGGATCATGGTGTTGAATTTTGGGCCGAGAGACAAAACGTGGTCGGCCTGCAGACCATGGCAAAGGAAGCCACCAGATATGGCACGCCCCACGACGATCGCCACGATGGGATGACCCACCTTACGGGCATCGGCCAGAGCCATCTGGTAAGCTCCGGTAGACTTGTTCATGCCGAAGATCTCTTCGTGCTTACCGGCGCCGTTACCTGGAGTGTCAACGATCAACACAATTGAGCGTTTTTCCGCAAGCGGTTTATCTTTATCAGCCTTGATACTGTGATAAACAGCCTGGGCCATTTTATAGCCTTCTTCCAGTCCGATAATCCCGGCGTAGACGACAGGAAATTTAGGATTAGCAGTCATAGCATCGCTGGCAATAATTGTACAAATCTCACCATCAAGTTCGGCGGTACCGATCACGGCGCTGGCACCGAAATCCTCGTCAGTTATGCTCAGTTCACCGACTTCACCTTCCCGAAAACTGTCCGGGTCAATAATCATATCAATAGCGGCACGGCCTTGGCCGATCAGGTCTTCCATCGTCATTCTCCTAGTACCTGTCCGTAAGACGTTTGACCGTTGTCAGGAACTCATCAAGAGGCATATCTGTCAGGTCGTCAGGGTTTTCATTGCCCGCTGACTTCCAAACATCCTTGGCATCCTTTGGAGCCGTCTCGACACAAAGGTCAACCAGCTTGAGCTGATACTGAATCTTTTCCAGGCTACCAATACAGCTCATTTCTGCAATTTCAGCATAGAGTTTGCCCAGAACTTCTTGGAGTGCACCGCGAAAAGCGGCAATGGAGTCCGCCACCAGAACATTGCAGTCGCCCATGATATATTTATGCCGACCTCCAGTGGTTCGATAAACCAGAGCCCGATCGGAGGCATCAAACTCGTCCTTCCCCATCTCCTCTTCGATCACCTCGGGCCCGGTCAATCCAAGACGACCAAACTGACTCATGATAATCACATCGCTCGCTGCAGCGACAAAACCCATACCGCCAAAACAGCCGACGCGACTACCGATTAAGGCGATTATGGGGACCTTACCTTTGCAGTCTTGAAATTGGTCCATGACTTCCGCGTGAGCCAGCAGACCCGCATTGGCTTCATGCAGACGAACACCACCTGTATCAAAAGAGATGATCACGGCAGGACGCTTTTCCTCTGGCAAGTCGGGGTTGGAAGCTAACATTTCATCATAGGCTTTACGAGCCATGCGCACAATGTTGGCCAGCTTGGCACCATGCACTTCACCTACGGCTCCGCCAATAAAACGGCCTTCCTGAGAAGCTACGAACACTGGCTTTTTGCCGATCAATCCCACACCGGTGACGATACCATCATCAAACTCCACGGCCTCACCCAACAAAGGCAAATGAGGGCTGGAAATGCGGTGCCTGGGACCAGCTAATTCCGTGAAAGTACCAGGGTCGACAAGGCCAAGGGCTCGTGTACGTGCTTCACTCTCAAGAAAACTACGCTTCTGAATATTTTCCCATTTGCTAGACATGCCGACTCTCCTCAATCAACTTCAGACAGCGCCTGGCGCAGTCGCAGTGAAACCACGACCGGAGTCGCATTATTGTCATTGATTTCAAGGCTGGCATTGGCAACTCCGGTATCGTTAACAAAACGTTCCAGGACACGCCGCCAAACTTCATCGTAGCCAGTGACCGGCGTGACAATTTTAACCTTGACGGCGCCATCCAAATTCTTCTGCTCGATAATGACTTCCATGTCACCAGAACCGACCACGCCAAAGTGGGCAAAATCTTCTACAAAGTCGGTTGGGTTCTGCGCTTTTAGTTCAAAGGTTATTTCATGAAGTTGTTTCGACATAAAGCTGCACTCCTGTTACTACCAATTTCTAAAGCGGGCTGGCGGATCGTAGAGGCCATCAGACCAATCCACAAGTTCCCTCACACTTTTGGCTGCCAACAAGGAACGATTTGCCCGTTGCCTGTCAATACCAAGGTCTTCTGGAGTCTTGATGATTCCTTTGTCCCGCAACGCTTTGGTTTCCGTTGATTTCGCTGCAAGGCCTACTTCAGTAAAACCGGCCACACCACGAATAGCGGCCATACGCTCTTCGAGATTCCGGCATTTGTGCATGAATGCGATTCCCTCTTCAGTGAGGATGTGAGTCAGATCATCAGCGTAAATCATGACCGGTGGCAGCGCAAGATTGGCGTTTTTAGCCAACTGCCAGGCATCCAGCTCATCGACGAAGCCGGGAACCATCTTTTCCCCGAAACTCTCAAGCATCTGCACGACTAATCGCTTGCCGCGCGGCATCGGGCCGAGATATTCACTCTGCGAGGTAAACTCTGCGCCGCACTTGAGCCAGGCGTCACTGGGATGACGGCGGCCTTTGGCGTCACAGCCCATGTTGGGTGCGCCGCCGAAACCAGCGACACGGGTCGCCGTGGCCGTACTGCTGTTGCCGTACTTGTCAATTTGCAAGGTGCCGCCGATGAACATGTCACAAGCGTAATGACCGGCAGTCTGGCTGAACGCCCGATTGGAACGCATGGTGCCGTCGGGGCCCAGGAAGAAAACATCCCCACGGGCTTCACAGTACTTCTGCATGCCAAGCTCACCACCGAAGCTATGAATCGACTCTACCCAACCGCTCTCAATCGCTGGAATCATGGTGGGATGGGGGTTTAAGGCAAACTCCGTACAAATCTTGCCTTTAAGGCCGAGTTCTTCACCGTAGGTAGGCAAGATCAACTCGATGGCGGCAGTGTTGAAACCGATACCATGATTGAGACGCTTGACACCGTATTCACCATAAATACCCTTGATGGCCATCATGGCCATGAGCACCTGGGTATCGGTAATATTTGCCGGATCGCGCGTAAATAGAGGTTCAAGGAAGAATGGCTTAGGTGATTCAATGACCATATCGACCCATTCACCGGGTATATCGACGCGCGTGACCTTATCCACCAGCTTGTTGACCTGGGCGATGACGATGCCCTGGCTAAACTTTGTAGCCTCGACGATGGCAGGGGTGTCTTCGGTGTTGAACCCGGTATAAAGGTTGCCGTCCGCGTCGCCTTCATAGGCACAGATCAAGGAGACACGCGGTGTAAGATCAATAAAGTAGCGGGCAAAGAGTTCCAGGTAGGTGTGGATGGCACCAAGTTCCAGCTTGCCGTTTTTGATGGCCTCAGCTACGCGCCCGCCCATTGGCCCACCGTAGGCAAAATCGAGTTTTTTGGCGATGCCAACTTCGAACATGTCGAGATGCACGGGCAATGGTACGGCAGATTGCACCATATACAGATCGTGGATGCGCTGCGTGTCGCATTTGATCAGGGCCTCGGCGAGGAAGTTCGCCTGTTTCTGATTATTGCCTTCTATGTTAACCCGATCAAAGAGTCGAATGACCGCCTCAAGTACGTTAATGGTGTCTTCTGCAGCAACGACCTTACCATTGTTGATATAAGGCTCTGCACCGCTCATCCGTTCAAGGTAATCTGTTTTGCGCGTGTCCCACTTTTTCTTTGTTTTCATCGCGATTCCCTTGCTTCAAGCTAAAGAGTCAACCAACCTCATGGCGTCAGCATGCCGATTGTGGAAATAAACACACCTGCGGCGATAGCAGAGACGATCAGCCCGCTGATGCTCGAGCCCATGGCCAGCGGCATGATCATGCAGTAGGGGTTTTCTTCCATCGCAATCTTCTGGGCTATCTTGGCTGTCGTCGGCATACAGGACACACCGGCAATGCCAATCACAGGATTGAAGTTCTTCTTGGTCACATGATAAAGGATCCAGCCGCCGAGGATGGCCCCGAGCGCCGAAATGGTGAGGGCCACAATACCAAGTACAACGAGGATGCCAACTTTGGGGTTCAGGATGGTCTTGGCATCACATAAAACGCCCAGCAGTAACCCCAGGAAAAACGTGCCGCCATAAAGGATGGTGTTTTCCAGCAACGCATGCAAAGGCTCGATTTCAGCTTCCTTGACGGCCATACCGATGAAAAATGACATGATCAATGGCGCAGCGACAGGCAGGAGCAGGCAGAGGACCGTGTTGATCACCAGAATCGACACGAATTTCTTTCTTTTCGACACATTGCCCATATCGAAATCAGTTTCTATGCCACGATATTTTGCGGGGATCAGCAGTTTGACAAGGTATGGATAGCCGACATACGTCAGGCTCAGGTAAAGGTAGGCGATAATGGAAATCGGCACAAAGAGGTCTTTAGCCAGCATAAGGGACGTGAACAGGACCATTGGCCCATCAGCTCCGCCAATGGTGGCCACGGCGGCGGCTTCCCCGGGGGGTAGACCGAATTTCAGACCGATGACCAGCGTGACAAATGTCCCCATTTCAGCAAAGATGGCCACGATGATACAGGCCCAGGGTCGCATGAGCAGGAAGCTGATATCACTCATGGCGCCGATACCCATAAAGACCAGGCACGCCACCAGGCCGTTGCTGAAAGTGAAATTATAAATGGGTTGCAGGAAGTTGACCTGCATGACGTTGATCAGGTTGTCAGGGTCGCTGACGAGCGGATTGAGGATGATATTGCCGGTGACGCCGCCGTCCAGGAAGAGCACGCCGCAATTAATGGCGATCATGCCAAGGCCCATGGGAACCATGATCAAAGGTTCCAGGGTGCGCTTGAAACCGTAGTAGGCCAGCACCATGCCGAAAACGATCAGGACAATTCGCGAGAAGGCAACGATCGGTTCATCGATAAAGAAGGAGCCTATGCCCGGAAAAAGATGAATGAGTTGGTCCATCTCAGTCTGCCTCCTGCTCGTTTCCGGAGGTGGTGTTGCCGCCCATCAGTTTGTTAATAATGACGATCAACCCCACCACTGCCAGAGAAATCACCGCGGTGAGTCCGTAGGCCATACATGCGTAAGCAATACTGTTCATTCAACTCACCCTTGATTTGCAAATATTTCAGCCATAATCCTTAACGCTACTCTCGAGCGATGCCTCGTTACTGATATTTTTCAAAATATAACGATGCATCTTTGTACACCAAAACATCATTCTTGTATACAAGAAACATTGTTAGATATATATGAGGCCGGAAGAGAACGAATAATTGCAACTTCAGGACGCCATTCAGCCAAGACATAATGCCTCGTCTTGTTAAGCTTAAATCAGGAAGTCAGTACTGCTGGCTCATCCGACTTGAGAGGCAGATCCTTGAATCCCTCTGGAATTCTGACCAACAACACAGGGATGGACGATTCGTGGACGACCTTGAAGGCACAAGAACCTAACAACGCACCAGGTTTGGTTGTCTTGCGGTGAGTGCCCATGACAATCATGTCAGCCATTAATTTTTCGGCACATTGAAGAATTGCCAGGTCAGGCGAATCTTCAATAACATGGATATTGCTCACATACTGGTAACCATCGGGATCGTCGATGATTGCCGATTTGCACATTGCTTCCACCTGCCCTTCGAGCTCGAGCTTGACTCTGGCTCTGGCCTGTTGGTGAAATTCTTCTGTGCTTTCACGGCCAATATAGATTGCAGCAACTTTATGCGAATATTGCTTGAATGAGGCCATACCACAGACAATTTCGATTTTTGCCTGATATTGGCGGGCGAGGCTGAGGGCGTAACGAAACACATGTGGTGCTCCACTACCCAACCCTGTGGCATAAACAATTGTTTTGATGTCTGGTGTCATGTGTACCCCCAAAAAGTTGTTTGTCTGACTGTTTGGCCCGCGAGGGTCGTTTGAATACGATTAATACTTTCGAAACAATTAGCCTTCCTTGACCCGTTGAGCTATCGGATAAGCAAGTTTTCGTCCCTCTCGCATAAAACCGCTATGTCGCCTATGATCGTCACCAACCTCCAGTCCGATCACCTTAACCAGCTGCTCCGCTAGCGGTGCCTGCCAAACAGTTTGGACACCGCCGAGTTTGATGAAATTCTCAATCCCCGGAGCAAATGAAGGCGACGTGACACTCAACTCTTGCAACTGTTCCAGTGGCAGCTTGGTGATCCGTGCCATAGCAGGGAGATTCATCACACGGACTCTTGCCTCCGCCAGAGTGTGAATTTCGTCTGCCATCATGCCGAAGGCGAGGAAGCCGCCGCTGACCGCCTCAGAATAAATCAGGGTGATCAACTGATGCCCACGCTGTCGAGCCAACTGCAGGCATTTTGCCAGATGCGCCAGGTAACCGTTTATACCAAGCAGCTCATCTTTCTTGCTTAAACGCTGACCCTGGGTATCCACAAGCATCAGAATTGGCTGACCAGGAGAGTTTTTGATGACCATCAACACAAAGTCAGCAAGCGTAAGCGCGGTTTCAACACCAATCGCAAGATGATCAGTAGTCCCCAAAACAGCTATCTTGCCCTTTCCTGTCGAACCGAATCCGGTGAGGATATTCTGTACATTTTTTACCGCATGCCCCATCGGGAACAACTCATTTAACAAATTTTCAATCTTCATAGATTACCTTGAACCTTACCCTCTACAGCCTTAAGAAAACTTGGGATATCCATCAGGGGCAACTTTTGTGGATCTGCAATACCCATAGCTCCCCAGATCTCCGCTCCATCTTGAGAGTGCCCGTAGTTTGCCAGACGTTGACTCAAGACCAGATTCTCCTGTTCCAGTGACTCCAGAGACAAAGGTTGCACTTTATCAATGATTTCGATAGCAGCCGCACGAAATGCTTCAATATCATCTTCTACCAGGCATTGCACCTCACCCAACAAGTAGCGATGTTTGCCGCCGACTGTCCGCCAGACTAGCGCGCGATCAGTGGAATCGAATTCTTCGACCCCCATTGTGGTTTCGATAACATCTGGCCCGGAAAGACCAAGACGACCTTCTTCATTGATAATCAAAGCATCGCAACATCGGGCCACTATACCCATCCCACCGAAGCAACCATAGGCACCTCCGATCAGACCAAGCACCGGTATCCCGGATTTCCTGGTCGTAAGCAGTGCGCGGATCACCTCGGAAATGGCTATCAGGCCAGCATTCGCTTCATGCAAACGCACTCCGCCGGATTCAAGCAGCAAGAGAACAGCAGCCGGCTTTTCATCCACCGCACGTTCGAGCAGGCCGGTCAGTTTGGCGCCATGCACCTCTCCCACAGACCCACCCATAAAACCGCCCTCCTGGCTGGCAATCAGGACCGGTAAACCGTTCAGGTTGCCGGTGCCGATAATGATGCCATCATTGAAAGAACAGGGCTGCCCTAATGGTTCAAGATGTGGACTTGCAATTCGTTCAGCGGGGCCGATAAGTTCCTGGAAACTATTACTATCCAGAAGTTTGGATATTCGGTCTCGAGCAGTGGCTTCGTAGTAGCTATGACCACGACGGATGCCGGAGAGGTCACTCATGTTGATATCTCCAGATATTCTTCCATGGCCTGATCGAGACGCAAACAGACTACAGCGGGGGTTGCCCCTCCATCATTAATTGAAATCTGCAGATTTGCCAGATTATATCGGGCAACGAAATCGTTTAGAACTGCTTGCCATATCTCACCAAAACCTTGAGCCGAAGTACTCACATTGATACGACAGAGACCATTCAGATCGGCATTCTCAAGCATAACTTCTAGGTTGCCGGAAGAAACCACGCCTGACAAAGTAGCTTGCTGGCTATCTTCACGATTTCCTGAACACTCGAACTCGAACTGCAGATGTTCCATTATCTATCCTTGTTGACTCGACTAGTTTACCAGTTGCGAAAACTTTTAGGGGGTTGATAGAGCCCCCCGGACCAGTGCACAAGCTCTTTGACCGTGCGTGCGGCCAGCAAATCACGGGTAGCCATACGATGATCGACGCCAAGATCTTCCGGGCGGCTGACGATACCGCGATCGCGAAGATTTTCCACTGCGCTGTGAGAGCGGCCCAGCCCTAATGGAGTGTATCCCGCCACACCTCTGATCGCGTCATTCCGCTCTTCCTCAGTGCGGCAGAGCAGCAGGTTGGCAATCCCCTCTTCAGTGACAATATGGCTGACATCGTCGCCATAGACCATGATCGGCGGCAACTCCATACCGGTCTTTTCCATCATTTCCCAGGCATCGAGTCGCTCAACAAAGGCTGGCTGCATATGCTCGCGATAGGTTTCCATTATTTGTACGACCAGCTTTCGGCCACGCGGTGTGGTCGACAAGCCAGACTGTGCCTCACGTCCGGCTTTTAACCAGGTAGGACTGACGTGTCGACGGCCGCGCGCATCGGCGCCAAGGTTGGGAGCGCCGCCAAAACCTGTGATGCGATCCAAAGTTACCGTCGAGCTGTTACCCTGAAGATCCATCTGCAACGAAGAGCCAATGAACAGATCACATGCATAATGGCCAGCAGCATGACTGAAAGCACGATTGCTGCGCTGGCTGCCGTCACTGCCAGTGAAAAAAACATCAGGGCGAGCAGACACATAGTCTTCCATGCCCAACTCAGAACCTGGGGAATAGACAGATTCAACAAAACCGGCTTCAATGGCCGGGATCAACGTCGGATGAGGATTGAGCATCCAGTGTCGGCAGATCTTGCCTTTCAAACCGAGACTTTGCGCATAAGTCGGCAAGAGTAATTCGATAGCGGCGGCATTGAAACCGACTCCGTGGTTCAGGCGATTGACATCATACTTAGCATAGATGCCCTTAATCACCATCATCGCCATCAGAATCTGAATTTCGCTGATCTGTGCCGGATCGCGGGTAAACAAAGGCTCAAGTGCATGCGGAGTCGGGGCTTGCGTGACATAATCAATCCAATCGCCAGGGATATCGACCCGTGGCAACGTCTCTACAATCTGGTTAACTTGTGCGATCACGATGCCGCTTTTGAAAGCAGTTGCCTCGACAATCGTTGGAGTATCTTCGGTATTGGGTCCAGTGTAGAGGTTGCCCTGTCGATCGGCACTGTGCGCGACGATTAAGGACACTTTGGGAGTGAGGTCGATGAAGTAGCGGCCGAAAAGTTCAAGGTAGGTGTGGATTGCGCCTATTTTGATTTTGCCGTCAGCAACCAGTTGCGCCATGCGGGTGCCCATCGGTCCGGAGTAACTGAAATCGACCTTATGGGCAATGCCGCGCTCGAATAGTTCGATATGCGAAGGCAGTGCAATGACCGATTGCACCATATGCAGATCGTACACTCGCTGCGGATCGACCTGAGCCAGACAACGTGCCAGAAAGTCGGCCTGTTTTTGGTTGTTCCCTTCCAAACAGACACGGTCGCCAGGCTCAATCACCTCTTCGAACAATGCGGTTACGCGGTCTGCAGGAACGATTTTTCCCTTGCAGACGGACGACGCGCGCAACAGTCTAGCCCGGCGATTCTCAGCTTGTGTATCCCATTTTTTGATTGCCATCAGGCCTTCCTGTGAAGTTCTTGTCCAGCATCAACAATAGCAGCTACGCCTCTATAAAGATCCACAACAACTTGATCAGTGGATAGCTTCTCCCATCATGGCCGTTGGCAGCCAGGTCGCAATCTCAGGGAAAATGCATAAGATTATTATCGCCACAACCATGCACACCATAAAAGGAAGAGCGCCCTTGAGAATGGTTGGCAAAGATATATCCGGCGCAATCCCGTTGATCACATAAAGGTTCAGACCAACCGGCGGGGTAATCAACCCGATTTCCATATTGATGGTAAAGATAACGGCGAACCAGTAGGGATCGAATCCGACAATTTCAATAATTGGCAGCAAGATAGGGGCTGTCATCACTATGACTGCTACGGGCGGCAGAAAGAACCCGGCAACCAGCAGGAAAACATTGATGATTGCCATCAAAACCCAGCGATTAACATCCAGGGCAGCAATGTATTCTGCCACCGACTGAGTTACATAAAGGCTTGAAAGCATGTAGGCAAACAGGGCCGACGCCGCAATAATCATCATGATCATCACGCTTTCCTTCATCGAACCACTAATGATCGCCCAGATTTTTTTAGGTTGCCAGACCTTATAAATGACCGCAACCATAATGAGGACAAACATCGCCCCAACACCGGCCGCTTCCGAGGGAGTTGCAACCCCACCATAGAGAACGAACAAAACACCGACGATAATCACCAGAAAGGGCAAGACGCGCGGCAGGACTTCCAGCTTTTCCTTTAGCGTAAAACCTTTCCCCGTACTGCTAAAGCTGTAACCATTACGCCAGGCGGTAAAAAGCGACCAGGCAATAAACAGTCCGGTCAGTAGGACGCCAGGGAACAAGCCGGCCATAAACAGGCGGCCAATAGAGGTTTCTGTCGCAATACCATAAACGATCATGGTGATTGACGGCGGGATAAGGATTCCCAGGGTTCCGCCAGCGGCAATAGATCCAGCCGCCAGTCCATCTGGATATCCCCGCTTGCGCATTTCAGGAATACCCATTTTACCGATCGCTGCGCAGGTCGCCGGTGAAGAGCCGCTGAGGGCGGCAAAAACCGCACAGGCACCAATGTTTGACATAATCAAGCCACCGGGTAAACGGTGCAACCAACGATCCAAGGCTTCGTAAAGGTCTTTGCCGGCAGGCGAAGAAGCAACTGCTGCGCCCATAACAATAAACATCGGGATTGAAACTAGCGAGAATTCGGCGATACCGGAAAAGAATATATCGGCCATGATATTGAGAGCATCAAGACCTTCGAAGATGGCTAGAAACGATATAGCTACCAATCCCAGGCCAAAGGCAATCGGGATACCGCAAGCCAATATGATGACAGTACTCAGAGCAATGAATACACCTATAATTAGAGGGCTCATGATCTATCTCCTTCACTCGTGCCATGTGCCTCTGCACCTGATCGAAAAGGCATATCATTACCGGTGACCAGAGCCATTATGTCAGCGACATATTGTAGCGACATGAGACCGATACCGAGCGGTATGGATAGATAAGGAATCCAGAGGGGCAAAGCCCAGATAGTGTCGGTTGTCCAGTCATTGACCAGCGCTTCATAAAAAAATTCGAAACCCTTCCAGGTCAGCACCGCACAGAAAAGCAATCCCAGAAGGCTGGCTGTCAGGGCCAAGACGAATCGCCCTCTAGGTCCCATATAATGTGGCAAGAGATCGACATTAACGTGGCCTTTGACCAATAGAACATATGGGCACCCGATAAAGGTCGAACCGACCAGCGAGAAGATGACAAATTCAGTTTGCCAGATCGTCGAAGCGTTGAGAAAGTAGCGCATCACCACCATCTGGCATACGACAATAATGGCCAAACCGACCAATACGGCCGCGATAACGCCGCAAGCATTTGAAACCACGCTGACGAACTTACAGAAACTTTTCATAAGAACCTCACCTTCTCAGCGAAAAACAGACCTTTACCATAACAGTGACGCAGGAGAAAGCCCTGGGAACGCCCGGTTAAGGTCGTCCCCAGGGGCAGGAGATTATTCGACTGCAAGAGCTTTTTCGATCAACTCTTTACCGCCTGGAACATTTTCAGAAAAGTTCTTATATGATGTCTCTTGGGCAATAGCTTTCCATGCTGCAGCCTGCTCGGCTGTCATGGTCACAACTTCAACGCCTGCTTTTTTGTAGACTTCAACCATTTTGTCGTCCAGACCCGCAGCTTCACCAGCCATATAATCTTCAGCTTTTTGACCGGCAGCCATCAGAGCATCCTGCTGAGCCTTGTTGAGCTTGTCCCAGCTTTTCTTCGACATAAGGATAGGCTCATACATAAACCATAAAGCATATTCGCCAGGGGCCGTCAGGCAGGTCGCTTGCTCGTAAATACGGTATGACACAAAACTTCCGGAGCTGGTATTAGCAGCGTCCAGAACCCCTGTCTGCATAGCTTGATAAATGGCCGCGCTCGACATTGAGGAGATCGACGCACCAGCACCAACCAGCATTTGCTCAAAAGCAGGCCCGGCAGCGCGGGTTACCTGCCCAGCCATAGTCTCTGGTCCTAGAATACACTGCTTTTTTGAGGCAAAACCACCGGCCAACCAGCCATCTGCCAGAACGACAACTCCTGCATCGTTAATGATTTTTTTGATGTCATCCATAAACGGTGAATCATTCAAACGCTGAGCGTGTGCGTGGTTCTTGACCAAACCTGGCATCAGAGTCGCACTGAACTGTGGATGGCGACCACTGGCGTAATCGAGTGGGAATGCCGAAATGTCGAGTTGTCCCTTGACCATCGCACCCCACTGTTCTTTGGGTTTGAAAAGTGATTTTCCGGGATAAATCTTAATTTCAAGATCGACGTTAGCCTTGGCAACTTCCTTTGCTATTATCTGCACCATCTCGTCCCGCACATCCCCCTTACCACCAGGCCACTGGTGCGAGGCTTTCAATGTTGCAGCACTGGCGTAACCGGCAACACTCACAAAGGCGAAAGCGACAGTCCAAATCATTGTTTTCTTGAAAATCGACATTTTGTTACCTCCTTAAAGATGATAGAAATTTTCTTTTCTGGGGATTGCGCCGGCGGCGCTGTCTTTTCCCGATCCCGGTAAACTGCTATTTTGCTAGCGAATCGTATTCTCTCAAAGCTTCCCATTGACTGATCAAATGATCATGCATGATTTTTTCAGCAGCAGCAGGGTTGCCATTCTGGAAAGCGGCTAAAAGCATCCGGTGTTCTGCCAATGAGGCTTGAAGCCGCCCAGGAAGATAAAGTTGTCTCCCACGCATCAACTTGAGAAATTTACGTAGGTCATTGGTTGTGCGTTCCAGCCAGTTGTTACAGGCCAGTTTTTGTACAAGTTCGTGGCATAGACAATTCAACTCAAAATACGTCTCCACATTATTAGCCGCCGCATGTTTTTCAAGCTTGTTATGCAACTCTTCAACCCGCTTTATGTCTGCGGGTTTTGATTTCTTTACCGCCTCATAGGCGCATCTTCCTTCAAGCAAGGCCATCAACGGGAAAAGTTCATCGATGTCCTGTTCTTTAAGTTCCGTAACGAAACAACCACGACGTGGCTCAAGAACGACCAAACCCTCAGCATGAAGGACTTTGAGGGCCTCACGCATGGGCGTACGACTGATTCCGTACTTTTCAGCCAAGGATTGTTCATCAATTGCTTCGCCAGGTTTCAACTCCTGTGAATAGATTCTCTCCCGAAGACGTGCTGCAACCTCCTGGTAAAGAGCTGTTGTGGAAATCCTAGCGTTTTTACTCATGGGAGACCCCCAGCAGGTAAATATTTTATCGCGCAATCCATAATTTATAATTATGAATTACATAAACAGGCTATCCAAGTGAGAACAAACCTGTCAAGACAAAAATAACGTTGTTACACTTTCACCATTTAAGATAATTTATAACAGTATATTTAAATGTATTTTCGATAAGTTACAATGTGTAACAATATTTCCCATGAGTGGTTTTTTGCTTAAGTTCGGGAAAAAAGCAAGAAATTGACTACCTTGTCCATAGTGCCATAAGCCTAGTGTCGCACAAAAAATCAGGGACAGATAAAGCCAGAGAGAATCAAGGTCAAACCAAGCAGGTGGCCATGAAATGGTCTTGCAAGCATGTGTTGCATAACAAAGCTGAGGAGGAAAAGTCGGTAGGTATGAAACAGATATGGTTATAAAAGTGTTTTTGAGATAAAACAAAACAGGCCAGCCACAATGCGACTGACCTGTTGATTTTGGAGGCTCCGCCCGGATTCGAACCGGGGATGGAGATTTTGCAGACCTCTGCCTTACCACTTGGCGACGGAGCCATCAAAAAAGAGTTACTTTGAATACCAAAGGGCACGAAATGTGTCAAGCGCAAACTCCTGATTGCAGAGGATCGTAAGTCACTTTTCTTTGCCTTATCTTCTTCTGTTCGTTACTGATCACATTGGCAACAAGAATTGTCACCTTGGTTCGTATCACAGGCCCGCTAATTTTCGAGATCGACTCGCACCCGGATGGAGTTACCACTCCCTGCGGAGTGACGACCTGCACCAAGGATCTCCTGGCTCAGCCCATCCTGTGTGCTCATCTGGCCTCCCAGATCATACCATGTGCCTAAAGGAAGCCGCACCTTGGTCGCCAGTTCATGAAAAATGATCTGATTCGGATTTTGTGAATCAAGAAAAGCCATAAACGGTCTGATTTCAAGTTGAACCGTTTCGTCAAATACTTCTGGCAGGACCTCGAATCCGGTATCAACGTTCTGGTAATCAATGGTCTCAACAAATGCTGGATGATGACGACAATAGGAACGCATCTGGCTGGTAAAAGGAACGGCTTTGCCGACAGAGATTGTCGCCGGGGAGCCTTCGATAACTGTCATAAACTGGCTTACATTGCGGTCTTCCTGACGGCGGTCATCTCGAGCCTGCACATTAATCCGGTTACCACCGGAAGTAATATAAATGGAACCGCCATCTTTCCTGTCGGGGCGATTCAGGTCAACAGCAACCGACCCACTACGTAAATGACCGGAGGTATTTACTTCGCGGGTATGGTCATCGAGGCGACTTCCTTGATTAACAGTCACTCGAAGCATGCGTTGGGCGCGATCATAGGAAGCGACCAGATTGGCAATTTCGTTGAGTTCAGCGGGGCTGGCATTAACCACCAGTGTATTTCTGTGTGCAGCGACTTTGGCACTGTCGTCAACAAAATCTCGAACCATTTCGGCGAGCTCACCTGCAGAACGATTCTGTAGTTTAAAAACCCGCGTCTCTGCTCTCACCTGCCCGGAGGAAAGAATGCAAGTGAACAACATCAGACTTATCGAGACAAACAATTTTGACCAACAACGACGAATCGCCACCATGACTCCTGTTATTCATGAAACCAGGCGAAAACGATGATCTAGTTTCCGACATGATCAAGATATATACGATAGCAGACAATCCAAGGTAATGCAGAACATCATAAACCAGCAAGCCGACAACTGCTCCATTTAAAAAATTTGTAGTGAACCACTGATAAGATAAAAAAGAGGGGCTAGCCCTAATGGGCTAGCCCCTCTTGGGTAAGATTCTTGTTAGAGAGCTACTTCTTTTCCTTAACCGGCAGATCATGTACATCGATATGGCAAGTCAAACAGTTAGGGAACAATTCCATCTGTTTCTTGTTATGTGGTTCACCATGACATTCTGCACAACTCGGAATTTTACCATGCGCCTGATGGCACTTGGTGCAGACTACCTGGCCATGCTTGCTCTGCGTTCCCTGCCACTTGGAGTAAACTTTATCATGACATCCGCCGCAGCTTTGAACGTTAACATTGAGGGGGAAATTGATCCGCAACGGCGCATGCACCCGCTCATGGCAAGTCATACAACTTTCAATAGGCTGCCCGGTATAATGACCATCATGGCATTCAGAGCAATTCGGGATATAGCCATGTTTCTCGTGGTGGCAGCTTTGGCAAGCCTGTTCAGTGTGAGCACTCGGAAACTTTTTAAGTTCACTTGCTGGCCCAGAATGACAATCAGCACACGCCTTGGCAAGCCGATCCATAGCCGGAACAAGCAAAGGAGCATGAGGATTCTGATGACAGTTAATACAGTCGATCTGCACCGATCCATGCTGCTGGCCATGACACATAGCGCAGAGCGGCATCAGATCGTCATAATTGTTTTTTCGCGGATTGTACGCATGAAAGACTTCGTGGCATTCCTGACAGGAAAAGCGATGTTTGCCGCCGGAGTTTTTTAGATTCTGAAACTGACCAGTATGACATTGACCACATTCTGCAGGTTGCAGAGGAGTCGGTGTTGTTGCATAAAGAGTCGCGTCAACCGGTGGCAGTTGGCGCTCAGCTGCAAACCCTGGCTGGGGAAACCCAGCCAGGGAGACAACAACAATCAGAGCAAGGACAGTCTTGTAAGCAGAAAGGCATGACATCATCTTACTTCTTCTTTTTGACCGGCCAGTTATTCAAATCGTGGGCGACATTGTGACATTCACCGCATTTCGGGAAACGATCATGCATGGATTGAGCATGTGGCAGACCATGACAATCGTTACATTGCGGCACAGTCTTATGCTTGCTCGCATGACAGGTCGCACAAGCAATCTGGCTGTGCTTGGCCGGGCTTGCAGAAAGAGTTGCAAAGACCGAATCATGGCAAGCAGCACAAAGCTGAGATCCCGTGCTGGCCGGATAAGTCAACTCAAGAGGCTTGTGAGCCTGGTGACATGTTGAGCAGTTTGCCTGAGTCATTGACTCAGAGTGAGGCTGATGACAGTCAAGACAAGAAGGGATGTTGCCGTGTGTATCGGCATGACAGAAATTACAGGCAAAGGTCGCGTGCTTGCTCGGACTGGCAACCATCTCCTTGTTGGGGCCTGCATGGCAGGAGACACAAACCGTCTTGTGCTCGCCGGTCAGGGTCACGTTCAGCGGCTGATGCGGGTTGTGGCAGCCCAGGCAGTCTTCTTTCAGTTCGTAATGCGCGCTACCTTCATGGCAGTTGTTGCACTGAGGGATGTTGTTAGCTGAACTCGGACGATGGCCTTCATGACAAGCCTGGCAATCAATTTCAGTTTGATGGGATGCGCCATTTGCAGCAATCTGTGCAGGTTGCACGCTATGACATTTGCCACAATCAGCAACGGTTAGTACTGCTTGCTCAGCAAACGCAACAGAACCCAGACAAGCAACCAATGCTATCGCAAAAGTTGCAACCATCAGCTTCTTCATTTGATACTTCAACATCTTCATTCCTCCTCGAAAAAAAACCCGACAGATAGCTATACATAGAGCAAAACAGACATAAATAAATGAAATGTTTTTGTATCGTTACCCGCCAGTGAGTGTCAATAACAAAATGGGAATTGTCCAATGATTGCAAAAATTGCATGTCCTACTGATTCACGGGCATTAAAACCGACAAGACGAAAACAGCTTCATCTTTCTATCAAGGCTGCACGAGAATAAGCAACAGAACAAAAGAAAAGCCCCACAACAATTAAGTTGTGGGGCATTATTTCTGGAGCGGGACACGAGATTCGAACTCGCGACTTCGACCTTGGCAAGGTCGCACTCTACCACTGAGTTAGTCCCGCAAATTGTGTTCCGTCAGTGACGACGGATGCACTTTATAGCAAAAGCCTTCTGGACAAGTCAACCGAAATTTTCACAGCTGGCGTTAAAGATCAACAAGCGAAGACACGAAAGAACTTCCGCAGATAATCGTAGCCGGAATAAAGGGTCAGGGCAAAAGCTATATAAAAGAAGAAAATGCCAAAATTATGCATATTTACCTGGAATATGCCCCATTCTAAACCGAAGAACCAGTTGAAGTCGTAATGTAACATGAGACCAGGAATGGCCACCATCTGATAGATCGTCTTGTATTTACCCAAATCACTGGCATCAATAACGATTCCTTCCGATGAGGCAATTGACCGTAATCCAGTCACAACCATTTCGCGAGCCAGAATGATAAAGACGGCCCATGCAGGGACGCGATCAAGTGGGATCAGCATGATCAGCGCCACCATGACAATCAGTTTGTCAGCCAAAGGATCAAGGAATTTACCAAGGACTGTGACAACACCCCATTTGCGGGCCAGCCAGCCGTCAATAAAATCAGTGACAGCTGCGATGCCGAAGATTGCAGCAGCCCATACGCCGGAGGAACGTGAATCAGAGAGTAACAGAACCAACACAACCGGTACGGCCGCAACCCGAACAAGCGTCAGAATATTTGGCAGGTTAAGTCGACCAGTGCGTAGATTCATAACAAGGTGTCTCCTGCCTGGCGATAATAATCGAGGTAGTGCTTGACTTTTTTAACATAGTTACGGGTTTCGTCGTAAGGAGGGACACCGCCGTAGCGCTGTACAGTAGATGGACCCGAATTATATGCAGCAAGAGCTAGCTCAACGTCGTCATTAAACAGGTCAAGCATGCGACGTAAATATGCGCTGCCGCCACGAATATTTTCTGAAGGATCAAAAGGGTTATTCACTTTAAGTAACTTTGCCGTCTCGGGGATTAGCTGCATTAGTCCCTGAGCACCTTTCTTTGAAACAATTCGCGGCTGATAATCACTTTCTACCTTTATCACTGCCTTTACTAAAGCCTCTTCCAGGCTGTAAGAATTGGCATGGCGACGAATAATCTCCAGATAAGGGCGATGTTCGCTTCCAGCAGAAGGCCCTTCTCTGCTATACATATTCCAGCGCCCATGGGTTGGAGTGTCGGTAAATTGTACTCTGCCGTTAGCATCCACATACCGATAAATGTCAGCATCAGCGGGCGAAATGCCGGCAAGAAGCGGCATAAGGAGTACAACAGTGATTAACACATTACGAATTTGAATCATCAAGTTCAGCCCTTTGTCCTAACTTTATATCTGAAAAACCTCTGTATTTCAAGAAGTTTAGGACTTGACAGAGAGGGATTGCATTCAGATAATGAGTCTCCCTATAACCTCTATGTGAATGGGGCAAATACATTCACTGCAAACCACGGGCCATTCTCAGTATGAAAATCACTTCTGATTACCTTGTTGTCGGCAGCGGCATTGCCGGACTTTGCTACGCCCTGACAGTCGCTGAACATGGTCAGGTCTCACTGGTCACCAAAAGAGAGATTTCCACGACCGCCACCAGGCTCGCCCAAGGAGGCATCGCTGCAGTCGCAACTGCGGATGACTCCTTCGACCAGCATATACAGGACACCATGGAAGCTGGTGCCTGGTTACCCAATAAAGAGATCGTCCGCATGGTGGTCGAGAATGGTCCGGCAGCAATAGAGGACCTGATCAATTGGGGAACAAACTTCTCTCGCAAAGAGGACCAATCTTACGATCTGACCAGAGAAGGTGGTCACAGTCAACGTCGCATCTACCACGCCAAAGACGAAACCGGCAAAGAAATTGAACGCGCCTTGGTAGAAGCTGTTCAGTTACACCCCAACATCACACTCTATGAAAATCATGTCGCTATTGATCTGATTACCGAAGCCAAAGTCACCAGACGACGCATTAAGCCTGACCGCTGCCTGGGTGTCTATGTTCTTAACCGTGAAACCGGCCAGGTCGGAACCTTTGGTTCACCCATCACAGTATTAGCGACCGGAGGTGCTGGCAAGGTCTATCTTTACACCTGCAATCCGGATATTGCCACCGGCGATGGCATTGCCATGGCCTACCGGGCTGGGGCTACCATCGCCAACATGGAGTTCATGCAGTTTCACCCCACGACTCTTTACCATCCACACGCCAAGAGTTTTCTTGTTTCCGAAGCTGTCCGCGGTGAAGGAGCCATATTAAGGCGCCGTGACGGCACCGCTTTTATGGAAAGTTATCATCCCCTGAAAGATCTGGCCCCGCGTGACATCGTTGCCCGGGCGATTGACCATGAGATGAAAACACATGGCGACGACTGTGTCTTTCTCGACATTACTCATATGGGCGCCGATTACATCAAGGATCGCTTTCCGTACATCTACGAGACATGCCTCTCCTACGGCATCGACATGACGAAAGAGTCTATTCCGGTTGTACCGGCCGCTCATTATCTGTGTGGCGGCATCAAAGTCGATTCCTTTGGCGAAACCGACATCAACAACCTTTTTGCCATCGGCGAAGTCTCCTGTAGTGGCCTGCATGGTGCCAACAGACTGGCAAGCAACAGCCTGCTCGAAGGTGTGGTTTTTGCCAAACGTGCGGCAAAACGTTCACTTGTTGTTGCTCAACAAACCATGCCTCCTCTTCTGGACATTGACTCCTGGGACACAGGCAGTGCAAAGGACAGCAATGAAGAGGTTGTCGTTGCTCACAACTGGGATGAGATTCGCCTCTGTATGTGGAACTATGTGGGTATTGTTCGCACCGACAAGCGCCTGACCAGAGCTTTACGACGGGTACGCATGATCCAGGAAGAGATTGCTGATTATTACTGGGATTTCCTGATTACTTCAGACCTGATCGAACTGCGTAACATTGCAACGGTCTCCGAGTTGATCATTCGCTGCGCGCTCAAGCGCAAGGAGAGCCGTGGCCTGCATTACAACATTGACTACCTGGAAAAAGACGATATCCACTGGAAACAGGACACCTTGATCCGGAAAGCTTTCTAGCTGCCAGGAGATAATTTTGACTATTGATGATTACCGCAAAGAGATTAACCGACTCGACAACGAACTATTACGCATCTTCAACGAACGCGCTACGCTGGCCCTTAAAATCGGGGAAATCAAAAAGGGGCAGGGAATTCCGGTTTACGATCCGGAACGCGAGAAGCGGATTTTTGAGGCCATGTCCATCGCTAATCCCGGACCGCTTGAGAACGATGCCATTATCCGTCTCTTTGAACGTGTTATTGACGAATCGCGCCGCCTTGAGCGCCTGCGCACGAAAGGTATCTAATAATGTTGATTGTCATGAAGAAGGGTGCAAGCGAAAGACAGCAACGGCAAGTTAAGCAGTACTTGGTCGATCACGACTTCGACTTTCACCAGTCGACAGGGGCCAACCGTACTATCATCGGCGTCATCGGCGATACCGAGTCTGTCAATCGCTCCGAGTTGGAGAGCCATAGTGGAGTACATGTGATTTTCAAGATTCCCGGGGAAAGCTGACGCTGAGCGGGCGCTAAGAGAGACTAACGATCTCGCAGCAAGTGACGTATATCTGCTTGTTTACGAACAAAAAAAACCGGGAGAAACACGTTAACAAATCAGTTTCAATCCCGGTATTCAGCCCCGTTAAATTGTTATTCTACCTTACATCATTTGCATAATCTGGTGAATTTCCTGATCAAGTTGCGAACAAGGTGTGACAACAACCTCTTTCCCGGCAACATTGGTCTTGTAGCGCTGTGCATCTACGTTGTGCATGTATGCTTCACGAAGTTGCTCATTCAGTTTTTGAATCCTTAGCTGATCGAGACCTTTTTCTTTGGCTGCAGCGAGAAAGCTTTGCACCTGACCTTCTTCAATCATAGCGACACCGAATTTCTTCGGTGGTTTGCCGATGAACACATAAGCGTGATCACCAGACGGAATCACTTCAAGTGGGTCGGAAACCTGCCGCATCAGGTCTTTTAAGGGCCCTTCTACTTCATGGACCAGCTCGGCAGCAGGATTATCCGAATCAAGCTCGGGGTAGTTTAACTTCTTGCTAAAAAAACCCATCGTTGCCTCCTTTCTTGATTTGCGGGGCTCAAAATCATGCTTTCAACTTAACATGGAATGTGAGCATTTCAACCCATTGACATATAATGATTTTATCAAAAACAATGCAGGCAAAGAACGAATTTAGACTATTTCCTCAAAGGCAATTCATAGAAGCTCGTGTGGGAATCCCAATCATCCGCTGCGCCATCGTATCCAAATGAGATCCCTGTCGCTCCGATGGGTATTTTGTAACGCCGTGAAACACGCAGACGTTCCTCCGTACTGCCGGTCAAATTATCCACAAAAGAATGAGTCTCCAGAACTTGCGAATTCTGGTCGACAAAGAAGAGGTATACATACAGATGTCGAAGGCGATCATAAACAAGGTGGTAATGTTGGGTGAGTGCTACTTCCCCTGTAATTTCGAGGAAATCGCCATTTCGGAGGTACTCATAGTCAATAACGAGTTCAAATGTCTCCCATGTTCCAGCATTGGGGAAATCCTCTTGCAATGTCACAACAGGCACGGACGAAACGGTGTTGCCGCGATACAGCATTGATGTTTTGACACATCCTGAAACAACAATAGCCAGAAAGCAGATAAGACCAAGAGAGGTGGTTTTCATTGTTCCAGACATAATTTCTCCTGTTTAGGATCTTATGCCATTATAACAAAAAAGCAGGGGTGCGATAACGCACCCCTGCTTTTATAATAAAGTTGCATTGAGAATCTAGCCGACAACCTCAGTACGAGTAAAGACTGACCTGAGAACCTGCCCCTGCCCTTCAATATTCTCGCGAGCACCTTCTTCACGATCAACCAGAGTAATAACACCCAAAACTGTCAACCCTTCCTGTTGAGCGCGATCAACTGCTTTCATTGAAGAGTCACCGGTTGTGGTGACATCTTCGACGATCACGACTCGCGACCCAGGTGGCAAGTTTTTTCGCCCTTCCAGCCATTGCCCGGTACCGTGCCCTTTCGGCTCTTTGCGAATGATGAAAGCATGAACTGGCTGTCCTTCAAGGTTTGCTGCTATTGAGGTTGCCGTGGCGATAGGGTCTGCACCCATAGTCAGGCCGCCAACGCCATGAATCGGACCCTCAAAAGTTTTCACAATGTCCCAGAAAGCCTTGCCAACCAGCAAGCCACCCGTAGCGTGCAGAGCGGTCTGTTTACCGTCAAAGTAGAAATTGCTCTTACGCCCTGAAGCCAGAGTGACTTCTCGCTCTTCATAAGAGAGCTCGCGCACAATCTGCATCAATTCATTACGTTCCTGATCTGTCATCGTTCTCTCCTGATTTTATAAGATACACTGCTATAAGCAGTTAAATATTTGTTTTCTCGTTCTTCGTTACGCGTTACGCGCCCCGGTACTTAAAAAAGTCCAAGCTGACTATCAGCCTTCAAGCGTGGAAACTTGACCGGGTAATCACCGCTGAAACAGGCATCACAGAAACGCATGGACGCCCCTTCCGGAACGCCTGCTACTTTCAACATCCCTTCACGACTCAAATAACCGATCGTATCAGAGGTAATGTAGCGGCTGATCTCTTCGATCGTGTGCGACGACGAGATCAACTCATTGCGTGACGGCGTATCAATACCGTAGTAGCAAGGAAAGCTGGTCGGTGGGCTGGAAAGACGCATATGCACCTCACGAGCCCCGGCGTTGCGGATCATTTTAACAATCTTGCGTGCTGTAGTGCCACGCACCAGTGAATCATCAACCACAACCACTCTCTTACCCTCAATCACCGCGCGGACCGGATTGAGTTTAAGCTTGACGCCAAAGTGACGAATCGACTGTTGCGGTTCAATAAAGGTTCGACCGACGTAGTGATTACGGATCAGACCCAACTCGAGAGGAATACCCGATTCTTCGGCGTACCCCATCGCTGCCGGGACACCAGAATCAGGGACAGCCAGGACAACATCAGCATCGACAGGATGCTCTCTGGCCAACTGACGACCAAACTCTTTGCGGACGGTGTAAACCTGCTCGCCAAAGATGATGCTGTCTGGACGGGCAAAATAGACAAACTCAAAGATACAGGGAGACGGCTGGATCTCTTTAAACGGCTTGTATGACTTCATGCCATCCTTATCGATGACAATCATTTCACCAGGTTCAACCTCACGAATGAATTCAGCTTCGATCAAGTCAAAGGCACACGTTTCGGAAGCAATCACGTAGGCGTCATTGAGACGTCCCAGTGCCAGCGGCCGAAAACCGTTGGGGTCACGCACCGCAACCATACGCGTTTCCGTGAGGAATACGATACTATAGGCGCCTTTGACAGACATTAACGCTTCAGCAACACGATCTGGCAACAAATCACTCTGTGATTTTGCCAGGAGATGAACCAGAACTTCGGTATCAGAGGTCGTAGAGAAAATCGAACCCGTGTTCTCCAGCTTGTTACGCACCTCTTGGGCATCAACCAGATTACCGTTGTGAGAGACAGCAATGCTGCCACGTGAATAATCAACCATGATCGGCTGGACATTCTTTAAATCGCTGCTGCCCGCAGTCGAGTAACGTACGTGACCGATCGCATTACGTCCCGGCAGTTCGTCAAAGATTGAATCACGCTTGAAGCGGTCAGAAACCAGCCCCATACCTTTATAGGCGTGTAGTCTTTTACCGTCACTGGAAACAATTCCGCAGCTTTCCTGGCCACGATGCTGTAAAGCGTAAAGACCGAGGTAAGTCAGATTAGCTGCCTCCGGGTGACCGAAGATTCCGAAGACACCGCATTCATCGTGAAACTTGTCAAACATATCGTTTAGGTACTCCACCGCTGATCATCAGCTATGTTTTTTGATCTTGGTTTCACAACGCAGTGCGTTCCTGCCTCTAAAGTAATTTCTCGCGAACATAGTTTATCGCATTGTTATACAACAATAATCCCATCCCATCCTCAGGTAAATCTGGCTCACGGGTCCAACGTGGATGGTGCGTCCGGTGGATATAGGCCTCCGGGTGTGGCATCAGGCCGAAAAGCCGTCCGGATTCGTCACAGACGCCCGCTATGGCTGCCACGGAACCGTTGGGGTTCAGAGGGTACTCCATAACGGGGTATTGATACTCCGCATCCGAGTACTTTACCACAGCCAGGTGTTTTGCTTCTATCTCCTGCAGCAGGCTGTCATTCTCAACGACAAACTTGCCCTCTCCATGCCGGACTGGCAAGTAAAGGCCATCGAGCCCATGGGTAAAGATACAAGGTGAATCCTGATCGACCTTGAGATAACACCAGCGGTCCTCAAAGCGTCCGCCGTCATTAAAAGTCAGCGTTGCCGACTGCTTCTTGTAATCACCACCAAGTGCCGGCAGTAAGCCCATTTTGGTCATCAACTGGAAACCGTTGCAGACTCCCATGATCAACTTGCCTTCAGCAATGAAACACTGCAACTGGTCACTCAAGGTCTCTTCGCTGTTTTTGACGGCAGCGTGGGACAGGCGGTTAGCGCCAGCCTTGGCGCTGCCAAGGTCGTCACCGTCAAGGAAACCACCGGCCAGATTCAGAAAGTGATAGTCATCAAGTCGCACTCGCCCAGAGAGTAACTCCGAAACATGGACAATATCGACGATCTCTGCTCCAGCCAAGCGACAGGCATTGGCCACTTCACGCTCACAGTTGGTTCCATTGCCGGAGATGACAACAGCCCGTACTTGCTTCGCCATAATCACATCTCCCGCAGCGTGCTCTGCCACGCTTCCTTGAGGTCATCAATCGTGCTACGCACCAGAGTTTCACCCTGCAGACCGACAATCTTCAGATATTTATCATCGGACACTCGACCGAGACAGGCACACTCCTGTCCGGCAAAAAGAGTTTCAAAGCGCTCCCGGTTGGCCGGTTTAACCGTGACCAGCAGACGGCTTGCCGATTCGCTGTATAGCAATTTATCCTCACGCATAACGGTATCTACCGAAACCTTGTTGAGATCGACATCCAGACCAAAGCCACCGGCAAAGGCAGTTTCAGCCAGGGAGATAGCAAGACCGCCATCCGAGAGGTCGTGGCAGGAAGCCAGCAAACCCTCAACCTGCGCTGCATTGACCGTGCGATAACGCTGCAGGGCGCTCTCCACATCAACCTTCGGCACATTGCGTCCAATCTTGTCGTGCATGGCGTAATATTCAGAACCACCGAGTTCGTCACGAGTCTGACCAAGCAGATAAACCAGATCACCGGACGCCTTGGCGTCCATGGTGACGGCTTTACGCAGGTCTTCAATCTTGCCAATCACCGAGAAAAGCACGGTCGGTGGAATCGAGATTTTGGTGTCACCGATCATGTAATCATTCTTCATTGAATCCTTGCCGGAAATCAGCGGCACACCGAAAGCAAGGCAGTAGTCGTAAAGCGCTTTGTTCGCCCGCACCAGCTGGGCAGCTTTGTATTCACCATCGGGGGTCTTTTCACTGGCCACAGGGTCACACCAGCAGAAGTTGTCCAGACCAGCCACATGTTCGATGTTGCCGCCTACAGCGACGTAGTTACGCAAGCCTTCATCAATCGCGTTAGCCATCATGTGGTAGGTATCGATATCACTGTAACTCGGACAGATGCCGTGCGCGACAACCACACCCTCAAAAGAGTCGAAGAGCGGCCGGACGACAGCAGCGTCGGAAGGCCCATCATTGGTGACACCAACCAACGGCTTGATGACCGTTCCCCCCTGAACTTCATGATCGTAACGGCGAACAACCGACTCTTTGGAACAGATATCAAGTCGACCGAGCATCTGGCGCAGCGTTGCATCCATATCAAGCGGCTGAGAGAAAACAGGCTCCTGATGGGTCGGTGGCGTCCACCGGGCCTGCAGCACCATCTGCGGCACGCCATCGTGAATGAACTCCATCGGCAGGTAGGAGGCTGTCTCACCGTTGTAGAGACAATGGAAGTAACCGGAGTCGGTGAACTGACCAAGATCAGTAATTTCGACACTCATTTCGTCTGCCAGAGTTGAGAATTCATCCAGTTTTTCAGGAGGTACAGACATGGTCATACGCTCCTGGGCTTCTGAAATCAGGATCTCCCAGGGTTGCAGACCGCTGTACTTAAGAGGTGCTCGGTCGAGGTGCATCTCGAAGCCGTTGGTAAATTCGGCCATCTCGCCTACCGACGAGGAGAGTCCGCCGGCACCATTGTCGGTAATCGCGCTATAAAGGCCACGATCACGGGCAATGATCAAGAAGTCGAACATTCTCCTCTGCGTAATCGGGTCACCGATTTGCACTGCTGTTACCGGCGAGCCCTCGTGGAGTTCTTCCGATGAGAAGGTCGCACCGTGAATACCATCCTTACCGACTCGACCGCCTGCCATCACGATGCGATCGCCGACCTTGGCTTCTTTATCATGTCCAGCTTTGCCATTGAGAACACGTGGCATGATGGCACCGGTGCCACAATAAACCAGTGGCTTTCCAGCAAAACGCTCATCAAAAACCAGCGAACCGTTGACCGTCGGGATGCCACTCTTGTTGCCGCCGTGTTCAACCCCTTCAACGACGCCCTCGAAAATCCGGCGAGGATGGAGCAGGCGCGGCGGCAAAGGCTTGTCGTAGAAAGGCGAGGCAAAACAGAACACGTCGGTATTGAACATCAGGCGAGAGCCCATACCGGTGCCGAATGGATCACGATTGCAACCAACGATACCGGTTAAGGCGCCGCCGTACGGATCGAGAGCACTTGGCGAATTGTGGGTTTCAACCTTGAAAACCAGACTCCAGTCATCATTGAACTTGATGACGCCAGCATTGTCCTTGAAAACCGACAGGCAGATATCGTCCTTGCCCTTGGCTTTGCGAACATCCGCTGTAACCTGCATGATACAGCTTTTGAAGAGCGAGTTAATGACTTCCTGCTGGCCCTGGTCATCCTCATATTCGATACGAGCCGCGAAGATCTTGTGCTTGCAGTGCTCACTCCAGGTCTGAGCCAAAGCCTCAAGCTCAACATCGGTCGGCATGGCACCGAGACCAACGTCTTTACGTGACGCGACCACTTCCTCTTGACGGAAGTAAGACTGGATGGTCTTCATCTCCTCGAGGTTTAAAGCGAGCATCCCCTGGCGGC
>JAGXHM010000084.1 GCA_024636155.1 Deltaproteobacteria bacterium
ATTCATAGGGGAGCAAAGGCTGCTCGCCGCAGGGGTTGGTCGCTTCAAACTCACCAATGTGAGGGGTGGGGTTGTCACGGTTGAGACGGTCGAGGAAAATGATACCCGGTTCGCCGTTGGACCAGGCCAGATCAACAATACGATCAAAGACCTTGCTGGCTGAGCGTTGGCCGACAACTTCACCATTACGTGGGTTGATGATGTCGTAATCAGCATTCTTTTCAACGGCTTCCATGAAAGCCTCAGTGATGCCGACCGAGATGTTAAAGTTGGTCAGCATTGTCTGATCCCGCTTGCACATGATGAAATCTATAATATCTGGATGATCGACACGCAGAATGCCCATGTTGGCGCCGCGGCGGGTGCCGCCCTGTTTGATCGTCTCAGTCGCTGCGTCGAAGACGTTCATGAAGGAAAGCGGCCCTGAGGAAACACCTTTTGTGGAGAGAACCATGTCGTTCGCGGGTCGGATGCGGTTGAAGGAAAAACCTGTGCCGCCGCCACTTTTATGGATCAACGCAGTCTGCTTGATCGCTTCAAAAATCTCCTCCATCGAATCACCGACAGGTAAAACGAAACATGCAGAGAGTTGCCCCAGTTCACGGCCAGCGTTCATCAGGGTCGGAGAGTTCGGCATGAATTCCAGATTGGTCATCATCTGCAGGAAGACTTTTGCGAGTTCAGCAGGAACCCGGCCATTCTTGAATTCCTTTTCGCCGGCAGCAATTGTTTTGGCAACCCGTTTGAACATATCGATCGGGGCTTCAATGACCTTGCCATCATTGTCACGGCAAAGATAGCGGCGCTCAAGGACCGTGATGGCATTTGGGGAGAGTTCGACTGCTGTTTTCCTGGTTTGCTTTGACATGGTTGACCTTCCTGCAAGGCGATAAGGATTTTAATTGAATAAAGCTGTAGTGCGATATATTGTGTGCCTGAGATTGTTTAACCACAAGATGTGGTGGGTGTCAACCCTGTATGCTGGTATCCTTTGCATCACAGATTCTGTTGACTCCGACAGCCCAATGATTTCAGCCTGTTGGCTTACGGGAGGGCTTGTTTATATTCCTCCAGGTAAGTATTATGTGCAAATGTTTACCTGCTGGAATAGCACGGATGGAAGCCTGAAAGAGGGGGGGCGGTATGAAATGAAAAATGTAAATGATAATCAACTGGTAGAGCAGGTTCAGGGGCTCAAAGGCATCCTGAATGTTGCACAGGTCGTTGTCTCTTCTCTTGATCTTGACGAAGTGTTGCAGAACATCCTGCACAGTGCTATGGCGGTGATGGATATGCCCGCAGGATCTGTCGCACTTTGTGATGGCAAGTCCTCGCAGCTTGAGTTGCATGCTCATGCTGGCCTCAGCGAGCAGTTTGTTGCTCTCGATTGCTGGCGAGTCAACCCAGGCGGCCTTACCTACGAAATCATTGAGCGTGGGGAACTTTTTATCATCAATGATACTGAGGGCACTGATTTCTTCAACAACCCACTGGTCATCAAAGAGGGAATCCGCTCGCTGATTGCAGTCCCCTTGAAAATCCAGAAAGAGACCATCGGCGTTCTTTACCTGGATGATTTCAGACCACGTGAGTTTTTTAAAGAGAAACTTGAATTGCTCTCTATTCTAACTTCCTTTGCTACCATGAGTATCGATCATGCCCGGTTGCATAAAAAGACTGCGCAGCTTGCCTGTACCGACGGTTTGACCGGTCTTTATAACCACATGCAATTTAAAAGAATCTTTGCCGATGAGGTTGCACGCGCGAATCGCTACAACAAGCCGTTGTCGATCATCCTTTTTGATGTCGATGATTTTAAAAAATTCAATGATACTTATGGTCACCCCAATGGTGACATCGTGCTTCAGGAGATGGCGACCATGCTGCGTGAATTGCTGCGTGATTGCGACACCATTTACCGTTACGGCGGTGAGGAGTTTGTTGCCTTGCTGCCAGAAACGCCTCTGCGGGAAGCGGTCAACGTTGCGGAACGTATCCGCATCTTTGTTGAGACGGAATCACCTCGCTTCCTGAACGGAATTACCAAAACCCATGGTATTACGGTTAGTGTCGGGGTGGCCACGCTTCCTGACGATGGTCCCGATACCAATACACTTTTGAAATCGGTCGATGATTTGATGTATAGGGCCAAGGGTGATGGTAAAAACAAAGTCTATCACAACGGTTTATAACGATTATGGCTGCTGAACGTATTCTGATAGTTGATGATGAAGATGGTATGCGACGCTTGCTGGGTCGCGTTCTGACCAGGGAAGGGTATGATACCTCTACGGTTGCGAGCGGTGCGGAAGCATTGCGCCTGGTTGCCAATGAACGCTTCGATCTGGTTGTTACCGATATTAAAATGCCTGAAATGGACGGCCTGCAACTCCTTGAGAATTTGAAAGAGTACGAACCTTCACTGCCCATCATTGTCATGACAGCTTATGGAACGATTGAGAATGCTGTTCAGGCCTTGCGGCTCGGTGCTTATGATTACATCGCCAAGCCCTTCGAAACGGATGAGATCAAGCTGACTGTCGCCAAGGCTTTGGAGCGTGAGCGCTTGCTCGCTGAGAACCGCTACCTGCATGCAGAGTTGGAGGGACGTTACGATTTTTCCGGAATTATCGGCGGCTCGCCCGCTATGCAGCAGCTCTATGAGATGGCTTCGTCAGTTGCGGTCAGTAATGCGAATGTTCTGATTACCGGAGAGTCAGGAACCGGCAAGGAGCTAATGGCTCGATCCATTCATTACAACTCGTTGCGCAAGGATAAACCGTTCGTGGTGCTGAACTGTTCCGCACTTTCAGAAAGTGTGCTGGAGAGTGAACTCTTTGGCCATGAAAAGGGCGCCTTCACTGGGGCCCTTGACACGCGCAAAGGGCGTTTTGAAAGAGCCGATCAAGGCACACTTTTTATTGATGAAGTCGCCGAGATGAGCGTGACGGCGCAGGTCAAGTTGTTGCGGGTGATTCAGGAACATGAGTTCGAACGAGTCGGTGGCAACAAGACGATCAGTGTCAACGTGCGCATCGTTGCTGCGACCAACAAGAAGCTGGAAGATCAGGTGAAAGAGGGCAAGTTCAGGGAAGACCTCTACTATCGGTTGAATGTTGTCAATCTCAACATCCCGCCGCTACGTTCCAGACGTGAAGATATTGAGCCGCTATCGCGGCATTTTCTGGAAAAATATGTCACAGAAACCGGCAAGAAGATCAGTAGTTTTGCGCCTCGCGCTTTAAGTTGTCTGTTGGCTCACGACTGGCCGGGTAACGTACGTGAGTTACAGAATACTATTGAACGGGCTGTTGTCCTCTCCAAGGGGAGTGAATTGACACCAAGGGATTTCCCCCAGACCTTGCAAGGTGATGATCAGATCTGTCTGCAGGTTCCTGAGAAGGGTGGTAGTCTCACGGAAATACTCGAGGACCTTGAACGACAATTAATTCTGCAGACATTGCAGCGGGAAGACGGTTCACAGACACGCGCTGCCGAAACTCTGGGAATCAAACGCACAACGCTACGCTATAAGATGGAAAAGTATTGTATGATCGATTAAGCTCTCGACAAAAACCTGTCTTTTCTCCTCCGAAAGAGACAACTACCTTACGACATCCCTCTGAAATAGCACAGTTTTTAGCCTTTTGCTCTGGTACGTTCCTTGCTTTGAATAGATCCGCCTATAGTCTTCGCGTAGTTGGTGTTAATTTGTTCATCAAGGATTGCTGTGTCCCGTTTGCCTTTTATAACTGTTTTGCTGATAACGATGGGACTTTTGAGCTTTGTCGGTTGTCGTGACATCCCGTCGGATCGCACCTATGCGCTTTGGCTGGAGCATGCTCCGATGGCTTCAGACTGGGAGAGAGCTCTGCCGAGAAAAGTTCATGTAAGAGGTGGTCGTCCCCATAAGTTACGGACGTTTACCGATATCGATGAAGATACGGTCCACACCTCGACAGCTTCATGTCATCATGGCTCACGTGTTCCTGAGCCGGTTTCCGTCGATATCCGTGCATTTTATACGGATGGTGACGTATTCCTGCGTTTAAGCTGGGAAGACGCAACGCGCGATCAGTCTATGCTTGATTGGTTGTTCGATGGCGAAAAATGGCAGAACAGTGGCCAGATGGAGGACGGATTCGGCTTACTGTGGGACGCAAAAGGACAGTTCAATAACTTTTCCTGTTCTTATGCCTGTCATATTAATGATTTCGGCGTGAATCAAGACAGCTTTCATGCTTCCAATAAAATGCGCATGGCCCAGGAAGATAGCTGGCTGGACCTATGGAACTGGAAAGCTGCACGTACCGCGAAGCTTGGTTTTGCCGATGATCGCTACCTGGATTCTGAGGGTATGCATGGTGATGTTCCAGGTGAGCTGTTTACCGAGAATTCCAGCGCTTACTTAAACAATCCAGATGGTATCCGAGCCTTCGGTGAGGGTGACACCCCTATCTATGATGCTGAGCGACTGCCCGCAAACGAGGGCTTTCGTCCCGCTGGAAGTGTCGCGCCAGGTTACCTGATTAAACGTCCGGTTGGCGGCCGTGCTGATGTGTTTGCTGTGACTCGTTATGAGCAGGGGCGATGGGTTGTTACCTTGCGACGTGCTTTGCAGACCGGTGATCCTTATGATGTCGTGTTTGTGCCGGGAGATGAGATGGGAGTTGCCTTTGGTCTGGCGCTGATGGACCATTCCCTGTTTGAGCACTACGCTTCAAATAGTGCAGAGCGCCTGGTGTTGCTGAAAAAGTAGGTTGCGTAATCCAAAATAATTGCTAGCAGCCCGTCGGACTATCAGGGCTGAAGGGAAAATATGGCCGTTTGAGATCAGATTTTAGCTCATTTGAGAGTAATAGCCGTAGCTATTGGTCGAAAAGGAGCTGAGATATGAGCCAAATGGACAGATTTGCAGCCAGCTCATTGATAGTCCGATGGGCTGCCAGGTTGGAGATTAGCCTTGAAGAAATTGAAACTTACTTGTTTGTTGATGTTGACTGTTGTGGTTTTCGGCCTTGCCGGGTGCGATAGCAAAGAAACTTCGTCCGTGAAAGCGTCCTCTGCAAAGAGCCTCCTGCAAGGGCAGGTCACCATGCCTCTGGAAGGTGTCCGTCTCTATGTTTACAAGCCGGGAATGGATCTTTACGGCCCTGCTTATGATATTTCTCCAGAAACGGGCAACGATGGTAAGTTCAACCTAGAACTGCCCGATGGCGATTACGTCGTCGTGGCCAGAAAACGCGCTAAAGGTGAAGAGACCGGGCCGGTATTAGCCGGTGACAATCGTAGTGAGTTTATGCAAGTTAGCGTAAAGGGTGGTGTCGTTGGCTTACAGGTTTCGGCTCCTGTGAAGATTGGTGACCAGCGAAATTTTACCGGTGACGTTGTTGAATCAAAAACGGGTCTTGCCGGTCAGATCCTGGATAGTGACGGCCAGCCTGTGGCTGCTGCCAGAGTGCACGTCTACGATCATGTACAAATGTCTGAACGTCCGAAGTTTGTTTCCGAGAAAACGGGTCCGGACGGTCGTTACCTGATCTATCTTCCCGCCGGAGGAACCTACTATCTGGCAGCCCGCGATAAATTTGGCGGTCCTCCAAAACTTGGGGATCTCTATGGGCGTTATGATAAAGGCACGATCGAGCCTTCTGCTGTTGTCGTTAAAGAAGGGCAGTTGCTGAAACCTGTTGACATCACAGTGACCAAGGTCTGGTAGCTATGTTGCGTTATTTATTGGCGGGTTTGTTATTTCTCACGTTGTCAGCCTGCGCGGCAGATCCGGCTCTCGATCTGGATCAACTCGAAGCCAATGCCCGTGGAGGAGACCAGCAGGCCATTGTGCAGCTTGTTGGCTTGTTCTCTGCCCAGGAACCTGGCGTTTCGGATCGTGCCTACGCAATTACGATTGAAATCGGTGAAAGAACCGTTCCGGTGTTGTTGGAGCTGGTTCATGCTGAAGATAAGCAAATGCGCGAATACGTGATTGCCGCATTGGGAACGCTCAAGGTTGTCGACGCTATTCCGGCGATCAGTGATGTTCTCGCTCAGCAGGCCTTGGGAAGACGCTACGTTGCCGCCTGGTCGCTCGGATCTATTGGCGATCCTGCAGCGATTCCGGCTCTGATTGATGCTCTCTCCGACGAAAACAGTGAGGTGCGTCGTTATGCTACACGTGCACTTATAAAATTAAACAAAATGTCCGTGATACCGTTGATTGAATACCTGGCCGATGCACGTGGCGAAGGAGCCGCTGCAGCGATTCGTGCTGTCGGTGATATTGCTGACAAACGGGCCCTTGATGTGCTTCTGGGTCAGACTCAGGGCGAACAGCGCGCCGAGGCTTTTCTGGCTTTGGGGAAATTACGTGATGCTCGGGCTGAATCTGCGCTACTGGTTGGCCTGGAAGATCCTGACTCTTCGGTGCGCATGAACGCTGCCATGGCTCTTGGCCCTCTGGGCGGTCCTGCCGCAGCGAATGCTTTGCAAAAAACGCTTGAGGATGATGTTCACGTGGTGCGTGAATGGTCGGCACGTTCGATGGAAATGATTACCGGTAAGCCAGTTCTGTACCGAAACAGTCATGACGAATATGTCCGTCCTTATCTGGTTTATCATTAGGGGCAGGGACGAGGTACGCGGTACGAGGAACGAGAAGACCATGAAGACTATGAAAACTATGAAAATCATAAAAACTGAGTGCCTTTTTTGCTTATTCGCGTCCCTCGTCCCTCGTCCCGCGTCCCGCGTCCCGGGTTCCTATATGCTGAAAAATATTCTCGACATCCCCTTTTTCGGGGCGATTATTCGTTCTCCCTGGACCTGGCGATTGTTGCGGGTAACGATGCTGGGACTGCTATTTGCGATGATTGCTTATGGCTGGCATCAACATGCCATTCCTGGTGTGGCTGTGCGTGATCCTTTGATGTATAGCAATTTTACGACCTTCAACCTCTGGGTTCTCTGGATGATGGGCATGATTGCCGTCGCTCTACTTTTGGGCCGTTCGTGGTGCACTGTCTGTCCAGTCGGTTGGCTCAACGGTCTGATCAGCCGTTTTGGACTGCGTCGTGAGATACCGTCCTGGCTGAATAATTTTATTCCGGTCACCCTGGTACTGGTACTGCTGCAGTTGCTCGTTTATTTTCTCTCCATTCATCGTTACCCTGATTACTCCGCTCTCTTGCTTGCCTGGATGGTGATCTTGGCGCTGGTTGTTGGCCTGGTTTTCCGTCGCCGATCATTCTGCTTGCTGCTTTGCCCGGCTGGAGCACTGTTCGGCCTTTATGCCCGACTGGCTCCCTGGCAATTGCGGGTCAAGGAGAAAGCTGTTTGCGCCAATTGCCTGGATAAACCGTGTATCTCGACAGAGCTGGTTTGGAAACAGGCCTCGGCTAGCGGGATAAATCTCAATTGGCGGACTCGGACGGAAGGTTGTCCGGTTGCGCTGGTGCCGGCCGCAATTAACGACAGCGCAGCCTGCACCCTCTGTTTGAACTGCGTTCAGAATTGCTGCAACGATAATGTTGCCCTCGGGTTCCGCAGTTGGCCGGGAGATTTGCGACAAGGTGGCCTGCGTCCCAGCGAGGCACTTTTCTTCCTGGTGCTGCTTGGTATGTTGACTGCCAACTTTGCCAAGGTCTATGTCAGTCTGCGTGAAGCAATTTTCTGGCTGCCGGAGAATCTTGCCCTCTCGCTCGGCTGGGATACTGCCGGATTCTATCCACTGGCAATGCTCTGGATTGGACTCATCTTCCCGCTACTGCTCATGCTGCCAGGATTGCTCCTCTACCTGGTTGGGCAGATCAAGGTCTCAACTTTGGATGGAGAGCCAACGGGTGTGCCAGGAGAAACCTCGGCAACATTCACCTTGTCTGGTTTCATGTCGTTGCTTGGACGCATGGCGCTGCCGTTATTGCCTCTGGTGCTGGCGGCTCATCTGGCTCTTGCGATCGTGAAATTGAATGCCAAAATTGGTTATTTACCTCTTGCATTTCAGGATCCTTCCGGTGTCAAAAGCTTTTTGGCGATCAATATCATGCAGACGATGTCACCTCCAACGGTTCTTATCTCACTGGATATCCTCAAATGGGTGATCGTTGTGTTGTTGATGGTGGGGCTGGCTTTCTCTGTCGCTGCCGCCTGGACCGTTGCTAAATATGAAGAGAATGGCCAACAGAAGGTCGACCGCCCATTTATCGCAGCGTCTCTTGTGACCCTGGTTGTTCTCTCTGGTTTTTATGGCTCTACGGTGATGGAATGGTTGTTCGTACGTTAAGCGTTATTGTCGCTACGGTTTTTCTGGTTGCACTGGTATGTGCGCCCGTGCAGGCTTGTTTTGGCCCAAAACTTTTTGTGGGTGCTGGTACGAGTGTTCAGGATGAAGCACTTTTCGCTCTGGTTACGCTCTACGTTCAGGAAAAGACTGGCGTAGAAAGTACCCGTGTAGAGATCGAGGCAGGGCAGGATCCGCTCACTCTTCTTGACGGAGAAAAGGCTGATCTGGTCTTTGTTCTGTCAGGTGCTCTCGACAATACAGTTTTTCAAATAGCTGGCATGCCGCTCTTGGTGACAGGAAAACGTCCTCTTGAAGATCTGCAGTTTACCACTGTGCTGCCGGCAATAAGGAAGCTCAACCGACAACTGAAAAAAGAAGATGTTGAACTTTTGATTAACCACATTGAAACTGGCGATAGCCCTATGATCGCAGCTCGAAAATTCCTCATGGAACTTCGCTGGATATGAAGTCAAGTTATTGGAAAATAATTGGTTTTATCGTGGCCATTAATTTGGTTATTACTTCTGTACCGTCACTATTGCAAGCCGCAGGCATGGCGTCGGAGTACGCAGGTGCCTATTCGGGTGACCTGGTCTGGCAAGGAGCGGTGACCATGACAGATGATGTACTGGTGCTTAAGGGCGGCACTTTGACGATTCATGCCGGAACACAGGTCAATGTCTTGCCTGCTGTGGGAACCAAGATTGATCCGGAATACTTGTCACCGCAGACCGAACTTCTCATCAGAGGTAAGCTCGACATTCAAGGGACACCCGAGGCACCTGTTCGCTTCGTTATTCTGGAGACAAGTGAAACTGAAGAGATTGCCTGGTCCGGTATTACTCTGGATAGGGCTGCTGAGAGTTTTATCAAGCACGTTGAACTTGAACGTGCCGATATTGCGGTCAGATGTGTTGAGTCTTCACCAGAAATCAAAGGAGTCCGGATCGCCAACTGTCGCTATGGCATTGTTGCCCAGCAACAGAGCCATCCGAAAATTTTGGGGAACAAATTAATCGATGGCGAAGGTGGCATCGTCTGTTTGCGTCGATCCAATCCATACCTGCTGGAGAACCTGATTACCGGTCATGACGAAGAGGCTGTCTTTGTTGATGCCAGCAGTCGTCCTTTGCTGGACCGCAACTCGATCAGCGGCAACTCTATTGGCCTTGCTCTTTACCCGCGCGATCTGCCCTTTGATTCGGTCGGAGTAACGGATAATCAGGAAAATGTCCGTTGGCTTGGTCGCCAGGGACAGGTAGAAGCCAGATGAAGCTTTTATGTTGTCTCCTCTTGATGATGTTGACCATGCCGATATCGACGATTGCGAGCGAGGTACTCGTTTATCAAGGCGAGCAAACCATCTTTAAGGATACCGTCTGGAATGGCGATGTCCTGATAGACGGAATTTTGACGGTGGCGGCAGGGGCAACGCTGGAAATTCGCCCCGGCAGCCAGATCCGTTTCACTCGTTTTGACAGCAACGGCGACGGAATCGGTGAACACGAAATTTTTTCTCAAGGGATAATTCGTGTGGTTGGTACCGCTGCTGATCCGGTACTTTTTACCTCGGCAGAAGAGAACCCCCGTCCTGGCGACTGGGGGGCAATTAACATGATGGTGAGTGAGGAGGAGAACAGCCTGGAACACTCTATCGTCGAATACGGCTACCGTGGTTTTCATGCTCATTACTCACGGGCCAGGCTTTCGAATAATATCTTCAGAAACAATATGCGTGGCGCGCAATTCCAGGAGTCACAAGTCGTTATCGATGATTGTCGCTTCCTTGACAATACGAACGGCGTGCAATTCCGTGACAGCAAAGTCACCTTGAGAAGATCCACTATTTCCGGAAGCCACTGGGGGCTGCGGTGTGTTTACAGCGACCTTAAAATGATTGGCTGCGTAATTGAAAACAATCTGGTTAATGGGGTGAATATCCGCGACGGTGAGATCGAGGCACGAGGCAACCGGATCATTGGCAATCGTCGTGGACTCTACTTGCAGCGCAGTAAAGGGCAGGTTGCCGGCAATGATCTTTCCGCTAATAGCGAGCATGGCATTTTTCTTGAAGACTCAAAAGTCGAGGTTGTTGACAATCGCCTTGTTGAGAACGGGCGTGCCGGTGTGCGCTGGTTGAACAGTAATGGACGCCTGGCGCGTAATCTGATCGAGAAAAACGGCGTATATGGTCTCATCAATGATGGCACGACAACTGTTGATGCGCGCAATAACTGGTGGGGATCGAACACATTGACTGACATTGCCGCTGCGATACGCGACGGTCTTGATAGACCCGGACTGGGCTTGGTTGATAGCCGCTATCCATTGGTGCAGCCATTACCATTTAATCTGTTGCTGGAGACTCCATGAAGCACTTGATTCTACCTCTACTCCTCTGTCTTGCTTTTTTAAACGGTTGCGAACAGTCCCTCGAGGGGCCACCGATTCGGATCGGTTATATGAATTGCAACAGCGAAGTAGAGACGCAAAAACGTTTCCGCCCTTTGACTGCGTATCTTGAACAGCAGTTGGGTCGTCCGTGCGAAGCTGTTCCTGTCGACACTCAGGATTTTGAGCCGCGCTTTGTTGCTGGTGACTTTACCTTTACACATAGCAACAGTCTGCTTTACATCATTTTGCGTAAGAACTATGACTTGCAGTTGATTGCGACAGAGCAGCGCGGGCAGTTCGGTTCACGCACTGCTGGTTCCATTATCGTGCGTCGTGACAGCCCGATACAGTCGCTGGAAGATTTAAAAGGCAAGCGGATGCTCTTTGGCCCGCAATTGGCTCCGACCGGGTATCTGGCTCAATATGACCTGTTGCTGCAGGCAGGTTTCGACCCCGAGCGCGACCTTGATTATTACGCCATACCGCATGGCGCCTATAAACATGAAAAAGTCATCTATGGTGTTTATTTTGGCGATTTTGATGTTGCCGCGGCACCATCGCTTGACCTTGAAATTATGACGAGAGAAGGGCGCGTCTTTGCGGACGACTTCAGGGTTCTGGCCCAGAGTGAAATTATCCCTTATTGCACTTTTGGTGCGGCAAAAAATGTTGACCCGGAGTTGGTGAAAAAATTTCGCAAAGCTTTACTCGACCTTACCCCGGAGACGACGGTAAAGATTGACGGTGAGGTTCTCAAGGTGCTTGATTCTGCCTGGATTGATGGTTTTGAAACTCTGCTCGACGAGGATTATGATCCGATTCGGGCCATGGCGAAGCGTGTCAATATGCCGCCTTATCAGGAGTTCTAGCTTAATGCTGCGTGATCGATTCGATCAATTGATGATCGTCGCCCTGGTGGGCGTGCTGATCTTTGCTGCTCTGCTGATTGCGGGGGCCGGACCACGGGAAGACAATCGTGATGACCAGGCAACCAATCGTCAACTGGAGCGTGAAATGCTTCAGCAGGCGCGCGTCGCGTTTCTTGATCGACACTACTCCCCTGTGATCACCCTGCGTGATCAAGGTGCCTTGCCGGATGCTTTACGTAAGTTGGAAGAGTTGAGCCGAACCTTGCCGGGCGAGGCCCACAACGACCTGCTGAGTGGTGATATCCTGTTGCGTATGGGCCAGTTTGATCGTGCTGTAACCAAGCTTGCAGCGGCCGTCAGACGTAACCC
>JAGXHM010000085.1 GCA_024636155.1 Deltaproteobacteria bacterium
AATCCATGCTCATCCTGCAGGCTGGAGATCGAACTGCCGGACTGCTCATAAACTTCCAGAGCTCTGACAATCCTGATCAGATCATTGGGATGCAGACGCGAGGCTGACTCAGGATCAACTCTGGTAAGCTCGGCATGTAAAGCAGGGCTACCCTCTTCTTCTGCTCTGTCATGCAAATGCAGACGCAGGTCAGGATCAGCACTGGGAGCCTGTAAAAGCCCCTCAGTCAACGCTCGGATATAAAGGCCAGTTCCACCAACCAGAAAAGGGCGTTTACCACGGAGGCAGATATCACTTACGGCTGCTTCGGCGAGGCTCACAAAACGTGCAGCGTGAAACTCCTCATTCGGCCAGGCGACATCGATCAGATGGTGTTTTACGCGCTCCTGTTCTTCCCTGGTTGGCTTGGCCGTACCAACGTCCATTAACCGATAAAGCTGTCGGGAGTCAGCAGAGATTATTTCTCCATCAAAATACTCAGCCAGATCCAGGGACAACGCAGTTTTGCCAACAGCCGTTGGCCCACAGATAACAGGGAGAAATGGTCGATTATCTGCTGCTGACGACACTTTTAACCTCGATGGAAGAGCTTCTCGACATCGCGCTTTGACAAACGATGCATGACTGGTCGTCCATGCGGACAACAACTGCCAAAATCAATCGTAGAAAGGTCTTTCAATAGCTGTTGCATCTCACTTTGCGAGAGCGCCTGGTTGGCACGGACCATACTGTGACAGGCGAGGACGGCAAGCACCCGTTCAATTTCATCACTAAGCTGACCAGAACGTCCTATCTCGTTGAGCTCAGCAGCAAGGTCGCGTATCAGCCGCTCAACATCGACATCGACGACGAGAGCTGGAACAGATTTCACGGTAAAAGAGCGGCCGCCAAAAGCTTCAACTTCAAAACCGAAACGTGTGAAATCGTCAAGATGTTCTGCAAGAACAGCAGCTTCGCGATGGTCAAGTTCGAGAACGGCTGGAAAAAGCAGACTTTGGCTCTCTATACCATCAGCAGCCAACTGGTTGCGCAAACGCTCAAAGCCAATCCGTTCGTGAGCTGCATGCTGATCAATCAGAACCAATTCATCATTAATCTGGCAGAGCAGATAACTGCTGAGATATTGGCCAATTAATCGCCAGCCATCCGGCAGGGCAGATTCTTTACCCTGCCCGACAGTCCATCCGGTCATCTCGCCTTTTACGGTTGACATAGCAGAGAGGACAGGTGCAACAGCAACCTTTGCGTTAAAAGCTGCCAGTGACTCCTGAACACGTTCACGATAATCGCTTTGCGCTGGCGACATGAGAGCCGGGGCGCTTACAGTTTCAGCCGGATAAAAGCCACCTGTATTAGTGGCAGGTTTGGAAGAGAGCTGTTGCAGTCGCTCACGAAGTGCCGAGACGATAAAATCGTGTACCTGTTGTTGATTGCGGAAACGAACCTCATGCTTGGTTGGATGTACATTGACGTCCACCATTTCAGGCGGCAAGTCGATAAAGAGTACCGCGATCGGATAGCGACGTTTCTCCAGCAATGATCGATAGGCTTCAAGGATAGCGTGCTGTATCACCCGATCACGCACAAACCGCCCATTTACATAGGTATAAACCTGGCTGGTAGAGGAACGGCTGATTCCGGGAGAGCCTAACAAACCGACCAGCATTTCGCCATTTCCAGAATCTGAATCGACAGAGAGGAGGCTGCTTGCGACATTACGTCCGAGCAGAGACGCAGCACGTTCTTCAAGACAGTTGTGTCGGTAAGCCTCCAGGTAATTGCGACCATTATGCGACAAACGAAAATGGATATCGGGGCGCGACAAGGCAAGACGCGAGACAACATCTGCAATGTGACCGAACTCAGTTTCCTCTTTGCGCAAAAACTTCCGACGACCAGGGGTGTTAAAGAACAGGTTGCGAATTTCGACAACCGTCCCCGGGGCCGCACCTACAGCATCGGCCTGACGGATTGTTCCGGCCTCGGCATAGATCTGCCAACCGGTATCATCATCGACAGAACGGGTGGTCAGACGCATACGAGAAACAGAAGCAATAGCCGGCAAAGCTTCACCACGGAAGCCCATGGTGTGTAGAGCAAACAGGTCCTCGGCACATTTGACCTTGCTGGTGGCATGACGCTCCAGGCTGAGAAAGGCGTCATCCTTCTTCATACCATGGCCATTATCTGTAACCCTGACCAGGGTTTTGCCGCCCTTTTCAATGTCCACAAAGATTTCGCTGGCCGAAGCATCAAGAGAATTTTCAACAAGCTCCTTAACCACAGAGGCAGGTCGCTCAACAACTTCGCCTGCAGCAATTTGATTGGCAAGGTTTTCTGGCAGGATTTGAATTTTACTGTTCATAGAGTGATAATATCACAAAGTGGAAAAGCAAAAGGCCGGTTCAGGGAGCGGTAAAGCTCCTAACCGGCCATTCGCGTAAAAAACCAGATCACTGCTTTTGTTCCAGACGATCCAGCATGTTTTCTATCTCATCCAGTTCGCTATTTGCTTTATCTTTAGGGAGTTCTGAAATGGGTTTCTGCAAAAGACTAAGGTCTCCGGCAACCCGATGCGCGGTTCGAGAATCAACATATTTCATTTTGCACAGATAGGCTTCAAAGAGACAGTTATCGCTTATCGTGTTGATCAAGCGTGGCACACCGCCAGCATAACGATGAATCAGAGGGATGACGTCGTCATTATAGAGCATCTGTTTCGCACCGGCAATTTGCAGACGATATTTTACGTAAGAGATTGCCGTTTCCTCAGTCATCGACTTGAGGTGGAATTTAACCGCGACTCTTTGCGCAAGAGGCTCATCAAGGGCCAGACAGTCTTCCAGCTCAGGCAAGCCAAAGAAAACGATATTAAGAAGTTTCTTCCCAGGGATTTCAAGATTCAACAAGCCACGGAATTCTTCCATCAGTTCACGGCTCTGAAGCATTTGTGCTTCATCAATCAGGACCACAGCACGTCGACCTTCATCTTCAATTTCCAGTAGCCGGGTGTAGAGTTGTTTGAGTAATTTCAGTCGGTCTCCGGCTGGCTCAACAACACCTAACTGTAAAGCGATACGCGTCAGAATCCACTCCGGGGTAATTCCGGAATGAACCATCACCAGCAGGGACGATTCGTAACGCTCTTCAGGAAGATTATCGAGCATGCGACGAGCAAGGGTCGTTTTTCCTGTACCGACACCTCCGACCAGAACCGCGAGTCCTTTATTAGAATCAACAGCATACATCAAACGCAACAACGCCTGGCTATGTTGTTCACTATTAAAATAAAAGCGAGCGTCCGGAGCGTTCGAGAAAGGCTCGCGGTCTAATCCATAATGTTCAAGGTAACTCATAACATGCCTGCAATTTCGTAGTTAAACATAGGAGACGCGGTCGCGATTACCCTGCGGACCGCCATCATCAGAATCGTCGTCAAGACCCAACTCTCTGCGCAAGTTCTTAATCAATTTAGAGACATCACGAAAAAACGAATCTTTCTCTGCCACAAGTTGGAAAGCCTCAAGAGCTTCAAGCAGCTGACCGTTCATTTGATGAAGCATACCCACTTCAAAATTCAAAGTCATGCGGCCTTCATCGGTAATACCTTCATTAATCAAACCACCCTTAAAAGTTGCCATCGCTGCGTCAACGTCCCCTGCCTCCACATAGCACTGACCGGTCAGAGTGGTGCAATCAAGATTACGCGCCGGGTCTTTTGCTGCTTTCTCAAATTCGGCGATAGCATCGTCGTAAAGACCCATTTCCTTATAGGCGATACCTATGTTGTAATGCGATTCCGTATCAGTAGAATCAAGCTCCGAAACCAGTTTTTGCGAAAGGTCTTCACCCTGCTGGGTAGCAGCACGAAAGGAACCCAGGAAGTCAGTCGCATCGATCAGATCATCGTCCTGTAGATCGGACATAATGTCGATAAAACCACTACCCTCAGATTCAGTTTCCGCAGCTTGTCTACTCTGACTTATTTCATCCATCTTCGTCTGCAGAACAGGCAATCCCGGACGATATTCCATCAGAGTCCGAACGACTCTCTCAGCGTCATCATACAGGCCTTGCTGTAAATAGAACTCGGCCTCTTCCAGCTCCGCATCAACATTAAGCGCAGCAGCAAAATCCAGACCGGCGGAAGGAGCATAACTCGAGGCATCAACTTCTTCCAGTGCTTCCAGCTCTTCGACGTCCTCTAAAACTTCAACGTCTTCCAGTGCTTCCAGCTCTTCGACGTCCTCTAAAACTTCAACTTCTTCCAGATCCTCAAGTTCTTCGATTTCCTCCAACTCTTCAACATCTTCAAGCGACTCAAGATCTTCGATGATCTCTAATTTTTCAGATTCAACACAAGTCTCAACTTCTTCGACTTCCTCTAAGCCATCAAGCTCTTCGACGTCTTCTAAGCCATCAACTTCTTCGACGTCTTCTAAGTCATCAACTTCTTCGACGTCTTCTTGCTGCGCAAAAATTTCGCTTTCAGCCGGGGCTTCCTCAACACCAACCTCTACTGAGCCATCTATTCCTTCAGCGGTATCGAGATCAGCAGCAGTCACTTCAGCGGCAAACTCAAATTCCGCCTCAAGTTCTTCTTCTTCGCTCACAAATTCATCCGCTGCATCAGCTTTTTCATCTTCTACAACGGCTTGCTCAGCATCATCCAGCTCATCTTCTATTGCAAATTCTTCATCAAAATCGAGATCGAGTTCATCCATATCGTTGAGATCTATTTCTATCTCAACGTCCTCATCAACTTCAGAAGCAGGGACATCTTCTTCATCAGAAACCGCCTCGGGCTCAGATTCTGTTTCTACGGGAAAGGTTGCACCCTCAACCAGTGTCCCGGGCGCCTCAAGATCAAGATCCAAATCAAGATCCAAATCAAGCTCGATTCCTACGGCGGCTTTTTTTTCAGAAGCTCTTGTTCCTCTCGATTCAACCACATCAAGAGGCGGGGCTTCAAAATCGGAAGCCGCTTCTTCACCAACCAGATCCAGGGATTCTACATCATCAATTGCCCCATAAAGCAAAGCAGCGTCAGTGACCACATCAATCGCTACAGAGACGTCAGCAGAGACATCGAGCTCATCCCTTCTTGACGCGTCCCCGATCGCCTCATAGATGGCAGAAAGCGTTTCGGAAACTGTTGAATCACCGGGCAGGAGATCTTTAAGCTCTTCATAAAAGCCCTGCAGAACATTGACCCGCTCAGCTTGAAAAAAATCATCCTTCCATTCTTCGAGCCTATCTCTTGCTCGCTCAACTTCACCTGCATCTATACAGATTCGTGCATAGTATTCACGAAGGTCAAAATCGTCACCATTCTGTTTAAGGAGATGTTTCAGAGTGAGCCGGGCGTTTGAAAAATCTTGGTTTGTAACGTAAGCATCAGCCAGGGAGCGGCTAATTTCAGGATCTTCAGGGGAATGTTTAAGCAGCCCTTTAAGAGTTTGAATTGCTTTATCTACCGAGCCGCTCTTCAGCAGTGCCTGGGCAAGAGGGAGGCGTGAAGTCCCCTCTTCTGGACAGATATCAAGAAATCGTTCGTAGAGTTTAATGACTTTGAGATGCTCCCCTTTTTCTCTAAGGGGTTCAATAATTACCTGAAATCTTTCAAAGGCATCTTCGCTCCGGCCAGAGGCCATGAGGCATTCTGCGATTTTTGCGGAGAAGTTAAGGTTATCCAAATCAAGAGCAACCATCTTTTCCAATACATCGATGGCTTCTTGATACATCTGGTTTTTTTCATAGAAAGCGACCAGATTGCGGTATTCGGTCAGGGCGTTGCCAACCAACCCTTGTTTCTCATTGAGCTCAGCAAGGCGGTGGTAAATATCCACCCGAGAAGGCTCAATTTTCTGCATCTGTTTGAAGACCGCGATCGACTTCAGGTAAAAGCCCGTTTCCGTATAGTGACTGGCAACGGCCTCGTATTCGATCAGAGCGTCTTCATTACGCTTGTCTCGGCAAAGCAATTCGGCAAGCTTCTGTCGCGTGCGTACATCCTTAGGGAAAGCATTAACCAGCTTTTGATATTCGCCGATAGCTTTCTGGATTTGCCCTTTCGAAAAAAATTTCTGGGCACTTGCTAGGAGTTTTTCTTTATTTGCCAAGGGTTTTCCCTACCATGTAAATTGCAAAACACATAAGTCGCAATTTTAATCGAAAAACTCCGGGAATGTCAAGAAGACAAACCCGGAGGCAAAGACAGTTTTTCTTTGAAAATCAGCAGAATAGGTCGTTATTTACAAGAGAGAATTCTGGATCGCAAATGTGCTTTTATTGAGGCATACTCCTCCGCTTTAGTCTCGAAACCTTGCCGCCCCATCAGTGCATAGGTGAACAGTTTCCCTTCTTCGACCCCTGGCTGATCCAGTGGGTTAACGTCAAACAGGTATCCAGCAAAAAGAGTCTGAACTTCAAACAGATAGATCAAGGCACCGACCGTCTCCGGCGTCACCATGGGAATATGAATAGTACAATTTGAACGTTGGTTTCTAACCAAGGCAGCGGCAGTTGCCAGCTGTTCCACACGAATCAACTCACCCATAGTATGGCCAGCAAGATAGAACATCTCTGGCGAAGCTTCGTAGTCAGGGAGTTTCAGGTCTTGATCGAATTCACCAACAGCAATAAAAGTGACAACTTTATCAAACGGGCCTTCCATGTAGAGCTGCACCTGGGAGTGTTGATCCGTCGTGCCGAGTGCGCTGACAGGGGTCGGCCCGACGTGAAGGATCGCACCGTCAGTAGAAAATTTCTTGCCCAGGCTCTCTGCCCACAGTTGTCTGTACCAGTCAGCAATATCTTTCAGGCGATCGCTATAAGGCATTAAGACGGAAGTTCTCAACCCCTTCTGGTAAGCGAGATACTGCAGAACCGCATTCAGATAGGCCGGATTAGTTTCCAGATCACCATGGCAAACAAAGCGCGAGAAGTCAGCAGCGCCCTTAAGAAGCCGGGAGATGTCGACACCGACACAAGCTAACGGCAATAAGCAAACAGGGGTAAAAGCAGTAAACCGACCACCGACTCCTGCCGGGATCGCGCAACTGCGATATCCTTCTCGATCGGCCAATTCCCGCAAGACCCCGTTTTCAGGGTCTGTAATCAGGACAAAATGATCGCAAAAAACTCCCCCCACACTCTCTTCAACCCATTGTCTGGCCACCAAAAACTGGCTGGTTGTCTCTACCGTTGTTCCTGACTTACTGATCACCAGAAAGCAGGTTTGTGCAGGGTCACAAAGAGCGAGATGAGTCGCAAAACCATCCGGGTCGACATTGTCAAGAACGAACAGACGAGGCAAACCACCGCGTTGTTCTTTACTCTGAAAGTTATGGCCGTAGCAGAGAGCTTTAAACATTGCCGTGGTGCCGAGCGCTGAACCACCAATGCCAAGCACGATCAAGTCATCAAAATCAGCCTGGATTTCTTTGGCAAGAGTCAGAATTTCATCAATAGCTGCAAGGTTATGCGGCAAATCGAAGAAGGGTAGTTCACCGCTGTCCCGTCTTTCTTGAATATGTTGATGGATTCCTTTTGTCTGCGCGATAAACCCGGTAATCTCTTCATCACTGACACCATATTCTGTGCCAACAGCATCCGTCATCATGTTGGTGTAATCGAGAGAAATCGACATACTCTGCCCCCATTCAGTCAGTTATGGATTGCGACTATGGCTTACCACCAAGACGTTTCAATCTGGCAACTTCCTGGTCAGTCAACAGACGCTTCTGGCCTGGGGCCAGATCATCCAGAGTTAAAAATGCATAGCCGATACGTACCAGGCGGCTAACCTGATGGCCAAGGGCTTCACACATGCGTCGCACCTGGCGATTGCGCCCCTCATGGATCGTCAGTTCAAACCAGCTGTGCCCCCCACGAAAACGCAGGTTGGTAATCTTTGCCGGAGCAGTCAAACCATCTTCCAGCTTAACTCCCTCTTCCAGCGCCTGCTTAGACTGTTCCGTTAACTGACCACGTACTTTGGCCAGATATCGTTTGTCAACCTGGTGACTCGGGTGAGCCAAGCGATTGGCCAAGGCACCATCATTAGTCATTAGCAGCAGCCCGGAGGTATTGATATCAAGGCGGCCAACCGGAAAGAGACGCACGGTGAGATCGCGAACAAGATCTGTAACGACTGGGCGACCTTCCGGGTCATTTAGGGTTGTAACTGTTCCAAGCGGTTTGTTGAGAAGAACATAGACGAGAGTTTCAGCAGCTTTAAGTGGCTTGCCGTCAATCAAAATGGTACTTGATTCCGCATCGGCCTGGTCACCAAGCTTAACTATTTGACCATCCACACGGACTTTGCCCGCAGCAATCAACTCTTCGGCTCGGCGGCGAGAGCAATATCCCGCGGCTGCGATTATTTTCTGTAAACGTTGCTGCATAATATCAAACCAGTATCGCTGTTGCAGGACATAGAGAGATTCGTGTCCATCCGAAAACTCTTGATGGTTACAGTGTACGTTTCTGGTTTGGAAACCAGCATTTTTTTGCAAGGTCAAGGAAATCAAGCATTTGAGCGGAGGCCTAGTACTTTACACCGCACAATCAAATGCGCAGATTGACGCCGAGATTGCGGAAAAGGGCGGTTTCCAAACCAGAAACTAATTAATGGCTCAAAGCCGCAAAAAGCAGACGATGCAGAATTTCTGACAATTCGGTGTTATCCTCGCCTTTGGAGAACAAGGCCGTCAGATCAGAGAAAACTCCGCAATAGTGGTTAACCAGGCGCGGTTTATCCGTTGCCAGATTAAAAACCAGCGACTCTTCTCCATCTAAACTCAGAGTGGCCAGCTCTTTGGCATGGTCTAATTCGACAAGACCTTTTTCGTAACGCAGGCGCGTGGTTTTATAATTTTTGCCAAGGGTCCAGTTGGTATCGACCAGACCAAATCCAGTTACTTCCTGTTCCACAAAGCTGTAGATTCCCAAACCTTGCACCTGGGAACAACTCAACGAAGGAATAACCGTCATGCGGCCATCGACAAGCTGCATGGTTGACGGATCAATCAATCGGGACAGAGCGCTGAGGCCACTTGCGCCACTATCTGTCCAGGCTCCGGCCTTACCAACAGCCCCAAAGGCCAATTTACCATCGATGTAATAGGGATCGGCGAAGCAAGTATCGAAACTGAGAAAGGCTCCAAGATCGAAGTTGCGTGCTTCACGTTGCTCGCGCCACCAGTCAATTTCTCGGCCATAAGCCGGATGAAACGCTGTGTACAAGGGGAGCTTGCGCGTACGTGCAGCCGTCAGCAAGGTGTCCATCTCCGATGGGCTGGTACAGAGAGGTTTCTCTACAATCGCAATCCGGTCGGATTCAATGACGCGCATGGCCACTTCAAAGTGAGTGTTCGTCGGCGTTGAGACGAGGAAGGCATCTGCCTTTGATTTAAGCAGCATCTTTTCCAGATTATCATGGAAGTTGACATTACCCGGCAGCTCATCGGCCTTATTCGGATCCAGATCATGGGCATCAGTCAATTTGATCCCGGGTGTGTGGGTAATGGCCTGCATCTGGTAGTTGGCAATCTTGCCAATGCCGATCAGTGCTATCTGCATAATTTTCTGCTCCTGGTCATTCTTTTCATTATGAATTCGTTAAGTTGTGAGTGAAGCATATTTCAAAAAGTATTTCACGTAAAAACATTCATGCTACAGCTGACAACTTGCCCCGTTGCTCATCCCAGCAGCGCATCAATGGCGTCAAAGTTAAAACGCTTGTCAGCAAGCTCCATGACCAGATCAATCTTCTGCGTGTCCTGGGCATTGAGCTTGGAGACATCTTCATTGATGGTATTGAAAACGTCCACCGTGGTGCGATTAGTGCGCATATAGGGGATGCCGCTACGATCAAGGATCTTTTGTGTGATAGGACTGATCTTGGCGACCCCAGGAACAACCAGGCCCGCCAGCAAATGACTGTACTCAGGCAGGTTGTAAATGTTGGCCAGGGTCACCAGCAATTCATCACGACTGCTGGTGACGATCACCAGGGAAGATTCTTTCAGTAACTCGGTCACACGCTGAGTTGCAGCAGAACCGATCTGCAGATGATGAATGATCTGCGCGGCGGTCTCCTGGGTGCCTTGCAACTCAACATCGAGAGTCTGGCTGATGCGGCGCAACGTCGGGTTGGCCAGAATCGGTTGATAATTGAACCCGCCGATCACCTTAAAAGGCTCTGCGGCAAATGCAAGTTCCAGATTGCGCAGAGTCTTCTCACGCTTTTCACTCACTATTTTATTGACAAGGAGAGCACGGACATCGGCCCCTTCCTTCTCAAATAGAGCAAGGTTCAGATAGGCAGCATCAACCACGTTACCGAGCCCGCCGCCGGTCACCATAACGACCGGCGCATCAGCAAGCCTGGCAATCCGTGCGTTGGAAAAACCGAGAATCGATCCAACCCCGGTATGCCCTGCACCCTCGATGATCAGAAAATCGTTTTTCCGGTCCAGTTCAGCGATGGCGTCGAGCATCTTTTTTTCCATTTCAGCTGTAGAGAGTTCGCCATCAAGAAACCTCTGAGTGTCGCCGGGCATAAGTACCAGCGGCGACATCAGCAGAAGATCGTCCTCAAGGCCAAAGACCTCTGCCATCAAGGCGGCATCCTTGTCGGCAACCATACCGTTTTGGGCAACAGCCGGTTTCGGACCGAGTGGCTTGATGAAGCCGACGCGTTTATACTTTTTGCGCGCCATGTACATTAAAGAGAGGCTGGTTGTGGTTTTACCGCTGTTCTGATCGGTTGCGGCAACAAAGACCTTGCGGGCCATAAAAACTCCTTAGAAAGCGGGAGGCGTTGTGCCTCTAGCTTCTCTCTTTAATCAGTTTTGACACCGCTCTGAATTGTGCGTGGGTCGATTTCTGCAACATCTGAAACAATACTGTTTCGGCTGTGGTCACCACGGCACCAGCTCGGCCGGCGTTGGCGACACCGACCGAATAGTCGGTCTTGTTGCGTGAGCAGATGGCATCTCGCACCAGATGTACATGATAACCTTCCTCGAGTAAGCCGAGCACTGTTTGATAGACACAAACATGAGTTTCCATACCAGCGATGATCACCTGACTGCGTCCAAGCTCTTTCAGAGCCGCCATAAAGGTTGGCTCTCCGCAACAGCCGAAACTTACTTTTTCAACAACGATACTTTTGCAGGCATCTGACAGCTCCGGAACAGTGTGGCCAATTCCTTGTGGATACTGCTCCGTTGTCACCACCGGGACACCAAGCAGATTCGCGCCACTAACCAGCATCCGGACCGTATCCCGCATACGCAGATAAACTTCTTGCGGCATAGCCGGCACCAACCGCTCCTGTATATCAATCACCACCAGAACAGCATTTTCCGCATCTATTTTAAATTTACCAAGATCGTCCGACATAATTCCTCCTGAATATAACTAACAGTAAATAAAGTTTATGTTACTAGCCTCGATCGGGACAGTCCGCATTCGGGGACAGTCCCGCAATCAAGGATACACCCGCATAACCTGTTCGGCAACGCAGGCAGGCTTCTCCACGCCATCAATTTCAATCGTCAGGAGGTAAATTATCTGTACCCCGTTGCGGACTTCCTCAGCGGACTTGACTGTCGTTCGAGCGCGTATTTTAGCGCCACACAACACCGGAGCAGGGTAACGCAGCTTATTGAGCCCGTAGTTTACACGTAAACGCATACCGGGATAATTACTTGCAAAGAATTCCGGATGATTGCTCTGGGTCAGATATGGCAGAAGCGACAGAGTCAGGAAACCGTGAGCGATGGTTGTTCCATACGGCGACTCTTTGGCTGCTCGTTGCGGGTCAACATGGGTCCACTGCTCATCGCCTGTCACCCTGGCAAATGCATCAATTCGCTGCTGATCGATTTCAAGCCAGAGACCAACGTGAATTTCCTGGTCAACAAGAGCCTTGTACTTATCTATTAATTCCTGAGTGACTGACATGAGCTCGTCCTTTCATTACCGAGAAAGAGTAAGAGCATGAATACATAACGTTAATAATGGTGATCTGCAAGTCAAATCAGCGAGGTATCGGATGACAATTGTTTGCTGAGAGTGAAGAAAAAACCTTGAGCAATTACAGTTGTTTCCCGATAATAGCAGGGATAAAGCCTCTGCGCAGAAAAACATTTCTATGGTAGAGTCAAGATTGCCTTTTTGCAGAGGCAAAAACAGAGTAACCGACGCGCTTGCCTGTGGTCGCATTTGACACAGACAAACGGAAGAACTGCCACCAATCATTTATCGCATGAGGGCCCGCATGTCGAACTTAGAGAAAAAAAATAAAGACGATATATCAGAGCCGCAGCGTCGGTCCAATGACCGAAAAGTTCACAGGAATATGCTGACAATCAAAGATGTCGCCAAGCTTCTTCACCAACGCAGCAGGATCAACGACGAACAGTACGAATTGATCCTCAAGCGTGGTGAAGCCCAGGCTGCACGCCTGAACAACCACCTTAAACCGAGTCAGACTCAAAAGGACATCTACCTGGCAGAGTTAGCCTCCCCTGCTCAGGTCATTACCTCCTTCAGCCTGGAAATCCCCAAAACCCAAAAGAAACTGACCGAAGATGCTATCACTGTGCTGATAGCTCAAGCGTCAGGAATGGAATATATAAAGATCGACCCACTTAAGTTAGAACTGGATGTGGTGACCGATCAGATCCCCAGGGCCTTTGCTCTGAAAAATCTGGTGGTACCAATTGGTGAGAAGGAAGGCGTGGTGACGATTGCCGTAGCCGACCCCTTCAATGTTCGGCCGATTGAGGATCTGCAACACGCCTTGGGCATTCAGATCAAGCGCATTCTTGCCTCACGCAGCGATATCCTGAAGATACTGGAAGAGTTCTTCGGTTTTCAGGCTTCAGTACGAGCCGCTCAGAGCGGCATGGGTATCGGCTCCGAGTTATCAAATCTTGAGCAACTCTTCAAGATGCGCGGCCGCGATGAGATAGAAAGCAGCGACCAGCACATCATCTCTGCCGTTGAATTCCTCCTGAAATATGCTTTCGACCAACGTGCCAGCGATATCCACATCGAACCGAAGCGCGAGAAGTCGATGATCCGCTTCCGCGTCGATGGGGTCCTGCATAACATTCACACCGTACCGATGAACCTCCACCCGGCAATCATTTCACGTTTGAAGTTGCTCGCACGTCTTGACGTCGCAGAAAAACGACGCCCCCAGGACGGCCGCATCAAAACCGAGCATATGGCAAAAGAAATAGAGCTACGTGTTTCTACCCTGCCGGTCGCCTTCGGCGAGAAAGTGGTCATCCGTATCTTCGATCCGGAAATTCTCATGCAGAAGCTCGACCGGATCGGCTTCTACGAACGCGAGTACAAACTTTACAGTGCATTCATCAGAAAGCCGACCGGCATCGTTCTAGTCACCGGGCCGACCGGTAGCGGTAAAACCACGACCCTCTATTCGTCCCTGAAGACCATTGCCACGCCGGAAATCAACATCGTGACCATCGAAGATCCGATCGAGATGGTCATGGAGAACTTCAACCAGGTCGGCGTGCAGACCGCGATCGGTGTCACCTTTGCCACCATCCTGCGCAACATCCTGCGACAGGATCCGGACGTTTTGATGATCGGTGAGATTCGCGACAAGGAGACGGCCGACAACGCCGTCCAAGCCGCCCTAACCGGCCATCTGGTTCTCTCGACCCTGCATACCAACGATGCACCAACCGCGATCACGCGCTTACTCGATATCGGCGTCCCGGCCTTCCTGCTGACGTCAACCATTAATGGTATCATCGCCCAGCGCCTGCTCAGAAGTATTTGTCAGGAATGTAAATACGAAAAGCTGTTAACCGACAATGAGATGGTATACTTGGGTTTAGAGAAAAAAGAATACAAAGTCTGGGAGGGGAAAGGCTGCGATGCATGTCGCGGAACCGGATATAAAGGAAGGACAGGAATCTTCGAGGTTCTCGAGTTCACCGACCAATTGAAAGCGACGATCAGCGACCGTACCGACATGGCGGCGGTATATGCTGTGGCTAAAGCAGACGGCATGGTGACCCTCCGTGAGTTGGCTATTCAAAAATTGATGGAGGGGCAGACCACCTTCAATGAGATCGTCTCAGTGACAGGATGATCCAGGAATAACATTATGGAGAGAAGCTATGCGCCAACGCAGATTTGCTCGCGACATGACAATCTTCACTCTCACATTCCTCCTGTTTCTATTCTTCTCAACACAAACCGCTTCTGCTCAGATGGACTGGCTTAAGTCGGGCCAGGAAATGCTTGGCACTGTCACCAAAAGCCCTGTAGACAAAACGACGAGCCAAACCTCAAGCCTGACCAACAGTGAGATCACCAGCGGCCTCAAAGACGCCCTTCTGGTCGGCACAGAAACCGTTGTCGGACAACTTGGCCAAGCTGATGGTTTCAACGCCGATCCAACGATTCACATTCCCCTGCCTGAGAATATGCAAAAGGTCAAATCAGCCTTGGCAGCCGTTGGCATGTCATCCATGATGGATGATCTGGAGCTTAAGCTGAACCGCGCCGCAGAAAAAGCCACCGTGCCTGCCAAAGAACTTTTCTTTGATTCGATAAATGCCATGACCATGGACGATGTGATGGGCATATACAAAGGGCCAGATGATGCCGCCACACGCTACTTTGAGGGCAAGATGTCTGATCCGCTCGCCACAAAGATGCAACCGATCGTCGAACAAACGCTCAATCAGGTCGGTGCCATTCAGGCCTACGATGCGGTCATGAGGCAATACGACACCCTACCCTTTATGCCGGACGTTACGTCAGACCTGAACAGCTACGTCATCGACAAAGGGATGGAGGGGATCTTTCACTATCTCGCGATAGAAGAGGCCGCTATCCGTCAGGATCCGGTCAAGCGGACCACCGATATTCTGCAAACGGTTTTTGGGACGAAGTAACCTCTATCATGAGACCAAAAGCGGATTCGGCATTTGTTTTTTTAGCTTAAAAGATCAACAAAAGGAACAACAGATTAGCGACAGATATCTTTCTATCGTTTGACATAAAATAAGAATCCGTTAACATTTCAATAAAGTCTGCAATAAGTCACCTCAACCCTGCTCTGCTCAGAAAAGGATAACCGCTATGCATTTCGACGAGATTCTGCAGCGAGCACAGGCTATGGGGTTGACTGCACTGGAAGAAATGAGTAAAGGAGAAATAATACGCGCCATTCAACTGGCAGAAGGAAGTAGAGACTGTTTCGGTAATTTTTGGCGTTTTGATTGTTTGGAGTTTGACTGTTGCTGGCGTGAGGACTGTCTGACTGCGAAACCAGGATAAATCAACATCATAAATGCACAAAGTTACAAAGCTGTTTCAGATTCGACAAATCTTGTTACACAAAGATTTCAAAAAATTCTTTGGTCAGCAACAGCAGTGATCAATTAAGTTTCCCTGTTGAGTTTCCCCTTGCCCTCCCCTGTCAAAAAGTGTAACACCATAGGCCTTTGTCACCCCCCCCAAAACAGGAGAAGATCATGGGCATTCTCAATAATACCGTCAGCATCTGCCAGTTTCAGGTTCTCGGCGTCATGCCAGCGACAGAGCTGGCAACCTGGGTTGGCGAAGCGCTTGCCAGCGACGGCTTTCGCTCTATCGAGCAAACCAGTGAAGAGCTGTCGAGTGGCTGGGTTCAGTTGGACGACTATCAGGACAGTGACTTCAAAGGTCTGCACACTTTTCAGCACGATCACTACTTCGCCTTCTCTCTCCGTCGCGACCAGCGCAAGCTACCGACTGCCTTGGTTAAACCGTACTTTGTAAAGGCCGAGCAAGAATGGTTAACTGCCAACCCGCAGTTTAAACGCGTGCCTAAGCAACAACGCGACGATCTGCGCGATGCAGTGCGCGGCAGCCTCTTTGCCAAGACGCTGCCAGTTCCGGCAATCTACGACGCAGTCTGGGATACGCGCAGCAATCTGTTGACCTTTAGCAGCCTTGGAACGGTTGCCATGGATCTGTTCGTCGAGCAGTTCAAAAAGAGCTTTGATGGCCTCCGGCTGGTTCCTCTGCACCCCATGGCTCGGGCGCAGCAAGTTATTGACGAGACACTTCAACCAGCCCTGACCAAAGCCAACCGCAGTGGCAGCGATGCTGTTCTGGAGCAGATTGAAGCCAATCAATGGCTCGGCACTGACTTCCTGCTTTGGTTGATGCACGAGACTATGAATGCATCGTCCGAATACAGTGTTAATCAACCAGGACCAGCGGTTGCAGGCGATGGTTTTGTTGCCTATCTCAATGATCGGCTCCTGTTGTCCTCTAGCACTGAAACCGGTGTGCAGAAAGTTACGGTGACCGGACCGCAAGATCATTTTAATGAAGTACGCACCGCGCTGAAAGGCGGCAAAGATATTCACGAGTCAGTCCTCTATATGGAGAAACAAGAACAGCTGTGGAAGATGACTTTAAAAGGCGGCACTTTTCACTTCGCATCGTTCAAGGCACCGGCAGTCACTCTGGAGAAAGATGACATTACAGACCCTGCGATGGAAAACGAAGCGGTCTTCTTTGAGAGGATGTACATGCTCGAAGGTGGGCTACAGCTCTTTGACAGTCTCCTTTCAACCTTTCTCCAACAGCGCCTCGATGTGAACTGGGCCAGCAAGGAGCAGGCAATCAGGATTTACCTGGAAAGCTGACACCTAAAGCCGTCTCAAAAGAGGCGGCCTTTTCTCTTCTCAACTGTTTACTTAGCGACCAAATCGTGTCCAAATCGTTGAATTCTCCTAAGAACCATACTATTTTATGGTAGTATTTTTTCATTATTATTCACGTTGGAGATGAAATGCGCTTCAGCCTAAAAAACAAGATGGCCCTGGTCGTAGGCACGCTACTGCTGGTGACCCTCTCCACTGCTTCGATAGTGACCCTGCGTGTTTTCAGCCAGGAGCTCAAGGCAACCATCGCTCAGCAGCAGTTTCTCATGATTACGGAGATGTCTAAGGGCATCGACCAGCAGATCAGAACCTGCCGAGAGCTTATCACCCACACTGCTGCCAACGTACCACCCGAGATCATTGCTG
>JAGXHM010000015.1 GCA_024636155.1 Deltaproteobacteria bacterium
GTTTACGGGCCAGGGCCTCGATCAGGTCTGCTTCTCGATCTGTCTCGCGGCTGTTGCAGATCAGGCCGGCGAGGCGGACGCTACCGTTTTCGGCATACTTAACGATCCCTTTGCAGATGTTGTTGGCAGCGTACATGGCCATCATCTCACCAGAGACAACGATGTAGATCTCCTGGGCCTTGTTCTCGCGGATCGGCATGGCGAAGCCACCGCAGACAACGTCACCGAGGACGTCATAGAAAACGTAATCGAGGTCAGGAGTGTATGCGCCTTCTTCTTCGAGGAAGTTGATCGCGGTGATAACCCCACGACCGGCACAACCAACACCTGGCTCAGGCCCGCCCGACTCAACACACATGACGTCGCCGTAGCCACGCTTACAAACATCCTCCAGCTCCAGATCCTCAACGGTGCCGAGCTCACGGACCTTGTCCATAACTGTATCCTGGGCTTTGGCATGCAGAATCAGGCGGGTGGAGTCGGCCTTGGGGTCGCAGCCGATGATCAGGATCCGCTTGCCGAGGGAGGCGAGGCCGGCCACGGTGTTCTGGGTCGTGGTTGATTTGCCGATGCCGCCTTTGCCGTAGATTGCGATTTGACGTAATTTTTTTTCTGCCATGGTCTATTCCTTTCGTTAGGCTTCAAGATGAAGCCATTCGAGTTGCGTGCGTCCCGCTCTCTTTCGTGGCGGCATCGCCTTTGATTCGTCCGAATGAGAATGTGAAACACAAAATAAACGACGCCCTATCCGAGGCATCCGGATAGGGCGTCAATGCCCGGTGGCGCAGTCATTGCGCCACAAATATGAATCTTAAATAGTTTCTGTCCGGAAACCGCCCTTTTCCGCAATCTCAGCGTCAATCTGCGCATTTGATTGTGCGGCGTAAAGTACTACGCCTCCGCTCAAATACTTGATTTCCTTGATCTTGCGAAAAATTGCTGGTTTCCAAATCAGAAACTCAAACTTTATCCATCCGGAGTTTCCGGATGGGCACTAAATAGAAAAGCCCGCAGAAGAGACAGTTGTCTCATGCGGGCTTCATTGCCGATTGGTCAACACTGCAGCGTGTTGGTTATGCTTTGATTGTGACGCTTACGGGAGGGGGTAAGGTTTTCGCTTCCCTTGTACCGCATCCCTTGTTCTTATCCTATACATAAGCTGTGCCAACAACGCGAAAACAAGCATTTACAGCAACTTACGTAATATACCAGAGATGTGATTAATTTTTATGCTTAACTGTTGTGCAGGTTTTAAACTGGTATGGTGAGGAAATGTTCAGCACTCTCCGAATCGGATGCAAATATGAGCGCTGGTATTATATCCCCCGCAGGACCCGAGGCCCCTGAGGTCCTCTTCGACACTGACTGGGTTTCATTGTTGAGCCTTTACGCTCTTTGGGTGCAATGAAACCACTACCAGGGCAGCTCTTCACCATTGCAGTGCCAGAAAGACCCCGAGTTCTCAAGATCGAGGGCAGCGATCCTTTCGGCCAGCCCGGCGGCAGATTCTTGCGGAGTGATCAAGCCGCCAAAATTGACCATGCGAGTTTTAACGAAGCCCGGGTGCAGCTGCGCCACGGCGATGCCGCGCCCTTTAAGGTCGATCGCCAGGGAGTGGCCAAAAGCATTAAACGCCGCCTTGGAGGCACGGTAGCCGTAACGGCCTCCGGAATCGTTGTCGCCGATCGAGCCCATGCGGCTGGTGATGTTGGCGATCTTGCTGCCTGCTTGCAGATTGGGCAGCAGGGCCTCGCAGATCAGCAGGGGCGCGAAGGCGTTGACCTCCATCTGCAGGCGGAGTGAATCGATATCGAGTAAGCCGAGGATGTCATCATGCAGGATACCGGCATTGTTGATCAGCAGATCGATAGTTTGCCCCTGCAGGGCAGCGACCAGCCGTACGATACTTTCTTCACGGGTGACATCTATCCCTTTAATGATCTGGGTTGCGCACCTCTCAAGCTCGACTGACGTTTCCCGACAGACGCCCGTGACCTGCCAGCCTTCAGCCTGGTAGTGACGCGCCAGTTCGAAGCCAATGCCACGATTGGCACCGGTAATCACGACATGTTTCATGGCGTCCTCCTGCTCGTTGGAAATCGGGGGCAGTTACCTAAAGTGTTCCCAAACCACTCATACCGAATGATCCAAAGCCTGTAACCTGTGATCAGCTTCATGGGCTTCATACAATACCTTGTCACTAATTTATACAACCTTTTATGAATATTGGTACAAAACACTGGCCGTGGCCGCTTTTTATGCGATCGCCACCAGCTGCAGGGCGAAGGTCAAATCGCACCCCGCCAGATCATGATTACCATCGAGCAGCACTTCCTGTTCGTCAACAGTACGAACTCGCATCGACCGTTGCTCGTTACCACCAAGTTCTATGCTCAATTTCTGACCGATGCGCAGCTCTCGTTCTGCAGGAAATATCTTTCTTGAAACTTTCAAAAAGTTTTCTTCGAGCCGCTGGCCATAGGCCTGTTCCGCCTGAAGATGGATATTCTTCACTTCGCCGGTCTTCATGCCGACGATCTCCAATTCCATGGCGTAAAAGATCTCTCCGGCTCCGATCTTAAATGAAAGCGGCTCGTCACCATTGCGTTGATCGAATATTCGGCCGTTATCGAGCGTGCCGATGTAATGGACGGTGACCAGGTCACCATTTTGTGCCCGTTGCATGCTAAGACTCCTTGCTTGTAATGACATGGAACCGATCATCGAAATGTCGCTCCAGGATGGTTTTGACATCAGCCCATTGCAGGCCGCCGCCTCCGCAGCCGGGACGCGGTATTGCAACTTTTTGCCACCCTTTGTAATCAGCGAGTTCGACCAATTCCCGGCATGACCGCTCTATTAAAGGCATTTCTGGAACCTGGTAGGGATCCATCTCTACCGGAAAGCTGACGATCTGATGGCCGAGGTCGAAGACGTGATTGCCGTGCTGACGGAGCAAAGAGCCGAGAGTTTTTAAAATCTCAGGGAACCGCTCACGCGCCTGACGCGCGCAGCCGCGCGGCATAACGGCTCTGCCGACTTTATTGACTATGCCGTTCGTGGTAATCGCAACGACAGCTCCACGAGCATGCTCTGCCCAGAGGTCACCAATAAGCTCATGCATTCTCGGATCCCAACATGTCACCCATAACGTTGACCAAAAAATTAAAAACCTCTTCACGGCTGGTTATGAACTTGGGCATCTCATCACCGGCCAACTCTTCCAGGCGGTGCAGCACATTGGCATCCTGGCAATTGAGTTCATCCATCACCGCCCCGAGCATCGGGATTACATCGTAAATATCATCTCGGTCGTAGCGGTTAGAGTCAGGCTTGCCGGTGAACTTCGGCTCCCCACGCAACTCCTTATTGCGGCGGTACTTGTAATAAAGGTCGGATGGTTTTATTTCGATACTCATAGTCTTTATCTCTCCGTTCAACTGCAACCACCGCTGCAGGCATGTTTCTTGGCACAGTCGCTCGCGCAGGCATCTCTATCTTTGCCACCACCTGTCCTTGCCAGAAGTGCTTCAAGACTTTGACCATCGATCATCCAGAGACCATCTTCTTCGACTGCTTGCAACAGGTTACGCTTGATGTGCATGAGAACATTCAAGGGAGTGGTGTTCATCTTCTCTGCGGCAACTGAGATTGACAATCTTTCTATCTGCTCATTCATGACGCTCCCTTCTTGTCGGTAAGTGGTTTGCTTTGAGGGACTGTCCCTACCAAAAAACACAAATACCCATACGGAATCCTTCCGAACGGGCACCTTTGCTCCAGAGTTACAGTCACTTCTTTGTGATTGGTAAATTGTTATGTCGCGACCAGCCTGCTTACGTGTGCAAGGCACCCCAGGGAGAAAGCTCAACCAGTTTGACAGCCTGATTCTCAATCTCTGCCCTGACCTCGCGATTTAACTTTTTCAGCCAGCGCGTCGGAATCTCATCCAGACCGTAGAAGGCTCCGGCGATCATCCCGGCAATGGCACCGGTGGTGTCGGCATCTCCGCCCTGGTTGACCACACCGATCAGGCACTCCTCAAAACTGCCGGTCGTAAAGAGGAAGTTGAAAACGGTCTGCAGGGTATCCACAACATAGGCGCTGGCATTACCTCGATAGTTGTTGAACCGGAAGCTGCCGTATTCAGCGACCAGATTCCTGGTCACCTCGTGGAGCTCAAACCGGCTACAGCCGAAGATTGCTCTCTGCACCATAGTGCCGATGGCAACAGAGGCCGCATCAGACAACGGATGATTATGGGTCAGATGCGCCTGCTCAATTGAGAAACAATACAGGGCCGCCTCATCTCCCAGAGTAAACAGGGCAACCGGGGCCATACGCATCGCAGCGCCGTTGCCCGCATCCCATTCGTTGTAAGGCGTTTCCAACTGCCCCTTGACCATGTAGTCGCGAATTCCCCGCCGACAAGTTGCGCCAATATCAATGGGCTTGCTTCTCATCCAGGCGAGAAAGTTGTCGGCAATGCCTTTGCGATCCCATCCTCCGGCAGTGAGCAGTGCGTTCCCCAGCGCCAATGACATCTCGGTATCGTCGGTGACCTGCCCAGGCTTGAGATAGAGCCAGCCGCCGCCGATGATCTTGCGATGCACCTTGTAGGTGGCCTTGATCTCCCCCGGCGTCATAAACTCGGTGGTCGCCCCCAGGGCATCGCCGATGGCCAAGCCCAGGTATGCGGCACGCGCCCGGGTAAAAACTTCATTCGCCCGTCGCGTCTCGCCCTTGACGTCTCCCGCGTCATCCACCGGTAAGAACCTTTACCTCGAACTCGCCGCCGATCACCATGACCTCACCCTCGCCTTTGAAGAGTGATCGCGGCAGGATCCCGCCCATAAAAAACACCTTGGTCAAAGGGACCTCGGCCTGAAGCACCCGGCTGCCGAACTCCCAGGCTTTTTCGAAGTCGTCGGTGAAGGAGTTCAGGTTGTTCAGGCGCAGCAGGTAACAGTTTTTCCCTAGCGGTTCCAAAACCTGGTGCTCTGCAAAATCGTAAATGCCGCGGTAAAGCGTCAGGTGCGTTTGTCCGGGCAAGCGGCGCTCAAGCTCGTACTGGACGAATTCGTAGAGCAGGTCGAACTGCGGCAGGATGGCACTGGTCCGTTCCGAACCTTTCATCCGTTCGACCGTGTAGCGGAAATAGGCTTCCGAGTCGATGTCGCCGATTGCTTCATGATGAAACGTTGGCGCCAGGCCAAGACGCGATTCAACCCAACCCTTGAGGACCGCCCCCTCAATAGAGTTGCTGTCAAACAGCCAGCCGCGGAGAAACCGCAGGTAGCTATTCTTCAAACTTTTTCGGCTGTTGGTTGATTCCTCCCGCTGCCACTGGTGCAGTTGGTAGCGTACATCCATGAAGTCGTGGAACAGGGCTCCGCGAACTTCCTGGTTGTTTTGAGTCTCAAGCTTTTCGAATAAGGGTCGGCCATTGTGCCGCACCCCCTGGATCTCCAGCACCTTGGGATGTCGGTTATAGTGTCGTGATGCAATTGCCCAGGTCGGCAGGTTGCACCGGTTCATTGATGTCGAATACAGGTTTTTCATAAACCAACCCAACAAGGTTGACGATCTTTAGGGCAGAAGAGTATTGCGCTCAATCAATGTTGCTCTGTGCCTGTTTTTTTAGCTTAAAAAATGACAACATCTCTTGCGTGCCATAAACTCTGGCAACCGGAGAAAAACGAAAAGATCTTATAAGTCGAAACGTTAGAGGATGCTCTCTGGGCTTGTGCGGCAAAAAAACAGCGCGTTGTAACAGGCACATGTCTGGGGTAAATGCAGTTAGAGTGCCAAAGAGATTTACCTGGATAGTTTTAGTCTCTCTGAGGCATTACCATCACGTGTCCCTTTTCTTAATTTAAATCCTCCAGCAATTCTCAAGAATCACATTAGAATATTGAAATTTTTTGTTGAACTGTTATAGTCACGCATTCTACCGTTAAATAAGCACGCGCCCGAGTTCATGGTACAGACACTTTTGACTGTTTAAGCTCGTTCCGTGTCTTACTTGCTCAAATAAAACTCTGCCAGGAGAAACTTATGATCTCAAGACGCATTGCCACTTTCTGCTCAATCATACTTATTTTCTGCTCATCAACGCTCTTCGCTGCTGAGCCAATTCTGCTCGAAGAAATTGTCGTTAAGGGAGCAGAACTCCCCTCGAATGAAGAGACCTTGACGATTCGAGAGGTGCGCGAAAGCCCCGCACGCGACATCGGAGAAGCGGTCGAAATGCTCCCTGGCCTGGTCGCCCTGCGCAAGGGCGCAATTGCCAATGACATCGTATTGCGCGGCCTGCAAGGGGATGACATCAACGTACTGATGGACGGCGTGCGTGTCCAGGGCGGATGTCCATCTCGGATGGATCCGCCCTCGTTCCATTTCGATTTTGCCGAAGTTGAGTCAATAGAAGTCACCAAAGGCCCATACGATCTGCGCTATGCCGGCGGCATGGGGGGATTGGTCAATGCCGTCAGCAAGAGCCCTAAACCTGGTTTACACCTGTCTGCAATTGCAACCTACGGTTCCTACGAGCAGGCACAAACCTCGGTGACCGGATCCTATGCCACCGACAGCTTCGACGCGCTGGCTGGATACGCCTACAAGTACTCCCTGCCGCCAAAGTCCGGCAACGGCAAGCGGATCACCGATATCTACCCGGCGACCAGCAAGAACCGTTATCGTGATAGCAAGCTGGATTCCAGGGCCTACGAGATCAATACCGTCTGGGTCAAGGGTGGATATCAACTGACCAACAAAACCCACACTGAACTTGGCTTCGCCTACCAGGATGCTGATCATGTCCTCTATCCGGCCCTGTACATGGACGCCGAATATGACCGGACCAAGCGCTTCAACTGGACGACCACGGTTGACTCCCCTTCAGAGTTCATCGACGAAATCAAGCTCCAGCTCTACTGGACCGATGTCGATCATTTGATGCATGATGAATTCCGCGTAAGTTCTACGCCGAGCTTGATGGTCACCAGGGATTACATGATGGAAACCGACGCCGACACCACCATCGTCGGCGGTAACCTGAGCGGTGCGGTGACCGTGGGTCCCGGGCAACTGAACGGTGGCATCGACCTCTTCTATCGCAACTGGGACGCCACCAACCGGAGTGCCGCGTACATGAGCTACGCAGCGCAGCCGATGATTCCGGATGTCGACGAGGACCAGGTCGGTTTGTACGCTGAGTATACCTGGCCGGTTACCGATCAGGTCAAAGTCAAGGGCGGCCTGCGCGTCGACTACGCCAACGCCGATGCAACCAAGCTCGACAGCAATCGGCTCGACGCCCTTTACCAGCCATACTCTCTTGGTGAGAATCTCCATAAAGAGAACGACTTCTTCGAGCCATCAGCCAATCTGCAGCTCTTCTGGCAAGCCACAGAAGGGATCGAACTCTTCACTGGTCTGGCTTCTGCCAGCCGTATGCCGGACCCCCAGGAGCTCTACATCGGCCTGCAGCGGATTCCGACCGTGATGGCACCGACATCAACCAACTGGATCGGCAACCCGACCCTCGATCCCCCACGCAACAACCAGGCCGACCTCGGTATCAAGTTCAGTGGAGAGACGTTCTTCGTCAACGGCTCAATCTTCTACAGCCGTATTGATGACTACATCAATATTACTAATATTGCTGACCCGGATGGCCCGGCCCTGGGCTCCTTGCCGCCAGCCAAGAGCTATCAGAATATCGATGCCAGGCTCTGGGGCGGGGAGCTTTCATCGCAGCTCTCGCTACCACTCGATCTCTACCTGTTGGGTAACCTGTCCTACACCGAAGGGGAGAATCACGACACCAATCAACCCCTTTCCGAAATCCCCCCCCTGAGTGGCGCGGTTGGCCTACGCTATGATAATGGCACTTGGTTTGCGGAGATTCAGGAGAAATTTGCTACCAGGCAGGATCGGGTCGACGACAATCTCAACGAAGAGGTGACCAGCGGTTGGGGCATTACCGATCTCAAGGCCGGGGCAAATCTCGACAGGTGGTCGGTGATTGCAGGCGTGAACAATCTGTTCGACAAGTTTTATTACACGCACCTTTCCTACCAGCGCGATCCGTTTCGGACCGGCGTAAGAGTCCCGGAAATAGGAGCTTTTGCCTTCGTGACGGTCATGTATAAATACTGAGCATGCACCTCTCCACCAGGCCCCGACCGGGAAATTTCCCGCAAGAATTGCCCTGGAAGCAATCGCTGTTGGTCTCACTGATCATCCACGCTGCGGTGTTATGGTTCGCCATGACATGGTGGCAGGAAAAGTCCCAGAAGGTTGGCCTGCCGCCGCAGGTCATCGAGGTTGAGGTCGTTGAACGTGTCGTGTCTGCAACGGTTGTTCTCCCGGTTGCCAGGCCAGAACAGATCGTACCGGCACCGACTGTGCGCCCCTCAGCACCCCCGGTTCAACCGCTGCCAAAGGTAAAAGTCGTCACCCCACCAAAACGGCAAGCGCCGACAATAAGACAATCTTCGGCTGCGTCTCAACCTGAGCTGAGTCAGGCCATGCTGACCGCGGAAACTGAAAAAGTTGACCTTCTTGATGAAAGCCAGGGAGGACAAGACACCATGACACCGGAGATAATGATCGAGGTGAGCCCTGAGATCATCCGCGATCGGACGATCGACATTAGAAAAGCCTACACGCAGCAACTCAAGGAACTGATTGAAAGACAGAAGCAGTATCCAGTGCTCGCCCGCAAGGGGAGGCAGCAGGGGCGTGTTGTCATCGAGTTCAGCATCAACACAACCGGTGCCCTGGATTTTGTTGAGGTTGCACAATCGTCAGGACACACCTTACTTGACCGGGCGGCGCTTAAAGCCGTACGTGCTGTCGACATTTTCCCGGAACCACCTGCTGCTCTGCCAAAGAACAGCAGTTTCCAGATCGCCATCAGCTTCAAGCTTGAATGACAACTTCTCTTGCGCGTCGTAACCACTGGTAACCGGAACAAAACAAAAAAATCTTATAATCCGTAATGTTAGCTGATGTTTTCTGGGCTTGTACGGCCCAAAACAGCAAGTTGTAGCTAGCTCATGTCTGGGATAAATGTAGTTAGTTTCTGTCCGGAAACCGCCCTTTTCCGCAATCTCAGCGTCAATCTGCGCATTTGATTGTGCGGCGTAAAGTACTACGCCTCCGCTCAAATGCTTGATTTCCTTGATCTTGCGAAAAATTTCTGGTTTCCAAATCAGA
>JAGXHM010000086.1 GCA_024636155.1 Deltaproteobacteria bacterium
CCACAAACAGCGGGCCGATGGTCACCACCGAGAAATAATCAGTAAAGCGACGCCGCAGAGGCCTGGTCTCTTTGACACCCCAGATACTATTGAATGATTGTTCAATATTTGAGAGCAGGGTTAACACGGTAATGACGAGAAGAATCAAGCCGTAGGTGCCAAGACGTGCGACATTGGTGTTGTTGATATATCCCACGATCTTGGTGACCGCCGCACCGCCACCGACCGCCAGTTGCTCAAGCAGCAGCGGCTCCAGTTCGTTTTGTACGCCAAAGCCTTTGAGAACTGCAAACATCAGCGCCAGCAGCGGCACGAGCGACAGTAAGGAAGTAAAGGTGAGCGCCGAAGCGCGCAGCATGCAGCCATCCGCAAAAAATCCACGGACGACCAGAATCAGAATTTGCCCCTGGTTGAGCAGAAAGCGGCGCCACCAGCGTTTGTCGGCGGAATCCAGTTCCCAGAGGCCGTGTTCTAAAAAATGCCGACTGCGATCAATAAATGTGCGCAATATACTCAAGAGAACCTCATTATTCGTCAGTCCAGATCAATGTCCACGACAGGCAGGCCGAACGCCGCAAGTTCTTTGCTAAATCCTTCCGGGTTGCCAACCAGAACAATCTGCTGCCGGGAGAGGTTGATGAATTCGCGAGCCGCACGCTGCACATCATTTGCCGTCACTGCAGCGATCCGGTCACGATAACGCGACAAATAGTCCGCGGGATAGCCATAAAAAGCCAATGACATTTGTTGGCTGACCACCGAATGGGTGTCCTCGAAGCCGAAGACGAAAGAATTGATCTGGCTCTCTTTCGCCAGCTGCAACTCCTCATCAGTCACCAGATTATTACGCAAATCTACCATAATTTCGCGGGTCAGGCTGAGAGCCGGAACGACGGAGGCGTTTTTGGTTTCAGTGCCGGCAACAAAAGGACCGGGTAAACGACGACCGACCTGAAAGTAGGAATAGGCCGAATAGGCCAGGCCGCGGTTCGAGCGAATTTCGCGCATCATACGAGAGTTGAAGCCACCACCACCGAGGATGTAATTGAGCACCCGGACAGCATACTGATCAGGATGATCCTTGGTTAGCCCCAGATCACCGATAACAATCGTGGTCTGCGGCAGCTCTTTGGCGGCCACTTGTATCATTCCGGATTCTGACCGAGTAATCGTCGGAAGTTGCTGTTCCGGCACCTCCCGTTGCGACCAATCACCAAAATTGTCATGCAGAATTTGCAAAAGGTTCTCACGGTCAAAATCGCCGGAAACGGCTATCCAGAGATTATTCGGCGCAAAATAAGTCTGATGAAAATCAACCAGGTCCTGCCGCACGACTGCCGTAAGGGTTTCAGAAGTTGGCGAATAGCCGAGATAGTTATCAGGGTAAAGTGCTGCCATCAGCAAACGTCTGGAGATAGCGCCAGGACTATCGTTCTGGCGACGCAGATGTTCCTGAGCCTGCAGACGCGCCAGTTCGAGCCGCTCGTCTGCAAACGCCGGACGGAGCAGGAGATCGCCCAGCACCGCGACACCTTTACCAAGATCTTCTGAGCGCAAGGAAAGCTCCAGCTCTGCACTGTAAGGTCCCATGCTGGCACTCAGGTCGGCGGCCAGGAAGTCAAGATACGCATCCAACTCTTCCGGGGTTCGCTCACCGGCACCACCAGTGCGCCAGCTGCTGCCGAACAAACCGGCAAAGCCGATCTTCCCGGCCGGAGTGGTCATGGCGCCAGAACCGAGCATTGCTGTCATTTGCACCAGAGGCAGCTCTTTGTCCTCTTTGAGATAGAGCCGAATACCGTTGGCAAGGGTCAGGGTTTCCACTTCGGGCAGCTGAAAATCCAGAGCAGGGTAATGCAGTTGCTCAGGCTGACTTGGCAGAGGGGTGGCACAACCGGCAAGAAACGCAAGGCTGGCAAGACAGCCGAGAAGGACAAAACGGAGTGAGCGTAAGAAGGTCATCATAACGCATCCTCCCTTTTCAGAACGACAACAGTGCGATTGCTCGAAGTGAAGTAAGTGTTGGCTGCTGCCTTGATATCTTCCGCAGAAATTTTTTCAATCTCCTGGGTATAGGTTGCCAGATAGCGCCAATCACCAGACAACGACTGATAACTGGTCAGCAGTCGGGCCAGGCCTGAGTTACTCCTGAGCTGCCGCAATTGATCTGTCACCAACCGGTTTCTGACCTTGGTCAGCTCGGTCTCGTCAACCAGTTCATGCTTGAGCTTGTCCAGCTCAACATAAATCGCAGCTTCAAGCTCTTCAGTTGTGTGCGGGTGGCGCGGTATCGCGTCAACAACAAACAGATTAGGATAGCGCGAACCCGGCGCCCCGTAGACCGAGACTGAAGTTGCCAGCTTCTGTTCTTCCACCAGCGAACGGTAGAGGCGTGACGTACGGCCACTACCAAGCACCTGATCGATCAGATCAAAAGTATAGTCATCCTTATGCGGCATGGTCGGCTTGTGAAAGGCAATCGCCAAGCGCGGCTCGGCATCGAAGATATCGACAACCCGTTTTTCGCCATTTTGCTCAGGCTCAAGCGCTGACACGTTTGGGGCCGGGGTCCCCGGCTCAAGGTCACCAAAGTAGCGTTCAACCAGAGCGATGGCATCTGCGGCCTTGACGTCACCAACCAGGGCGATCACGGTATTGATCGGCGCATAATACTTCTGCAGAAACTCTCGGGTTTTTTGTGGGCTCAGATTGGCGATATCCGAATGCCAACCGATAATCGGGTTGCGATAGGGGTGTACGGCGAAAGCGTTGTTCACCAGGCTCTCATAGTGCCGACGAGACGGGTTGGTGTCGTAGGAACGTCGCCGTTCCTCATGAATGACATCACGTTCGGTGTAGAACTCACGCAAGACGGGGTTCCTCATCCGATCAGACTCGATCAGTGCCCAGAGTTCCAGCTTGTTGGATGGCAGGGAAATCAGGTAGGTGGTCAGATCCTTGCTGGTAAAAGCGTTGTAACCAACTCCACCGTTTTCTGCATAAAGGTTGGAGAAGACATCCTTGACCACGTACTGCTTGTGCTCTTTCTGCAGCGCCGCCAGTTCCTCTTCGAGGACGGCAACCTGCGTTGGGTCGTTACCAGTTCGCAACCGCAGAGCATCCAGCTTGCTACCGACCTTCTCAATTTCCTCAAGGATCGGCCGCTCTTTTTCATAGTCCGTTGTGCCAAGGGTTTTAGTCCCCTTAAAGAGCATGTGTTCCAGCAGGTGAGCGACGCCGCGGGTCTCACTGGTTTCATGCACCGAACCAACCCCGATGGTGATATAAGCCGAGACGATCGGCGTATCATGCCGCTCGACTACCAGCAGTTTCATGCCATTGGCAAACTGGTGTTCAATCACTTTTTCTTCGAGCGTGCTGCTGCCGAGAGCCACCCCAACCAAGCAGAAAAAAAGTAAAGTTGACAAGCTACACAATTGTTTCATTATCGTTTCCCTATTTAAATGATTTCGTAGAGGTTTAGGTCCATTATAACCACGACCCTGCAGCTGGTCGAGAGATAGATCATATTTTTTAGATGTATCACGTTTCAGGTAAAAAGATTAATAAATTGCTGAAGATACCCATGCATGTTCTCTTATGACAAAGCAACCTTCAGCGGTTTAACTTCTTGCAAGCCAACATCCGACAGAAAAGAGGAGCCTATATATGAAGCGCATCGCAGTACTGACCAGTGGCGGTGATTGTTCGGGAATGAACGCAGCCATTCGAGCGGTGGTTCGAACCGGACTGAGTAACAACGTTGAGGTCGTCGGCATTCAAAAAGGTTACCAGGGACTGATAGATCGACAGTACGAGCTCCTGACGACCAAATCAGTCAGTAGCAAGCTGCAAGTGGGCGGGACTTTTTTACAGAGTGCCCGTTGCCTTGCAATGCTCGAAGAGCCTGGACGGAGATTGGCCACTGAGAACCTCAAAGAGATGGAGATCGAAGGATTGGTCGTCATCGGCGGAGACGGCTCCCATCGCGGCGCACTGGAGTTGCAAAAACGCGGCATTCGGGTCATCGCAATCCCGGCATCCATCGATAATGACATACCATTTACCGACATGTCGCTCGGTGTTGACACGGCCCTGAACAATATCATCCATGCCGTTGACAATCTGAAGGACACTGCCTCTTCCCACGACCGCACCTTCGTTGTCGAAACCATGGGCCGCAACTGTGGTTACCTGGCGCTGGTTGCCGGCATCGCCTGTGGCGCCGAATACGCCCTGATTCCCGAATCACGCTACGATCTCAATGATATCTGCGAACATCTGCAGAAACGTTTCCAGGAAGGACGCGACAACTCGATCATCATGGTCGCCGAGGGGGCTGGCAAAGCCCAGGACATCGCCGACCAGATCAAGGATCGAGTCGGTTTCGAAACCCGCATCATGGTACTGGGTCATTACCAGCGTGGCGGTTCACCATCCTCTTTCGATCGCCTGCTGGCCGCCCGGTTCGGTGTAACCGCGGTAGAAACTCTTTTGCGAGGCGAATCAGGAAAAATGCTCGGCCTTTCCTGCGGAACGATAAGTCAGACGGACCTTGAAAAAGTGACCCAGGGTGGTCGGCGGGACATTGATGAAACGCTGCTCAGGCTGGCTTCAACGTTGGGGATTTAGTGGCTGGTAATAACCGCCTGGCCCAAAGCCAGGCCACCATCGTTTGGTGGAACGAGGGAATGGGTGAGAACTTTAAAACCCGACTTTTCAAGACGCTCCAGAGCCATCTCGGTCAAAAGACAATTCTGAAAGACTCCTCCAGAGAGAACAACCAGACTGAGGCCAGTCCTCTGTCGTATCTCTTCACAAACCTCTTCAATCATCATGGCAAGAGAACGATGGAAACGACCGGAGATTTGTGCAGCAGGAAGCCCCGCCGAATGGTCTCTGATGATCGAATCAATCAACGGAAAAGGATCGAAAACAATTTGATCGTCATCACAAGACAGCAGGTATGGATAAGGGCGTGACTGTGTCGGATCGGCGATCATTTCCAGTTGCATGGCAGCCTGGCCTTCAAAGGAAACCTGCTGGCGCAAGCCAAGCAGGGACGCAACCGCATCAAAAAGACGTCCACAACTTGAGGTGAGCGGCGCATTGATCCCCTTCAGGGTCGCCTGGGCAACCAGACGCAACTCGTTTTCAGCAATGCCATCAAAGGCTTTTATGCCCGCGGGTATCTCTCCATAACTCGATTGCAGATAGCTCAAAGCCATCCGCCACGGTTGCCTGGTTGCCAGATCGCCGCCCGGCATCGGCTGATAACGGAAATGACCGACACGCTCGTAGCTGCTCAAGTCACCAACCAGAAATTCCCCACCCCAAAGTTTGCCGTCTGCGCCGTAACCGATACCGTCAAAGATGACACCGATGGCGGGCTCCTCGACGCCATGCTCGGCGAGACAGCTGGCGAGATGGGCATGGTGGTGCTGCACAGCAACAGTCAGCAAGCCACTTTCTTCCAAGGCGTAGCGTGTCGAGTCATAGTCGGGGTGAAGATCGTGAGCCACCAGCTCCGGGAGTACTTCAAGAATCGACTGCAAGTGCTTGATGGTTTGCTTAAAGGAGTCATAAACTTCAAGGTTCTTCAGATCACCGACATGCTGGCTTAGAAAAGCACGATCGCCACGAGTCAAACAGATCGTATTCTTCAACTCGGCCCCAACTGCAAGAATCGACTGACCATCGACCGGCAAAGCGATGCTGCGCGGCACAAACCCACGCGAGCGACGCAACAGAAGCGGTCGATCGGCCATCACCCTGGCAATCGAATCATCGGTACGGGTATGAATGCGGCGATTGTGACTCAAGAAGGCATCGGCGACTGTCGCCAGACGCTGACAAGCGTCCCCATCCTCAAAGGCGATCGGTTCATCGGAGAGATTGGCGCTGGTCATCACCAACGCCTCAAAATCATTTTGCAAAAGCAGGTAATGCAGTGGCGTACAGGGGAGCATGACACCGAAGTAGCGATTGTCAGGCGCGATGCTTTCGGCAAGCGAGTGATCTATCCTCTTCTGCAGCAGCACGATTGGACGTTCGACGCCTTGCAGAAGTCGGGCCTCATCCTCACCTACAGAGGCTAAACGCTGTACGGTTACAAGGTCCTTTGCCATCAAGGCAAACGGTTTTTCGTCCCGCTGTTTACGGCGGCGAAGCTCCTGTACTGCGTCCTGGCTGCTGGCATCAACGGCGAGATGATAACCGCCCAAACCCTTGATTGCCAGGATCTGGCCATCTTTAAGCCGGCGGATCGCTTCCGACAAGGGATCGTCACTGGCAACGGGACTGCCATCGGCATCAATCAACTGTAATTGCGGGCCACATGCAGGGCAGGCATTCGGCTGAGCGTGGAAACGACGAGATTCCGGATCGATGTACTCTGACTGACAATCATCACAAAGAGGGAAATCAGCCATGGTGGTCAGCGGCCGGTCATAAGGGATGCCGGTAACAATCGTGTAGCGCGGACCACAATTGGTGCAGTTAATAAAGGGATAGCGAAAGCGGCGATCAATGGGATCAAAGAGTTCTTGCAGACAATCGTCGCAGACAAAGGTGTCCGGCGAGATCTGGGCGCGACGGGTTTTGTCCTGCGCGCTCTGTAAAATTTTAAAACCGGTCGTTCCCTGCACGGGGATGGTTTGTGTATCAACCGACTGGATCACAGAGAGTGGCGGTTTTTCACTACGGATTGCTGCCACAAACCGAGCTAAGACGCCTGCTTCTCCCTCAACTTCTACCGTGACTCCGCGGGTGTCGTTGCACACAGATCCAGCCAGGCCGAAGCGCGCGGCCAACTGGTAGATGAACGGGCGGAAACCAACGCCCTGCACAATACCTTCGATGATGATTCTTTGCCGCCGCAAAACGATAAGGTTCCTTTAGCCAAAAAACAAGTTCAGCCACAAAGAGACGAAGACGCAAAGAAGACTGGTGAACTTTTCAGCGCCATATTCAATAGCTGACGGGTGACCACTGCAACCTCCGTGGCAAATTTTTTATAGGTTTGATCACTGTTGAAGACGGCTCACTAAAGCTTACGTCCGCACATGACTCCGGCACCATTCGGCAGCTCCATCGGCAAACGTTCAACGTTCTCCAGGCCTGCGGCCTCAAGCAGAGAAGTAATCGCCCCTTCACTGTAAGCTTGCCCCTGGGGGGTTCCAATCAACATATTCAATGAAAACAGGGCCGGGAAAAGAGGACTGTCACGACGGTCATTGAGAATAAACTCCTGCACCAGCAGTAGCCCGCCAGGCTCCAGGGCGTCGGCACTTTTCTGTAGCATATTGGCACACCCGGCCGCCCCTTCACCATGCAGCACATGAGAGAGCCACGCCACGTCATAGCTACCGGTCAGCGGATCCTCCTGAAAATCACCAGCGACAAAGTTGATGCGCTCCTGCAAGTCGAATTGACGGATCGTCTTTTCAGCAATGAGTCTGGTGGTCGGCAGATCGAAAATAGTGGCCTGCAACTCTGGATTTTCCTGGCAGAAATGTATGGCATAGGTGCCTGGGCCACCACCGAGGTCAAGCAAGTGTTTGCGTTTGGCGAGATCGATTTGTTTAACGACCTGTGGAGCCAACATCATCGCCAGGTTGAACATGCCGAGCAGAAAGCTTTCCCGTTCAATTTCGTCAGCTTCGTGGGAGACCCGGCGTCGGATCGGTCCTCCGCAACGGACAGCTTCATCGAGGCGCGACCAGCTTTCGACCAGGTGATGATGATGCTGAATGATATGACCGAGATAACCGGGAGAGTTCAGTGAGAGGAATTGTGATGCAAAGGGGGTTGCCTGGTAGCTCTCCCCATCCTTGTTGAGCAATCCCAGTGCCGCAAGAGCGTCGAGTAGCATGCCCAAACCACGTTCATCAAAACCACGACACGCAGCTAGCTCCACCACTGTCGCCGGCATTTCACTTAACGCAGTAAACAGGTCGAGTTTTACCCCGGCGTGCAGGGCACAGGTACTCCAGTAGCTACCGGACATGTTCAGAAGTTCAGGCGGACTCCAGTTCATCTTTTGCATAGCAACCTCCCAGCAGATGATCAGATAGGCTGTTGCAGTTTTTACTGCAACTCTTTACACGATTATTTTTAAAAAGAGGATATCGGAAAATGGCTGGAAATGCAGTCTCAAAAAAGGCAGGTCGCCTCTCTGGCAAGGTTTGAGACGTTGGTTTGAATCGTCAACCCGACTTGATAACCGGTTCGGTCTGTTCCAAGACGATATCGCCAATCAGTAATTCTTCTACCAAACTGGAAAGGATCTCACCTTTTTTCGAAATCATGCGGTCAAACTTAATAGCTATGCCATGGGAGATCACCGAGCAGCCGTCATTCTTAGCTTGGCCATAGATCACAGAACCACCGACCCGCAGGGTCTTATTCGATGGCAGTGGCAAATCAACCTCGACATGGTCACCCTTTGGCAGTTGCTCGCCCATACGCAGGAAGATACCGCGCTCAGAAAGGGTGACGCTCGAAACTTCGTAAAGTTTGCTTTTATGATGCAAGCCAACCATTTTCTCGAAAGGTGCTCGCAGATAACGCCGGCGGCCACCTGAATACAAGTCACAGCGCTGGACCGCCTTATGCAATCGACGTAGATCAACCGGTTTGTCGAGTACGTCAATGCAACCAAGGCTCAAGGCTTCCCATTGCCGATTTTTGTCCTGATAACTGGAGATCATGATGACAGACAGATCGGCAAGTTCCTCATCAGCGCGAATAGCATGCAGGGCTTCGAGACCATCCATATCGGCCATCATCATATCCATGGTGATGAGGTGAGGACGGGTTACACGTGCTATTTCGAGAGCTTCGGCAGCGCTATTAACGGGCAGGACTTCGAGGTTCATGCGGTTCAGAAGGATCGACAGGTACAGAAGAAAAGGTTTGCTGTCATCAACAACGATTGCGATTGGTCTTGCATCCATAAAAACAACCCCCCTGTCATCCGATCTAAAAAAAGCCCATCTCGCGATTCCGGAGACGGGCTTTATGTCTGGCGCTACCCCTCTTCGGCAACCCGGCTATCCACTTATGTCATGCGGGCAGTGGACCCGTGGCTTTGCGTCCTCAAATTACCTTGAGTTTGCTATTATCGGTGAGATTATATTGTTGAGTGGGATTATAGCACATTAACCTCACAAATCTCTCACAATTGACTTCAAGACCATAAAAACATAAGTCAAGATTCTTCTGACAACCCGTATTTTTCCATTTTATAACGCAATGTTCCCCGCGGCAGGTTAAGCAGACGTGCTGTTTTGGCGACATTGCCACCAGTAATACCAACCGCCTGATCAATCAGGTCCTTTTCCAGCCGACCGACAATCTCCTCAAACAGTATGCCTTCAGGAGGAATCCGGCAATCGAAAGTCGTATCGTCCTTGGGCTTATCTCCCCAGATTTCACGAGGCAGGCACTCGGGTGTAATTGTCTCCTGGTTGTGCATGATACAGATTCGCTCCATTACGTTACGCAATTCACGTACATTGCCCGGCCAGTGATAACGCATCAACAGATCCAAAGCGGTGCGAGAGATCTCGCGAATATTTTTACGGAATTCCTCGCTGTAGTGTTTAAGGAAAAGCTCAAGCAATGGAGGAATATCCTCGCGACGATCTCGTAGCGGAGGCACATGGATGGGGAACACATTGAGACGATAGAAAAGATCCTCGCGAAACGCCTTCTGTTCAATTGCCTCCTTAAGTTCCAGATTGGTGGCGGCCACAATCCTGACATCGATATCGATATTCCGGTTACCACCCAACCGACGAATTTTACGATCTTCAAGAACCCTGAGCAGCTTGACCTGAAGCGTCGGATCCATTTCACCAATCTCATCAAGAAAAATCGTGCCACCGTCAGCTTCCTCAAAGAGACCAATTTTACGGTTTTTGGCATCGGTAAAAGCGCCTCGTTCATGACCGAAAAGTTCGGTTTCAAGTAAATTGAAAGGTAAGGAACCACAGTTGATTTCCACAAAGGGTTTATCTTTGCGGGGTGACTGCTGGTGGATTGCCCTGGCTACCAATTCTTTGCCGGTCCCTGATTCACCAGTAATCAAAACTGTAGAGGTCTCATGTTTGGCAACTTCACGGATCTGCCGGTAAACCAGCGTCAACTGTTCACTGGAACCGACCATGAGGTTATTCCCGGAAAGATCTTTTAACTGGCCGCCACGTCGTAAGTGGCGAACTTCACGACGCAGGTTTTGAGTTTCCAGCGCCAGACGAACAATCAGGCGAATCGCATCGGCTTTAAAAGGCTTCTTGATGTAATCATAAGCGCCCATTTTCAATGCTTCGACGGCACTCTCGACAGTGCCGTAACCGGTAATAATAATGACCAGTATTCCAGGGTCAATCTCACGCATGGCACGTAGAACATCAAGACCGCTTTGAGCACCAAGATTCAGATCGAGCAGAACCAGATCGACATCGGCTTCACTGACTTCTTTGACGGCATCATCGCCATTATCTGTGGAATAAGGATGATACCCGTCCTCAGCAAGAATTCTTTCAAGATTCTCGCGGATAAAAGCCTCATCATCTACGATTAGAATGCGTTCCATGCAACAATCTCCTCAATGCAATACAGAAGAACTTTTTTAGAAATATATGATAACGACAGACAAAAAGGGGAACAACAGAATGTGGCTAAGATTGGCCACATCGAACAATTCACCAAGACCTATCCAGACAGAATTTCACCCGAAGGTTAATTTTGACCATTATCAGGGAGGTAAAGAGTGAACTCTGCTCCCACCCCCTCCTGGCTCTGCACTTCGATACTTCCCCCGTGACTGGTGATAATAGTATGGGTAATTGAAAGTCCCAGACCGGTCCCCTCGCCTTTGGTCGTATAGAATGGCTCGAAAATCAGTGCGAGGCGATCAGCAGGAATGCCTTGTCCCGTATCGCGGATCGTCAGTAAAGCGCCCTCAACAGTACGTTTAGCAGAAATCCACAATTCGCCGCCACTCGGCATGGCGGCAATAGCATTGGTTAACAGGTTGAAGATCGCCTGTTTCAGACGATCACTGTCCATGCGGGGATGCAACAACTCCTCCGGGATATCTTCATGAAGCAGAATTTGCTGCATCTGGAACTGTTTACTCAAAAGGAAGAGTGTGTCACGCAGAACCACAGCAAGGTCACCTGGTGCGAGCCGTGCGTCCGGCAAAGACGAAAAATTCAGAAGGTCATTAACCAACCCCTCCAAACGTTCAATTTCCTGTAATGCACGCTGAATCAAGCCTTGGTCTACAGGATGAGCGAGCATGCGATCATGCAGTTCGTCAAGCAACAGACTAATACCTGTCAGTGGGTTACGTACTTCGTGGGCAATACCTGCAGAAAGGCGTCCCAGAGAAGCGAGTCGCTCAAGGCGAGCCATCTGTTGACGGAAGTTGACGCGTTCGGTCAAGTCCTCGACAGTCAAAATGTAACCGTCTTCCCGTCCGGAAGAAAGCGGATAAAGCGCCAATCGATAGGTTAGCGAGCGGCCCTTTCTTTCCAGAGAGGCGTATTCGCTCCAATGTTCAGTTTGCGTAATTTGCGAAATCGTCTCATACAACTCGGGAAAGTTATGCAGAAATTCCTTGAGAGACAGGTGGGCAACAGTTTCATCCTTAATGTTCAGGATGACGCGCGCCACACCATTCAATGAGGTTACGTATTGACTGCTGTCAAGAGTCAGGATTCCGACCTCGACATTTTCAACAATCGTCTGCTTGAAATCCCTTTCCTGCTTAATTTCCTTACGAGAATGACGCAGAACAGCCAACGTCTTCAACAACCTTTCACGGCGCTCATTGAGTTGTCGTGCCATGGTATTGAAAGCCGTTGCCAATTCAGCGACCTCGACCGGACTGACAACTTCCACCTGCGTTCCCAGTTTGCCTCGCGCCATTTCCTTGGTCCCGGCAACCAGGGTAGAGAGTGGACCGGTAATGTTATGCGAAAGACGATAAGCGACGTAGATAACCAGCAGGGCCGTCAAACCGATCAACACCCAGGCTCCGGTCAGGAACCCTTTGTAAAGCCGCCGGATATTCGCAGAAGTAGCTTCCGCCATATTGTGGAACTGCTTCACCTCGGCACCGATGGTTATGCCGCCAAAGACCCCTGTCTCGGCGTAAGGTCCCGAATCAAAGAAGATCGGCGCAAACGCCATGATCTTCCGAGAGCCTCCGACATTGGTGACATCGACGACTCCAGAGCGGCCTCCGAGCACGGACTGATGGACTTCCGGATAATTGGGATGGATAAACGCCGCTTCGCGCAGGTTGTAGGGGATGGTGCCGATGGCAATTGCTTCCGGAGTGGAGTCCTTGGTGTAAGGAGGAACGAGGTGTCCCTCTTTATCCAAACCTCTGATATCCCAGAATTTCGGATGGGTAATAATCCAGCCCTCATTGTCGAACATGAAAGCATAGTTACCGCTCTTGTAAGAAGGGAAGATAACGAATCTTTCTTTCGTCGGTGAAATATGCTGAGTGAATTCCATCAGATGGCGATGGTCAAGGGACAGCACAACGACACCTTTTAGCTGACCTCCAGAGGTGAAGATCGGTTGCGCAAAGCGCACAACCCCCTCATAGCCTGCTCCCTCAATAGACTCCTCTGGAGTCATCGCCCCACCAAGCTGTGCATGTTTATTAACATGCCAACCAGTGACGTGCGAAACATAAATCTGACCTTCCTGGAGTTCTCGTGCAGCACTGAAATAGACTTCTGACAGATAGGTCGTGTTGGCAGGGTTGGACACATCGCGCAAGTCTTCAGACAAAACACCATCAGCAATCCGCAGGCGCTCCATACCATTCGAATCAATGTAGGTGATTTCTTTATAGAGCCTTACAGACGGTCGTAATTCACGCGGCCACTGGTTGGTCCCCGTGCGCATCCAGATCGGACGACGGTGGTTTTTATTGAACCAGAGGTACTCCTCCGCCTCAACAGGCAACCTTGCCAGCACACCAAGATCACTTTCGATCCTGCGTAAAAAAGTACGCACTTCATCGGCAACCATGACCGCACGCAGTTCAAGAGTTTCCGCAGCCTGATCATCAAGGGCGCTGATGGCGCTGGTGCGCAACAGCTGTTCAACTGTATCCAGACTTTGACCGGCAAAAATCGCCAGGGCAATCAGCGGCAGCAAGGTCAGGCCACAGAATACGTAGAGAACTTTTTTATGGAAGGAGAAGCGGCGCATCTATGCAGTATAGCAGGAGGGGCACTCGGTCGGGTACCCGGATTTTCACAGAGAGAGGCAGAATCAGTTAATCAATCGTGAGGAGAAGTGCATTCGCCTGGAATGTATGGCCAGGGGCAGCAGATCCTGGTGTTTGAGAAGTGCATCGTCAAGGTTGAGCCCATCACTGATAATCACATCCTGCGGGCTGAAAGCCGTGCGCGCAAAGTGACTGCCATCAGGGCGGCTAAAAATCTCGACCAGGTATTTCTCGCCCTCAAAGTCACACATCAATTGATGTACCAGTTGAAAGTTCTCCACAAGACCTCCGATTTGCACATAAACGAAACATGTAACTTTTCTACACAGCAAACTTCGCGCCAACTATAAAACACTCTTTATACGGGGGGCTGGTCGAGAAAAAAAAATCTAAGAAAAGTTAAAACACGGCATATCAGGTGGGAATATGGCGGGATATTTGGAATGTTGTGAAACCAGAACGTCTAATATGACATTGCAGAGGATGGCAGCCTCTAGTGATTGCGGCTAATAACGTAATCTGCAAGCCTGTTCATGGCTTCTTTGGCTGGGCATTCGGCAAACGTGGAGAGGTGGTTCTTGGCTGACTCCACCAGAACTTTCGCCCGCTCACGAGTAAAGTCAATACCATCATAGGAGTGAATCAGGTTGACAATATATTGCAGATCTTCACTCGGCAAGACTTCCTGCTCGACAATAGCAGTAACCTTCGCCCTTTCTTCAGCAGTGCATTGGCGCAAGGCATGAATCAGAGGAAGGGTAACCTTGCCTTCCAGGAGATCATGGCCGCATTCCTTGCCGAACTCACTCTGGTCAGCGACGTAGTCAAGGGCATCATCCATGAGCTGGAAGGCGATACCAAGGTCCATGCCATAGGCCGCCAACGCCTCTTCTTCCGCGAGAGGGCTGTCACCCAGAATCGCCCCGCAACGGCTCGCTGCTGAAAGCAGTACCGCTGTCTTGTTCTTGACGACTTCGATATACCGCTGCTCGTCAAGGTCAACATCACTGGTACCGATTAACTGCAGCACCTCTCCTTCTGCCATCTGGGTAGTGGCATCAGAGAGAGTTTTGAGAATATTCAAATTGCCTTCACGCACCATAATGGAAAAGGATTTGGCAAAAAGGAAATCGCCAACCAGCACACTGGCTTCGTTGCCCCACACCGAATTGACAGAATCCTGGCCGCGACGCAACACAGCGTTATCGACGACGTCATCGTGCAACAGGGTTGCCGTATGGATGAACTCGACGACACTGGCCAGGCCAATATGGGATTCACCTTGGTAGTTCGCAAGACGGGCACTGAGCAATACGATCATTGGGCGCACACGCTTGCCGCCGCTGGACAGCACATATTCGCCAACCTTGCGAATCAGCGGCACACGCGACGCCAAGTCATCACGAAATTGTGCCTCGACGCGACGAATATCGTCATTCAAAAGTTTTAGTACAAAATCCATAATTGTGGTATATCCGATGAGAAAATTATTGCTTATCCTAATGAATCGCTACGAAGCATGTCAAAGCTTTTTTCCTTAAATCGTAATCACGTGAAAACTAATCTGACAGGGGCAGAGAAACCGAAAGTCTCGCGCCTGTCAATGGTGACTTATCGACGAAGATTTCCCCACCCTGTGCCTCGACCAGCTTGCGGCATAGGGGCAATCCAAGGCCGGTCCCCTCACCATGAGCCTTGGTCGAAAAGAACGGCTGGAAAACTTTTTCACGATCCTCTTCTGGAATCCCTGGACCACTGTCATCGACAAGAACAAGAGCTTGACCTGATTGTCTTAGTAAAGCAATCTTGAGCTGTCCACTTCCCTGAAGAGCTTGAGCTGCATTTAACAAGACATTTATCATGACCTGGCGCAGTTGGTCGGCGTCGCCAATCACGCACAAATCACCGTCTGATGGATCGATTGTCAGATCAAGGTCCTTGAAAAGCATCTGCGGCCACAATGAAGCCACTGTCTCCTTGACCAGCTGGTTGAGTTCGACTCGCTCGAGGTGCCCTTCGGTAGAGCGGGCAAAGCCAAGCAGGCCACCGGTGATGCGCTTACAGCGCCGACACTCTTCGATGATTGCGGCGACATCGTCGCGCAAGGGGTCATCCTCTCGCATATCCTCCAGGAGCAGTTCTGCGTTGCCGAGAATAATTCCGACCGGATTGTCGATTTCATGGGAAACGCCAGCGGCCAATTGCCCAATAGCGGCCAGGCGTTCGCTGCGCAGCAATTGCTCCTGCATCGACCGCATATGCTCATTGGCCGTAATCAGAGCTTCATTCTTGCGGGTCAACTCGGCACGATTGACCGACAGGCTCTCGGCCATATCGTTAAAAGCCTGCGCCAGCGTACCGAGTTCATCGCGACTTTCGGTCGCAATCCGTGTCTCCAGTTCGCCGCGAGCCAGAGAGCGGGCTCCATCAGTCAAACTGGCAATCGGCTGGGTGATACGTCGAGCGATCAGACTGACCATTATCAAGCAGCCAAAGAGCGCGGCAATCGCAATCATGACAAAATGTCTGCGTGCCTCCTGCATGCGAGCATCAATTGAATCGTAGGAGATCAGATAGCGGACTGAAACCACCTGTTGACCAGTCGGACCGAAGGCAGGTTCGATCAGATCAAGCAGGCGACCACCACCAGGCAACTTGTGAGTAACCATCGTTGTGCGCTCGGCCGCAAGTCGGGCCGAGAGGTTTTCATTATCAAAAGGTTGTAGATTCAGACCGGGAAAATTCTCGAAAATGCTTGACAGGTAGAGTCGTCGGCCGGTTGCCGATACCAGAGAGAATTGCACCAGATCACGGTTTAAACCAAGAAACTCATGCATAGCAGCAATTTCCGCAGGCTCATCAGGTGGGAAAGAACCGCGAAAGCGCTTCAAGAGCTCAGGTGTTGCCAGCCGGGCAAAAGAAAGGCTCTGGTTAAAGAGGTAATCCTCCCAAGCCTGCGCCTGGTTGCGCTCCAACACCAGAAAGGTGACCACCAGCAGCAAAGCAACAATGCCACCGGTATAAAGCTGTAGTTTTTTACCCAGACTGGTTCGCACAAACTGCTCCCAAAAGAGATAATGGACTAATAATCATATTTTACCGACAGAAATGGAAGTCCAATCTACCCTGAAAGACAGTAAGCTATAAATCTCCAGCTAACTATTGACAAAGGCATTATGCTCCAGTATAAATAAAACCGTTTTTGTAATGTTTAATTAAGTCTTGACAATCGTAGGCTCAGACTTACACTTTAATTCAAATTAATAATTCTCAGGAGGTGCTATGGAGAACCAGACCTATAACTACGCCATCGTGCGTAGTTTTGTCACGTGGAGCGTGATTTGGGGACTGGTCGCTGTGTTGGTTGGAGTCATTGTCTCCTTCCAAATGGTCGACCCGGATCTTAATTTCCCGCCCTACTTTACTTTCGGACGTCTTCGCCCGATCCATACCAACGCGGGCATTTACGGTTGGGCGGTCGGAGTCATTTTTGCCACTTTCCTCTACATGGTCCAGAGGCTCTGCAAAGTGCCACTCTGGAGCGACAAACTGGCAAAATTCCAGCTCTGGTTCTTCAACATCACCATCATTGCCTCGGCAATCACCCTGCTGCTCGGCTACACCACCTCGAAAGAATACCACGAGATGGAATGGCCGATCGATGTCATGGTCGTCATCCTCTGGGTCGCCTTTTCCGTCAACATCATCATGACCATCATAAAGCGCAAAGAGGAGCAGATGTACATCTCGCTCTGGTACATGATGGCGGCGATCGTTGGCGTAGCAATCCTTTACCTGGTCAATTCGGCGGCAGTACCGGTTTCCCTCTTCAAGTCCTACTCGGCCTACGCCGGCACCAACGATGCCAATGTCCACTGGTGGTTCGGCCACAACGCCGTGGCTATGGCATTAACCGCTCCGCCACTGGCGATGTTCTACTATTTTCTGCCTAAATCGACTGGCGTACCAATCTACAGTCACCGACTGTCAATCATTGCCTTCTGGAGCTTGATCTTCATGTACCTCTGGACCGGAGCACACCACCTGCTCTGGACTCCGGTTCCTGACTGGATTCAAACGCTGGCCATGGGCTTTTCAGTCATGCTGATTGCGCCATCGTGGGGAAGCGTCTTCAACGGTTACCTGTCGATGAATGGTCAGTGGCATCAAATGCGCGAAAACTACCTTGTCAAGTACCTGATCCTAGGCATCACCTTTTACGGCCTGCAGACCCTGCAGGGTCCGATGCAGGCAATCAGGACCTTCTCGGCGTTCATCCACTACACCGACTGGGTGCCTGCCCACATCCACATGGGCACCATGGGCTGGGTATCGATGATCGCGTTCGCCAGCCTCTATTTTCTTATCCCGCGCATCTACGGACGCGAAGTCTACAGCATCCCCCTTGCCAACCTGCAATTCTGGCTGATCCTGGTCGGCCAGTTGATCTGGTCTATCTCTCTGTGGGTCGCCGGTGTCTTGCAGGCCGGCATGTGGAACGCCATGAATAATGAC